>CAYRXN010000073.1:0-23197 GCA_964428275.1 uncultured Planctomycetales bacterium | reverse complement strand
GGCGGCGCGCGGGCCGGCGACCGGCTGGTGCTGCCCAAGACCGAAATCGCCTCGATCGAGCAGGCGGAAAACTGGGTCACGCGCATCTTTCGCGTGCGCTGGGTTCTGGCGGGATTCTGCGGGCTGCTGGTGGCCTTGATGGTCTGGCGCTGGACCGACCGCGAGGAGTTCCGCGAGTGGATGCACAACACCTGGGACTTCGCCAAGCTGCTGGTGCCGCTGCTGTTCGCGGGGGTGTTCGTCGTGGGATTCGTCGGCGCGCTGCTGCCCGACCGGCAGGTGGCGGCGCTGGTCGGCGACAACGGGCTGCGGTCGAACCTGGTCGCCTCGCTGATCGGAGCGTTGTTCTACTTCGCGACGCTGACCGAAATCCCGATCGTCCAGGCGCTGACCGAGCACGGCATGGCCCGTGGCCCGGCGCTGGCGCTGTTGCTGGCCGGGCCGGCACTGTCCCTGCCCAACATGCTCGTGATCTACAAGGTGATGGGCTGGAAGCGCGCCACGGTGTTCTGCGCCGCCGTCGTCGTGATGGCCACCCTCACCGGACTGATCTACGGAAACCTGTCGGCGTGAGACTGCAACGAGGAGTACGCGATGAAGATCGAAGTCCTGGGAACGGGTTGTGCCAAGTGCAACACGCTCGAACAGGCGGTCAGAAAGGCCGCCGAAAAACTGCAGATCGACTGCGAGATCGAACACGTCACCGACCTGAATCGTATCAGTAGCTACGGCGTGATGATCACGCCCGCGCTGGTCATCGACGGGCAGGTGAAAGTGTCCGGCAAGTTGCCGGGCCAGCGCGAGCTGGAAGACCTGCTCAGACAATAGGAGTATGAAGGATGATCGATCCCAGAACCTACCTCGAAGCCGGACTGACGTTGCACGGCCACCGCTGCCCGGCGATGCCCATGGGGCTGCGGGCCGGCGCCGCCGCCATGAACAGGCTGGGCGTCGCGCGGGCCAGGGACGGCCAGCTCATGGCGCTGGTCGAGATCGGCGAGGCGCACTGCGCGACCTGCTTCGCCGACGGCGTCCAGATGGTCACCGGCTGCACCTTCGGCAAGGGCAACATCAAGAAGCTCCACTACGGCAAGTGGGGGCTGACGCTGATCGACAAGAAAAGCGGCCGGGCCGTCCGCGTGGCGCCGAAGGCCGAAGCGATGGCCGCCAACAAGAAAACCGACTTCTTCCAGAAATACCGCATGAAGGGCGTCCCGCCCTCGCAGGTGCCCGCCGACGTCATCGACCCGCTCGTCGAGCGCGTGATGAACGCACCCGAGGAACAACTGCTCAACATCGGTGACGTGTTCGACCACGCCTGGACCGAGCCGGCCCACACGTTCGACAGCTTCGTGTGCGATCTCTGCGGCGACATGGTCGTCGAAGCCTACGGCCGCGTCCTGGGCGAGAAGAAGGTGTGCATACCGTGCCGCGAGAAGGCAGCGGGCCAGTGAGAGACGGGCGAGGAAGGAACAGGGATTAGGGAACAGGGATTAAGGGATCGAGGGACGAAGGGACATAGGGACGGAGGCGAGGAGGGAACAGGGATTAAGGGATTGAGGGACGAAGGGACATAGGGACGGAGGCAATGCGCCGGCGGAAGATCATTCGCCACTTGGCATTCGGCATTCGCCATTCGCCATGCACCGCCTCCTGGCGGCGCCCCTGCGTCTTGGCGGTTGGCTTGGCGCGCCATGCGGCGCGGGTTTGGAACAGGGCATGGTCTATCTGCTCGCCGGGTTGATGTTTCTGGTCGCGGTCGTGTTTTCTCTGCTCGGCCAGGGTGGAGGCGTGCTCTATACGCCGATCCAGGTATGGGCGGGGATCGACTTTCACACCGCGGCGGCGACCAGCCTGTTTCTCATCATGACCATGTCGCTGTCGGCGACGATTGTTTTTCGCAGGGCCAAGCGCGTGGACTGGCCGCTGGCGATCGTGCTGGAGACCGTGACGGCCACCGGCGGACTGGCCGGCGGGCTGGTCTCGGGCAGATTCTCCGGCCCGGTGCTGATGATCGTGTTCGCCGGCGTCATCGCAGTGGCCGCGGTGTTCATGGTGCGCGACTTTCGAGCAAGCCACGACTGCCCGGCGCGCAGCAGCTTCTTCGGCTGGCGCCGCCGGATGGGCGAGCGGGAGTACTGCGTGAACCTCGCCGTTGCGCTGCCGATCTCGTTTGCCGCCGGGGCGCTCAGCGGCCTGATCGGGATCGGTGGCGGGATCATGAAGGTACCGATGATGGTGCTGCTGTTCGGGATTCCCATGGAGATTGCGATCGGTTCGAGCGCGTTCATGGTGGGGCTGACGGCCGCGGGCGGCTTCGCCGGCCACGTCGCCTCGGGGCACTGGGACTGGAGAACGTCGCTGATCCTGGCGGTCGCGGTGTTCGCGGGCGGCCAGATCGGGGCGCGGTTCTCGATCGGCATCGACAAGGGCAAGCTCAAGAGGGCGTTCGGCTGCTTTCTGTTCGCCGTCGCGGCCCTGATGTGTGCGAAGGCCCTGCTCTGACGGGAGAGACGCCGTGAGCAAGCGCAGCGTAGTCAACGCGGTGGCGGTCGGGCTGGTGATTCTGCTGGTCGTCGGCACCGCCTGGTGGAAAAACGCCCGCCCGGGTGCAACGCCAACCGCCGAATCGACCGCGGGTTCGTCCCCGGCTCCGCGATCGTCGGCGGTCGCGTCGCGGCCTGCGCGGTCGGGTTCCGCCGCGCGTTCGGACGCCTCGTCGCGGCCGGCTGCGCGCTCCGCTCCGCAGCCGGCCAGCGCTCCGGCCGCACGGCTGCCGCGGCTCATCGACCTGGGCGCGGACAAGTGCAAGGCGTGCAAGGATCTCGCGCCGATCCTCGAAGCGTTGCGAAAGGAGTATGAGGGGCGGCTGATCGTCGAGTTCCACGACGTGTGGAAAGACCCGGCGCCGGCCCGGAAGTACGGCGTTCGGCTGATCCCGACGCAAATCCTGCTGGACAGGGACGGTCGCGAGGTGTGGCGGCACGAGGGGTTTGTCTCGAAGGAAGAACTCGTCAGGCTTTTCGCGGAGAAAGTCGGCGTCAGGTAGGCCCGCCGGCGGCGCGGCGAGCCGGGTTCGACCGTATCGCGCAGAGACCCGGGCCGGAATCGGCGAACGAAGGAACGCATGTTCGAGGCGATCACGCAACAACTGGCCCAGGTCGTGCAGGACAGTCCGTGGCTGGCGCCGCTGGCGGCGCTGGCGGGAGGGCTTCTGACCGCGGCCAATCCGTGCGTGATCGCGATGGTGCCGCTGATGGTGGGCTACGTGGCGGGGCAGGAGGCCGACACGAAGCGGCCGGTCGTGCGGTCGTTCCTGCTGTCGCTGACGTTTGCGCTCGGGCTGACGGCGATGTTCGCGTTGCTGTTCCTGGCGACGTGGGCGGCCAGCGGCGTGCTCAAGGCGGCCTGGTGGCCCTATGTGACGGCGGGCGTATGCCTGCTGATGGGGCTGCATCTGCTGGGCGTGCTGCACATTCGGATTCCGGCACCGGCGGGGATTCGTCCGCGTCGGAAGGGTTTTGTGGGAGCGTTGCTGTTGGGGCTGTTGTTCGGGCTGGTGTCGCTGCCGTGCGCCGGCCCGGTGCTGCTGGCGCTGCTGGCGGTGGTCCCGCTCAAGGGGGCGGCCTACGGCGCGACGCTGCTGGTGCCCTACAGCCTGGGGCATTGCGGGCTGGTGCTGCTCGGCGGGACGTCGATCGGCCTGGTGCAGAAGATGGCGGATTCGAAGGGCTGGAACCGCGGGACGGAGATTCTCCGGCGCGTCGCCGGCGTGCTGATCGTCGGCGTCGGATTGTGGGTGCTCGTCTTTGTGGCATGAGATTGGTTCGAGCCGATCATTCAGGCGAAGCGCCGGGCAACGCGGCACGTGGTGTTTCGGGCAGCGACGCCCGACGGTGGCTGTTCATCATCGCCGGCGACGCGGGATTCCACGAACAATCCGGCGCAGGAGACCGTCCGAGTCGGGCGCACGATTCCGACAGCACGCGGCGCCGCGAGAACCTGACGTCCCGCGGCATCGCCCCAGGAGACGTGGTTCGCCGGCCGATTGGCCCAGCCGGCGGCCACGCTGTACGCGCGGCTGCCCGGCGCGCCGGCCCGCTCGATCTTGCAGCCGCGATCGCTCGACCACTTGTTGGGGTTGCAGAGGCCGCAGGCATCGTCGGCGGCCACGGCGTTGAGAAACGCGGTGTACCGGCCGGCGGCGACCTCACACGTTCCCACGGTAAAAAAGCAGTCTACCGTTCCGTAACCGGCAGTATCGACCGGGTTTCCCGCGTGGCCGCCGACGTTCCTGGCGACGGGGCGGAGTTGCGCCGGAATCGCGGGTTGTCGCAGATGGACCGTTCAGGCCGAAGAGACGGACGGCCCTGCCCGTGGAGTCGGGTTCCGGCGCCGTTTCACCGACATCAGGCGTTGCGCGGCCGGCCACACACGGGCGAGACACCCCTGCCGCCGGGGGAGCGTGGATCGTGTTTTTCAAAGGCGACGTCGCCCCGGGTGGGGCCAGCGACCTCGGCGGGGAACTGCTGTCCGACCTTTCGCACGGGGACAGCCCGGACTAATCGTCCTGCTTCCCGGCTTTCCCCTCTGGGGCCTCGGCAGCCGGAGCATCGGACGCCTTTTCTTTCGACCTCGGACCGCCACCGGCCATCAGTCCGGCGAGCCGCTCGAAATAGGTGCGGACGATCTGTTCGTACTGGCGGGGGATCTGCTCTCGCTCGACGGCGTCTTCGGCGTCGCGCACGGCCGCCTCGATCGCCGGGCGGGCCTCGGCGGTGGCCCGGCCCCTGATCTGTGGCCCGTCGAACAACTGTTCGCCGATGATCTGCCCCTGGCCGATGCGCGTGTTCTCGATCTGCGTCTTGTACTGGTGGGGGCTGCGCTTCTGGCCGATCCGGCTGCCGTAGCCGCGGCCATACTGGTTGGATTGTCCGCCGATCCGGTTGGGGTCCGTCGGATCAGGGCAGTTGCCGTTGCCCTGGCAGGCTCCTTTCTTCATCTGATCGAGCTCGGCCAGGCGGGCCCGGAGCTCGTCGGCCATCTGCTGGGCCATTTCGAGTTGCGACAGTTGCTGCATCGCCTGCTGAAGGCCGGCGCCGGAGTTGCCCGGCTGCTTGCTGCCTTGCCGGCCCTGCTGGCATTGCTGGCAGGCCTGGGCGGCCTGGGCCATGTTCCTGGCGAGCTGCTTGAGCTGTTGGCGAACCTGCTGGTTCTGCGCGATTTTCCTGGCCAGCTGCTGGATTTGCTTCCTGGTCATCCCCGACTGGGCCAGTTGCTTCTGCAACTGCCTGGCGATCTGCTGGGCGTTCTTGCCGGCCAGTTTCTTCATCAGTTCCTTGGCCTGTTTCTCGGAGAGGCCGCCCTTGTTCTGCAAGTCCTTGAGCGAATCCTTGTCTTCGCCGAGCTTGGAAAGCTGCTTGGACAGGTTGTCGAGCTTCTTGCGCATCTGTTCGAGCTTGCGCTTCGTCTCGGGATCGTCGCTCTTGTCGGCGGCCTGTTCGAGACTCTTCCTGAGCTGTTCCATCGCGGCCTTGGCGGCCTGCATGTCGCCGGAGGCCAGCGCCTGGGCGAGCTTCGCGGCCGGGTCTTTGCCCTGGGGCGTTTCGAGTTTGGCGAGATCACGCTTGAGACGTTCCAGCGATTCGAGCGCGTCGTCGTTGAGCCGTTGCTTGAGCTTGTCCGCCACTTTGTCGATCCGCTTGACCGCTTCACGCCGGATGTCTTCGGGCGTCATCAGCGGCTCGTCGGGCAGCTTGAGTTCTTTCAGGTCGTCCTGGAGGTCGGCCAGACCGGGCGTGTTCGCCACGCGCCGGCGGAGCTTCTCCATACGCTGGTTGAGCACCGTCTCGATCTGTCGGGCCTGCTGCCGTTGGACCGTCTGGTCGGGCGCCGCGGTCTGGTCGCCGGCCAGTACGTCGAGCTGGGGCATGAACTGGAAGATGATGGCGCCGGCGATCACCGCCGCCAGCGACCACGGCCACAAGTCCGGCGCCCGGCAGCGCACGTGGGCCGGCACGTGAACCCGCGCGGCCTGTCGTTCGGCGTCCTGCACCGTGGCCCGGGCGAACGGGTCGGCATCGTCACGACAGGTGATCGCGGTGCTGATCCGTTCCTTGAGTCCCGCCGCCTCGTCGAGCACGACCGCCGCCCGGAGCGGACTGATTCGGTCGCGGTACAGGCCGGCGGCCGTCACGGCGAGCCCCACCCCGCCGATCACGATTCCCGCGGCACGCAGCGCAATCCCCAGCCCGAACACCCGTTCGACGAGCACGACGACGATCCACAGGATCGCCGCGGCGAGCACGCCGCGTGCGAGGTGGACGAGCAGGACGTTGACGGTCAGGCGCCGGCGGGTCTTGCAGACTTGCTGGTCGAGTGCGGACATCGCGTGGCCCCATCGGTTGTTCGGCGATCGGCGGCCCGGTCGGCGGAATGGCCGCGGCCAGACGATTCGCCGGTACGGGCAGCGCGGATCGACACGCCGCCGTGTAATCATAGATCGGCCGGTTGGCCCGACCAACCGAAAAATCGACGCAGCGGAAGAGGGGGCGGCCAGGCAGCCGGCGGATTTCGCTTGGGCGCAAACGACGCATCGCCGGCGGGGGCAACCGGTCAGCTTCCGAGCCGGGTCCCGTGACGCGGCCCGGTGGCGCCCCCCTCGGGCAGCGTCCGTGGGTTTCTTGACAGTTTCCTGCGGAAAACTAGAATCTGGCACTTCGCTGGACGCCGATGGCGCGCGGCGGGCTGTGGGCGCATCAGGCGGCCGGGGGCCGTCCGGGGCGCAGACAGCACACCACACGAAGCATTCCTGAACGTTTTACGACCGGTTCGCCGGCCGGCGGCCGTCCAGTTGTTGGAAGATACAGCGAGGGTTCCGGCGTGATCGAAGTACGCAACCTCACCAAGTATTACGGCAGCCTGTGTGCCGTCAACGGCGTGTCGTTTACCGTGGGCGACGGCGAAATCGTCGGCTTTCTCGGGCCCAACGGCGCGGGCAAGACCACCACGATCCGCATCCTGACCTGCTTCCATCCCGCCTCGGCGGGGTCGGCTTCGGTCGCCGGCCACGACGTGTTCACCGAGTCGATGGCCGTGCGGGCCCGGGTGGGCTACATGCCCGAGTCGGTGCCGTTGTACCTGGAGATGCGGGTGCGCGAGTATCTGCGGTTTCGGGGCAAGATCCGCGGGCTGGATCGTGACACGCGCGAGCGGGCGATCCGCCGCGTCACCGAGCGCTGCTGGCTCAGCGACGTGATCGACCGCCCGATCGGCCATCTTTCCAAGGGCTACCGCCAGCGCGTCGGGCTGGCCGACGCCCTGCTCCACAACCCGCCCGTCCTGATCCTCGACGAGCCGACGATCGGTCTGGACCCGACCCAGATCCGCGCCACGCGGGCCCTGATCCGCGAACTGGCCCAGGACCACACGGTGATGCTCTCCAGCCACATCCTGCCCGAAGTCGAGGCCACCTGCCGGCGGCTGATCATCATCAACAAGGGGCAGATCGTCGCCTCGGGCACGCCGGCCGAGCTTCGTGAGCGGATCACCGGCGGTTCGAAGATCATCGCCGAGATCAAGGGGCCGGCCGACCAGGTCGCCGCCGCCGTCCGCAAGCTCGACGGCGTTCGCGAGGTCGAGGCCCACGCCCAGAACGGCTGGTGCGCGCTGGCCGTGGCGGCCGACAGCGACCGGCGCGAGGCGATCTTCCGCCTGGCGGCCGAGCACAACTGGCCGTTGCGTGAGCTGCGTCGCGACGTCGCCACGCTCGAGGACTTCTTCGTCAAAATCGTCGCCGGCGCGCGGGACGCCCAGAGCGTCGCGGGCACCGCAGAGGACCAAAAGAGATGAGAAACACGATCGCCATCATGGAGCGGGAGTTGTTCTCGCTCTTCTTCTCACCGATCGGGTACATCGTCGTCGCGGGCTTTCTGCTGATTACCGGCGTGATCGTGCTGGTGACCGGCAGCATCGCACCGGGCAAGCCGGCCACGCTGCGCAGCGTGTTCGACTTCACGCCCTACGTGCTGACCATCATCATCCCGGCCATCAGCATGCGGACCATCAGCGAGGAATACCGCAGCGGCACGATCGAGACCCTCACCACCGCCCCGGTCACCGACGGGCAGTTCGTCATCGGCAAGTACCTCGCGGCGATGATCTTCTACACCATCATGCTCGCGGGCACGCTGGTCTATCTCGTGCTGATGATGATCTTCGGCAATCCGGACGTGGGCGCCTCGCTGGCCTCCTATCTGGGGCTGTTGCTGCTGGGCGCGGCGTTTACCGCGTTCGGGGTGTTCACGTCGAGCCTGACCAGGAACCAGATCGTGGCGTGGATGCTCGGCATGGTTCCGCTGATGCTGTTCGTCTGGTTCGCCGCGTTCATCGTGCAACACGCCCAGGGCGGCGTGCGGACCGCGTTCCAGAAGATCAACGTGCTGCGCCACCTCGATCAGTTCAACCGCGGACTGATTACGACCGAGAGCGTGGTCTTCTTTGTCGCGACGGCGATCTTCTTTCTGTTCCTGACGATCAAGGTAGTGGAGTCTCGGCGATGGCGGTAAGTGCGACAATGAGCGCGGGAAAACGCCGGCTGGTCTACGGCCTGAACGTGGGCATCACCATCGTGCTGGCGGTGGCCCTGCTGGCCATCGTCGTCTGGGCCGCCGGCGCTTACGGCAAACAGATCGACGTCACGCGGACCGGGCTCAACAGCCTCAGCCCGCGCACGGTGCAACTGCTCGAGAAACTCGACCAGCCGATCACCATCACCGGCCTCTACAGCACCGCGCTCAAAGAGGTGCGGCCGTATGCCGAGAAGCGGCGCAAGCGCGTGGCCGACCTGCTCGATCTCTACGAGACGGCCGCCGGCGGCAAGGTCACGGCCCAGATGATCGACCCCGAGAAGGACGCGGCCAAGGTCACCAGGCTGCTCGCCCGGCTGCGCGAGAAACCCGCGTACAAGGACGAGGCCAAGCCCCACGCCGAAGCGCTGGCCAGGTTTCCCGAGCTCAACAAGCGCGTCGCCGAGTTTCTCCAGAACGAGTCCACCGCGCTCGAGCAGCTCGTCGCCGCCAACCCGGCCGCCGGCCGCGACAGCAACCTGGCGATCATCCAGCGCAACCTGCGCGTGCTGCTCCAGAACTCGCAGGACACCGAGACGACCGTGCGCGAGCTCCAGGCCGAGGAGGTGCCGCGCTACGGCCAGGCGATCAGCGCCGTCAAGGAGTACCTCACGCAGCTGACCAAGGTGCTCAAGGACATCTCGGGCTGGATGGGACGCGAAGGCGGCGGCGTGGCCGGGCTGGGTCCGCAGGCCGGCGGGTTCTTCCAGCAGGCCCCCCAGCGGTACCAGCCGATCCTCGACGACGCCCAGAAGCTGCTCGACGAGGTCCAGAACCTCAAGAAGGTCAAGCTCGAAGAGCTCTACGACCGGCTCAAACGCGGTTCGTCGATCGTGGTCGAAAACAGCGAGAAGGCCGAAGTGCTCTCGCTCGATGACGTCTGGCCCTGGCGGACCGACCGCAACGCCCCCGAACCGCCGGACGGCGACCCGCGCGATTTCGCCGGCGAACAGGCGGTTTCGTCCGCGATCCTCAAGCTCACGCAGAAGAAGCGGACCGCCGTCATCTTCACCCGCTATGGCGGCGAGCCGCTGCTCAAACCCGACTTTTCGCGGGCCAACCCGATGCAGATGCCCCAGGCTCCCTACGAGGGGATCAAGGACGTCCTCGAAAAGCAGAACTTCATCACCGCGGAATGGGACGTGAAGACCCAGCCCGAGCCGCCGGAGGTCAAGGACGCCGCCCGGGTGGTCTACGTCGTCTTCCCGCCTGCGCCGCCACCGCAGTCCAACCCGATGCGGCCGGCGGCCGAGCCGCCGATCAGCGAGCAGCAGAAGCAGCGGGTCATCGACGCCGTGAGCAAGTCGGGCATGGCGATCTTCCTGACGCACTGGGAACCCCCCGCGTCGCAGTTCATCCCGACGCCCGGCCGCTACGCGTTCAAGGACTACCTCAAGAAGACCTGGGGGATCGAGGTCGAAGACGGCCACCTGACGCTCGAGTTCGCCGTCAACCCCCAGCGCGAGAACCTCAAGTACCCCGTCAGCCAGCGGCTGCTGGTGACGTCGCGGGTCTTCCACTACACCGACCAGACGATCGGCAAGCCGCTGGCCGGGCTGCCGGCGGCGTTTCAGGCGGTCGCGCCGCTCAAGCTGCTCGAGGGCCAGGAACGGCCCGCGGGCGTCGAACTCCAGCCGATCGTCGTGCTCAACGACACCGAGGACGTCTGGGCGATTTCCAACCTCTCGCGGATCAACGACGACCTCAAGAAGAAACAGGGCACGCGGCGCTACGACGACGACATCCCCGCGCCGTTCCCGCTGGCCGTGGCCGCGACGCGCAAGGACGGCGACCAGACCCGGAAGCTGGTCGTCTTCGCCAGCGATACGTTCATCTCCGACAACGTGATGAACATGAGCCAGATGCTCCTGCTGGGCGGAGCGCTGCGGCTGGTCAAGCTCTACCCGGCCAACCGCGACCTGTTCCTCAACGCGCTCTACTGGCTCACCGGCGACGCCGACCGCATCGCCGTCGGGCCCCAGCGTGGCGAGGTCCCGCGCCTGACCAAGCTCAAAGAAGGCCCGCAACTGACGTTCACGCAGATCTTCCTGGTCGGTATCTGGCCCGGCCTGGCGCTGCTGGTCGGGGCCGGCGTGTGGTTGATGCGACGGAGGTAATCCCGGATGAATTTCAAGACCACGTTCATCCTGCTGGTTCTGGTGGTGGCCGGCGCCGCGCTGTGGATCGTGACCGGGCGCAAGCCGGCCGAGACGGCGACGCAGCCCGAGGTCAAGACCGACAACAAACCGCGTTACGTCTTCGACCCGCGTCCCGAGCGCGACGCGATCGTCAAGGTCACGTTCGAACGCGCCGGCAAACCCACGCTCGTGTTCGAACGCGACCCGGACGCCAAGCGCCCCGGCCCCGACACCTGGCGCATGGTCGAGCCGCTGGAGAGCCCGACCGAAAGCTACCTGGTCGACGGTCTGGCCACGACCGTCACGTCGCTTCAGTACAAGCGCGTCGTGACCAGCGGCGCCGGCGGCGTGAGCCCGCAGGACGCCGGACTCGATCCGCCCGCCGCCACGCTCACCATCCACACCCGGGACGACAAGGACTTCGCGCTGGAGATCGGCAAGCGGGTCGCGCTGAGCAACGACATGTACGTGCGCATCGCCGGGGACCAGCGCATCTTCATCATCGCGCGCGACCTGACCCGCGACATCGACCGCAAGGTCAACGACTATCGCGCCAAGAGCCTGATCCGCCTCTCGGCTTCCGACGCCCGCCACGTCGAGATCACCCACGGCGGCAAGACCTACGACTTTACGCGCAACGACGCGGGCGAGTGGGTCATCAACCAGCCGGTGCGGGCCTACGCCCGACCGCAGAAGCTGACCGGGATCATCAACGGGCTGGGCAGCGTGCGCGTCAAGGAGTTCGTCGATGACGCGCCGACCTCGCTCGAACCCTACGGCCTCGATACGCCCTGGCTGTCGATTCGCGTGACCACGGAGAAAAAAGAGAAGGTCGAGAACAACAAGCAAGGCGAGGACGAGAACCAGAGCGCCACGCAGCCGAGCGAGCCCGAGTTCAGGACCGTGACCAAGACCCACGCGCTGCTCGTCGGCGGCTGGGCCGATCTCGAATCCACCGCCCGCTACGCCAAGCTCGCCGACCAGCCCTGGGTGGTCAGCCTCACCAAGCAGCAGGTCGAGAAGCTCGTGCCGAAACTCGACGACCTGCGCGATCCGCGCGTGCTGCGCGCCAAACGCAACCAGATCGACCGGATCGAGCTGACCGCCGGCGGCCAGCGGGCCGTGCTGACCAGGACCGACGGCACCTGGCACGGCGACGGCGACCTCGCCCAACTCGATACCGACGCGGTCGAAAAGCTGCTCGATGCGCTCGAAGACCTGCACGCGATCGACTTCGTGGACGATCCCGAAGAGCCCGCGGCCTACGGGCTCGACGAGCCGCGCGCGCTGCTCAGGCTCTCCGTCGCCGGCGACGTCGAACCGATCACGCTGCGCATCGGCAAGAACACGCCCAGCGGACGCAATACCTACGTGCAGGTTTCCGGGCAGCCCTCGATCATGGTCATCAGCGCCGCCCGGGCGCGCGACATCGCTCCGCAGCCGCTGGCCCTGCGTTCGCGCACGATCACCGATTTCGAGCCGGGCCGCATTCGCCGCATCGACCTGACGCGCGGCGAGAAGCACTACGTGCTGGCGCGCGACGAGGGCGGGCCCTGGCGGCTGCTCGAACCGCCCGACGCGCCGCCCGATCCCGCCAGCACGCGCGAACTGGCCAACGACCTCGCCCGCCTGCGGGCCCGGCAGGTCGTCGCCCGCGACGCGTTCGCGCAATACGGGCTCGACCAGCCGGCGGTGACGATCCGCTTCGCGGCGACCCCGCGGATCGAGGGGCCGCCGGCGTCCGCGTCCTCCCCGGCCAGCGCGCCCGCCGCTTCGGCGCCCGCGACGCAGGTCGCCCCGGTCGAGCATACGCTGCTGGTGGTCCAGCGCGGCCCCAGGACCTTCGCCCGCTACGACGACCTGCCCTACGTCTTCGAGCTCGACAAGACGGTCTACGACGTGTTCACGCAGGAGCTGATCCGCCGCGGCCTGTTTGATATCACTGCCGACGACGTGCGCGACCTCAGGATCGAAGCGCCCGGCGGAACGGTCGAGTTCCGCCGCGAAGACGGCAACTGGGTCTACCCGCCCGACCCGACCGTCAAGCTCTCGCAGAAGAAAGTGGGCGATTTCGTCAAGCAACTGGCGGCCCTGCGCGCGACGGCGTACCTCGCCTACCGCGAGGGCGACCTCGAGCAGCAGGGGCTCGCCGACGCGCCGGTCACGGTCACGATCGGGCTGAAGGACGACCGGACGATCACGCTGAAGGTGGCCCAGGTCCGCCGCGGCGAGCTGCCGCGCAAGGCCGCCTGGGTCGAGCAGCGGCGCGTATTCCTGCTGACGCCTGGGGAGGCGCAAAGCCTGATGCGCGGGCTGGACTACTACGCGGTTCCCGACCCGACGGGTGATGCGAAAGCCAAGACCGGCTCGCGGCCCGGCCCCCGGCCGCCGCGACCCTGACGCGCGAAACGCTTCGGCGCGGCGGCGCTGCCAGGCGCGTGATGGCGGCGTCAGCCGCCCGTCTCGGGCGCGGCCGGTTTGTAGTAGCGCCCCCGGAAGACGTCGGCGGGGTACTTCGCCGCGTTGCGCTTCATCTTGTCGCGCACGGCGTCGGAAAGGTCGAGGTCGAGCGCGTTGGCCAGCGCGAGCAGGAAGCAGGCGATGTCGGCGACTTCGTCGGCGATTTCCGCCCGGCGGCCCTCGTCACGCAGCAGCTCGGGCAGCTCTTCGTTGCGGACCCACTGGAAGTGCTCCATCAGCTCGGCCGTCTCGATCGCGATCGCCATCGAGAGGTTCTTGGGGTCGTGATACTTCTCCCACTCGCGCTCGGCGACAAAGTCCGCCAGCATCCGCCGGAGCTGCGCGATCGTCATCGTTTCGTCGGACATCAGGAACGCTCCTCCAGCCCGGCGGCACGGCGCACCCGGGCGATCAGGTCGCGCGCCGTCTGCTCGTCGGCGGCCTCCGCGATGATCCGCATGATCGGCTCGGTGTTGGAAGCCCGGGCGTGAACCCAACCCTCGGCGAAATCGACCCGCGTGCCGTCGGAACGGTTGATCCGCTCGCCCGCAAACGCCTGCGCGATCGCCTCGGCGGCCGCCCGGGCCCGCTCGCGCGGGCACTCGAACTTCTGCTTGATCATCACGTAGCGCGGCAGGGCGCTTACCAGGGCACTCAACCGCTGGCCGGTCGCCGCCATCAGTTGCAGTACGAGGCTCATGGCCGAGAGGCTGTCGCGCACCAGCGTGATGCGCGGGTCGATCACGCCGCCGTTGCCCTCGCCGCCGATGACGCAGTCGTGATCGATCAGCCCGCGGGCGACGTTGGCCTCACCGACCGGCGTGCGCACGACCTCGACGCCGAACGCCCGCGCGATGTCGTCCACCATCCGCGAGGTACTCAGGTTCGCGGCCACGGGGCCGGGCCGCCGCGACAGCACCGAGCGAACGGCGAGCGCCAGCGTGTACTCTTCGCCGATGTAGCGCCCGGTTTCGTCCACGATCGCCAGCCGGTCGGCGTCGGGATCCTGCGCGAAACCTGCCGCCGCCTCGTGCCGGCGGACCTGCGCGCACAGGTCGGTCAGGTTCTCGGCAATCGGCTCGGGCGTGTGGGCGAATCGCCCGGTGGGCTCGCCGTTGATGTGGATCACCTCGCAACCCAGCTCGGCCAGCAGCCCCGGTGAGACGAGGCATCCCGCGCCGTTCACGCTGTCGAGCACGACGCGCAGCCCCCGCAGCGGCGCCGGGTCCACCTCGACCGCCGCCAGGACGGCGTCCACGTGTCGGCGGCCGGCTTCGCGATCCTCGCGGACCGGCGCGAACTCGCTGCGCTCCAGGCGGTACGCGCCGGCGTCGTGGATCTGCGCGATGCGGCCGGCGATCTCCGGCGAAGGTGCCAGGCCGCGATCGTCGAGGAACTTGAGGCCGTTCCACTGGGAGGGGTTGTGACTCGCGGTAATCATGACGCCGCCGTCGTACTCGCCCGAGCCGATGGCGTGGCCGATCGTGGGCGTCATGACCACGCCGAGTTGCGTCACGCGGCAGCCGGTCGCCAGCAGGCCCGCGGTCGCCGCGGCCGCGAACATCTCTCCGCTGGGGCGCGTGTCGCGTCCGAGCGCGACGTGTCCGCCCCCCAGAAACGTTCCATACGCCTGGGCGAACTCGGCGGCGACGCGCGGCGTGAGTGTTTCGCCGATGATCCCTCGAATCCCGGAAACCCCAACCATCAGAGCGGCCATGGCCTAACCTCGTCGTGCGTTTGCGGTCTGAAGCGTTGTACCCGGCGGGGACGGCGTCTAGACTCTCTGCCGGGGACGGATAGATCGGCGCGCCCCGCCGCGACGCCGCCCGGCGGCGCCGCGCGACAGTATGACGCTCGACCCGAGGAACGTCCAACCGCACGGGAGAACCACGCGATGCCAACCCGATCCGTCGTACTGACCACGTTGCTGGCCGCCGCCGCGGGACTGCTGGCGGGCGGCTGCCCGGACCTCGGCGCGTTCGTGCCGGGCATGAACGCCGTCACGGTGGAGATCGTCAACGACACCGAATTCGCCGTCGATCCCAACATCCGGTTCGACGACGACTCGGGCTTCTTCGCCAGCCTCGTCCCGGCCGACACGCTCGATACCGGCCTGATCGAGCCGGGCGAGATCGTGACCTACGAGTTCGATTGCGACGAGCTGGGCTTGATCCGCAGCGAAGATCCCGAGCAGGTCACCGTGCTGTTCGGGGACTACGTCGGCGACTCCTCCGACACGCTCGAACGCGAGAAGGAATACGACTGCGGCGACGTGATCCGCTTCCGCTACGTCGGGAACGCGGTGGACTTCGGCGTGATCGTCTCGGTCAACGGGCGGATCGTGGACTGAGCCGCCGGGCCCGCGGCGCCGTGGCGCCGGCGTCGGGCCACGCGGGCAGAAGTCCGCGGCTCCTCTTCGTTGCCGAACCACGCAGCCGTGTCTCCGGGATCGAACGGGGCGAGCGACTTATCGGCGAGGTCATTATCGGTCGCGGACGATTCGGGGTGGCTCATCCCATAAATCTGCGCCTCAGGGCCGCACACGGCGAATGCGGGACTCAACTCGTTTCAAATTCAGCGATTGCAGCATTTTTCGCTTGCAAGACGCGTTGCGCGCGATCTAAAATCCCGGCGAGCGGAGGCAGGAAAGAAGCGATGGGTGCGAGCGGGCGAGTCGCCCCCTGATCCACAACAGCGAATCACCCAGGTCAAATCTCCGCGACGCATCTCGAACGTTCGTTGTTGTGCAGGGTTTGCGCGCTTGCGCCCGGCGGGAGCTGCCGGTATGACTGCGAATCAGCGCGACGTCTTGCTGGACGTGTGCATCCAGCGTGCGTATCTCGACGAGAATCAGCCCCAGCGGTGCCAGAACGCCCCCCAGGTGATCCTCAACGTCAAGCACGTGATGGCTTACGCCCGGCTGGCCAAGTTGCCGGTCGTCTCGTGCGTGGACGTGGACTGCGCCAACCGGATCGGCGCCGGGTACGTTCGTGTCGCTCCTGATCTGGCGCCCGTCCAGCGCAAGGCCCCCTTCTCGCTGTTGCCCCAGCATGCCGTCGTCGAATCAGACAACTCACTCGCACTGCCGCTGGACGCGCTGCGGAGCTACCAGCAGGTCATATTCACCAAGGTTCACCGCGACCCCTTCACGAACCCCAAGCTCGATCGGTTGCTCACCGAAGCCCCCGCCAGACGGTTCGTGATCTTCGGCGTTCCGCTGGAAAACACCGTGCGGATGCTGGCCCTGGGGCTGCTTCGCCGCCGTCGGCGGGTCGTCGTACTCGCCGATACCTGCGGCTACTGGAATGTGCAGGAAGCCGACATGACGTTGCGGCAACTGAGCGTGAAGGGCTGCGAGCTGCTTACCGCCCGCCAGTACATCGGCACCTCGCTGGCGCGGATCGCCCACAAGCTGGGGGCCCGAATCCGCCCGTCGCGGCTGGTGGCCTGATGGAGTTCTCCGCCGCTGCGGCCCTCATCCCTCGGCGGTGAACGAAGACTCCTCGGATTCCTTCGCGGGAGCGCCTTGCGGTTGCTCCGCGGCGGCCTCGCGGGCGAGTTTCTCGATCAGCAGCGCCCACGTCTCCCGCTGGTGCCGCAGGATCTGCAGGGCCTCCTCGGCCGCTTTGCGGTTGCGGTGAATGTTGGCGTCGATCAGGCGGCGGTAGATGAAGTCGTACAGCGCCGCCATCTGATCGACGAGTTCGGGGTTGACCTCGCGCCGCAGGCCGTTGTTGAGCTCGAGCACGATCCGCTGGGCCCGTTCGAAATTGTTGAACATCCCTTCCAGATCGCCGGCCTCGAGCGCCTCGATTCCCTTGGTCGTGAACCGGATGCCCCCGTCGAGCAGCATGAGCTGCAACTGC
Organism: uncultured Planctomycetales bacterium; assembly: GCA_964428275.1. Lineage (GTDB taxonomy): Bacteria > Planctomycetota > Phycisphaerae > UBA1845 > Fen-1342 > JALSRY01. The sequence continues at coordinate 6,106 of CAYRXN010000073.1, read as the reverse complement.
TCGGCCGACGCGGTCATGACCGCGTTCTTGAGGTACTCCCGGGATGCGCGCGCGGATGCATTCATGCCGAAGGTATCGGCTGGTTTTCGCACGTTTCTGAATCGACGTTCGGGAGGGGTTTAGGGCCGATAATAACCTTCCTGCCTTTCGTGCTACTGGGTTCCAAACGAGCCGGCGAGCGAGCTCAGTTGCGCGAGCGCATTCTGCTGCGTCTGCATCGCGGCCAGGGCCGACTCCATCGCGGCGAACTGTCGCTTGAGCCGGGCGCGCTTCTGCTCGAGCAGCACGTTGATCTGCTCGATCCGCGAGCTCATCAGCTCTTTCTGCTTTTCCAGCGTGGACTCCCGCCGATCGATCAGCCCGTTCGATTCGGTGATGCCTTCGAGCTGCTCCTTCATCACGGCCGAGAACCCGGTGTCTTCGTCCGCGAAAAACTGCGTGATTTCGTCGCGGTGCTGCTCGAAGGTTTCGAGAAACTCGTCGCGGTTGAATTCGAGCTTGCCGCTGCGGAAGCGAATCCCCAGATCGGAAAGCCGCCGAATGCCGCCGCCCACGTCGATCGTGGTCGTGGCGACGGTGCGGGTCAGCCGCCGTTCGACCATTTGCAGCGTGCCTTCGCCGAGCAGCAACCCTTTCTGCTCCGTCTCCGGGTCGTAGCTGCTGAGCTGCCCGATCCGGTCGAGCGCGTCGTTGAAGCTGCTCACGAACGCGTCGATCGCGTCGGCGACCGCGTCGTCGTCGCGGGCGATCGTGACCGTGACCGGATCATCCGAAACGGCGGCGAGGTCGATCGTGAGCCCGGGCGCCACGTCGGTGATCGTGTTGCTGGCGCTGGTGATCAGCACGCCCGACTCGGGGTTGGTTCCCAGGAGCACCTTCGCGTCCTGAGCGTTGCTGAGCGTCGAGAAGTCCAGCCCGTCGACCAGCAGTTCCCCGCGGGCACCGCTGGTGCTGGAGGTGATTTGCAGTCGGTAGGGCGCCACGTCGGTTCCGTCGTTGAGCACGCTGGCCTGGGCGATGCCCGCGTGCTCGTTGATCCGCGCGGCCACGTCGGCGAGCGTCTCGTGGCCCGTGAGCGTCAGGTTGAACTCGAAGCTGCCGTCGATCGAACCGGTGTCGGACTCGCCCAGGATGTTGAGATCGCGGGCCGCGCTGCCGCTCTCGTCCGCGACCTCGAGCGCGAAGTCGCCGCCGTTGGTGTCTTCGATCACGAGGCCGTCGCCGGTGTCGTTGATGCGGGCGACGACGCCGAACGTGCCGTCGGCGTTGATCGCGTCGAGCACGTCCTGGAGCGTACCGCCGCTCTCGGTGGAGAGGTCGAAGCTGCGGCTCTCGCCGAGGCTGTTGGTGATGCGGATGGTTCCCAGCGTCACGCCGGCGCCGTGGTTGAGGCTGCTCAGGGCGGTGTTTTCCGAGATGTAACGCCGCTGGAGGTTGTCGCTGGTGATCCGGGCCGCGGGCGCGTCGGTGGCCAGGCCGATGTCGGCGGCGAACGTCCCCCCGCCGGCCACGTCCTGGATCGAGATCGGCGTGACGCCGTCGATGCTGCTGACGATCAGCCGCGTGCCGGTGTGGTCGTAGGACGCCTCGATGCCGAGTCCCTCGTCGGCGGAAACCTCGTTGATCCGCTCGATGACCTCACCCAGCGTCTGCACGTCGCTCAAATCGAGCGTAACGGAGCCGGCTCCGGCCTGGATGCTGATGCGTCCGGGTGTAAAGCCCTGCCCGCCGTTGAGCGTGCGCAGCAGCACGCTGTCGATCCCGCCGACGATGCGGCGGCCGGTCGTGGTGGCGTCGAAGGAGCCTTCCTCGAAACCCAGGTCTTCGAGCGCGTGCGAGCTGCCGACGGCGGCGAGCTCGAGCCCGCCTTCGCCGTGGAGCACGAGGCGCGTCCCGTCGATCGACGCGCTGATCGAACCGTCGTTATCGGCCGCGAAGTTGATCGCCGCGACCACGTCGGCGAGCGTGTCGTTGTGCAGCACGCCCCGGCCGGTGATCTTGCCGACTTCGGACGTACCCTCGATGCCCAGGTCGCGGGCGGCGTGGCCGCTGACGTCCTCGATTTCCAGCGACCGATCGCCGGTGTCGTCCCCGCTGTAGGAGATGACCATCTTGTTGTCGGCGAGCGTGACGGTGAGCCCCTCGATGCCGCCTTCGATGGCGTCCTTGACCTCTCCGATCGTGTCGAGCCCGCGGAGGTCGATCTCGCTGGTGTGCTGCTGGCCGTTGTCGTCTTCGGTCGTGATGCGAACGACGCCGAGCTCGACGCCGGCGGCGTGGTTCAGGCGACCCAGTCGCGTCTCGGGGGTGAGAATGTCGCTGAGACTGACGCTGATGCCGTTGATCGTGAAGTCGTCGCCGGCCCGGGCGTGGCGGATGCCGTTGCCGTCGTTGACGGCATCGGCCGGCGTGTAGTCGCTCAGGTAGACGAGCCCGGTGCCTTCGATCCGGCCACCGCCGTCGTAGGTGCGACCGGGACCGAAACCGAGGTCGGCGGCGACGTGGCCGCCGTCCACCTCGCGAACGCGCAGCGCCGCGCCGGTCGTTTCGCGCAGCACAAGGTGGTCGCCGCGGACCTCGGCCGCCACGTTCACGCCGGCGGCGTTGATGCGCTCGACCACGTCGGCGAGCGTGACGGCGTCGCTGAGGCTGATCGTCGCCGCATGGCCGGTGCCGTCGATGAGCTCGAACGAGCCGCGCTGTACGCCGCCGTAGCCGTTGAGTTCGTCGAGGCGGACCTGTTCGTTGACGCGGGCGCGGGCGGACTCGAGGTAGATCCGTCCCGGCGGAAGCGGGGCGTCCTGCGAAACGAACCCGCGGCTGACGACCTGGTGCGTGGTCGCGAGCGCTTTGACGATGAAGCTGTACGAGCCCGGAACGGCGCTGGGGCCGGCGGTGACGCCGAGCACGTCCGCGTCGGACGACGAAGCGGTGGTGTTGCGGAAGAAGTCGGCGCTGGCGAGGGTGTTGATCTTCGCGAGAATCGCACTGATTCGCGCAGAAACGTCCAGGTACGCCGTTCTTTGCGCGTCGAGATCGCTGATGCGGGCGGTGAGGCGGTCGCGCGGCCGCGCGTCGAGCGCGAGCATCTGCTCGATGAGCTGATCGTAATCAATGCCGGAAATCAAGCCTACGCCGGTACTTATCGTGCCCACTGTCGTCCTCCTGGGATGCGCGGGCCATCCGGGACCGGCGGCGCGCAGCCGCCAGCGGTTTCATCGACCGTTTCCGGTGCAAACTCGATTCCGATGCGACCGCTTGCGCGGGCCTTCACGGCGACATTTTGGCCCAGCCGGGGTATATAAGCGGGGGATCGGCCGGTCGGGGCGAGTGTGCGGGCAGCGGAGGCATGCCGTGGGTTCGAAACGAGACGCGCTGGGGTCGGGTTGGTGCGCAATGGCGATGCTCGCGGGGGTCTGCGCGGCCATCGCTGCCGGGTGTCAGCGGCGCGGCGGGGTGGAGACGCGCCCGCCCGGCGCCGCTGCGGCCGAAACCCGAGCCGCTGCGCCGGTGGCACGTTCGCCGGGCGCGGACTCGCCGATCGACCAGCCCCCGCGCAGGGCTGCGCAGCGGAGCCGCGAGGGGGCTCAAGCGCCGGCGCGGTCGCTGCGGCCCGAGCCCGGCGAGGAGGCCGCGGAACCGCCTGGTGGCCCCACGGCGCAGACGAACGAGCCTGCCAAACCGGTCGAGATCGACATGGAGGAGCCGGCCGAGAAACCGCCGCCGGTTCCGCCGTTTGTGGCGATCGTCGAAACCATCCATCCCCAGCGCGAAGCGACGGCCCATGTTACGGTCACGCCGCCGCGCAAGCTCGATATCGACACGCGCAACGTGCGGCGCCTGCGGATCACGAGGCGGCGGCTCCCGCTGGCGCGCGACCGGAGCATCGTACTGCGGATCGACGGCAAGGGCATCGAGTGGACGCCGGATGTCGTCGCCGTGGAGCTGGAGCGATCGCGCGCCGGCGATTGGCGGGTGGTGCGAACCCGCTCGCGACAGGAATGAGCAAAGGCGGCGACGCAACGTATGTCTCACGCAGCGGGCACAAGCTCGAAGCGGCGTTGCGCGCGTTCGGCCTGGACGTGCGCGGGCTGGTGTGCGTCGATTTCGGCAGCCACACGGGCGGGTTCGTCGATTGTCTGCTCCGGCACGGCGCGGCGCGCGTCTACGCCGTGGACCCCGGCCGCGGGATCCTGGCGACCCCGTTGCGCGAGGATCCGCGGGTCGTCGTCCGCGAAGGTACGAACGCCCTGCGCTACGTCTGCGAGCAGCCCTGCGATCTGGTGACGATCGACGTGGGCTGGACCCCCCAGCGGCTGATCCTGCCGGCGGCCCGGCGATCGCTGCGGCCCGGCGGGCGCGTCGTCACGCTCGTCAAACCGCACTACGAAGCGCCGAAAAAATGGCTCCGCCACGGCGTGCTGCGCAAACGGCACACGGACGAGGTTCTCGCGGTGTGCCGGCAGGACGCACGCGATCTTGGCTGGCGAATCGCGGACGAACTGCGCAGCCCGATCGCGGGGCACGGGGGCAACATCGAATGGCTGTGGTTGCTGGTGGAAGCCGGTTCGCCCGGCGCATGAGCGTGCCGGGAGGCGTCGGGAAAAGGAAAGTCCGCCGCGTCCTCTGTACGACCATCGCAGGCGCGCGAAAACGCGGGTCAGCCCCGAATCCTGCATCCGGGCCGGGGGAGACATTATCGGCCGAAAAAGGGTGTCCTTGTGCGCATGCGTGCACTTGTGACGACGCTGCGCAGCCCTGACCGCGACCGTGGCACGGGGACAGGTCCGCGTACATTTTATCGCTGGAGCGGCGTTTCTTGTTGTACAATAGCTGGTAGAGGGCCGCACATTCCGGTGGGGCCGTGCGCGGCGGGATCGCCACTCGCGGGATGCCGGGAGCCGGCCAGCGATTCAGTCGCGGCGCCAGGGCCGCCACGTCGGCTGCAGGAGGTTCGGTCATGTCGAGTCAATGGATTACGAAAGTCGGGCAGATGTTACTCGAGGGGACCGCGGTGTCGGTCGTGCTGCTGCTTGCGCCGGCCGCGCCGGCCCAGCGGTTCACGATCACGGATCTGGGGACGCTGCCGAGCTGTCCACTCAGCCGCGGGTTGGGTTTGAGTGAAGGCGGACTCGCCGTGGGGCAGTCGGAGACTTCCTACCTCCACGGGTACGCGTTCTTGTGGAAAGCGGGTGATCTGAGCGAGTTGCCGCCGCTGGAGATGGACGACCATTCGACCGCGTGCGCGGTCCGCGACGACGAGGTCGTGGTCGGTGGTTCGTACTACTTCGTCTCCGGCTATCCCTACACGCACGCCGTCCGTTGGGTCGACGGGGCCTGCGAAGCGCTGCCCGCGGTCAACGGCACGCTGGGCAACGCCCTCGACATCAATCCGTCAGGGTATATCGTGGGCTGGTCGCAGGTGATTCCCGGCCCGCCCTGGGCGGATTCACACGCATGTCTCTGGACGCCCGACGGAACACCGAACGACCTGGGTACACTGGGCGGGTCGTTTTCGGTGGCCCGGGGGATCAACGCCGCGGGGCAGGTCGTGGGCGGGGCCGACGCGACGCCCAACACGCGTCACGCGTTTCTCTGGCAGCTCGGTTTGCCGATGCTCGACCTGGGCACGCTGGGCGGCGATCACGCCAGCGCGACGGCGATCAATGATGAGGGGACCGTCGTGGGATATTCGGAAATCGAACCGGGCGACGATCGGTGCCACGCGTTCGTCTGGCGACCGGAACACGGCATGGATGACCTGGGCACGCTCGGCGGCAGTTGGAGCGAAGCCTACGACATCAACGCACGCGGATGGATCGTCGGCCAGGCCGCCGACGGCGACGAGGAACTTCACGCGTGTCTGTGGATCGAGGGCAAGGCGATCGATCTTGGCGACGTCGTCGAGACCGCCGGCTGGGACAGGCTGGTCGAGGCCCGCGCGATCAACGATCACAACCAGATCGTCGGTACCGGCTGCATCGGGGACGACTATCACGCGTTCCTGCTGTCTCCGGTTCCGATCGAAGGCGACGTGGACGGCGATGGCGACGTGGACCTGCAAGACCTCGCCGCCCTGCTGGCGTCCTACGGCGCGTGTGTCGGC
>CAYRXN010000072.1:0-5279 GCA_964428275.1 uncultured Planctomycetales bacterium | reverse complement strand
GATCAGGTCGGCGGCCTCGGTCCAGCCCAGGTAACGCAGCATCATCTCGCCCGAGAGGATCACCGAACCGGGGTTGACCTTGTCGAGGTTGGCGTACTTGGGCGCCGTGCCGTGCGTGGCCTCGAAGATCGCGTGCCCGGTGTCGTAGTTGATGTTCGCGCCGGGAGCGATGCCGATGCCGCCCACCTGGGCCGCCAGGGCGTCGGAGAGGTAGTCGCCGTTGAGGTTCATCGTCGCGACCACGTCGAACTCGTTGGCCCGCGTCAACACCTGCTGGAGCGTGATGTCGGCGATGGCGTCCTTGACCATCAGCATCTGCTTCCACTGGCCGTTGCCGTGCGAGTCCCAGATCGTATCGAGCGTCTGGCGGACCTCCTCGACGATCTCGGCCTTCTTGGCGTCGTTGAGCATGTCGTAGCCCGGCTCGATCGCGCGGGCGTTGTCCTCCAGCGAGATCGCGGCGTTGGCCTCCTTGTTGCCGAGGATCCACGACTCGCGCTGCGTGACGCACTTGTCGCGGTACTTCGTCTTGGCGAGCTGGAAACCCCAGTCGCGGAAGGCCCCCTCGGTGAACTTCATGATGTTGCCCTTGTGCACCATCGTGACGCTCTTGCGGCCGTTGCGCAGGGCGTATTCGATCGCCGCCCCGATCAGCCGCTGCGAGCCTTCACGCGAGACGGGCTTGATGCCGATGCCGCTGGTTTCGGGGAAGCGGATCTTGCTGACGCCCATCTCGTCTTGCAGGAAGCGGATCACCTTCCTGACTTCGTCGCTCTCGGCGGGCCACTCGATGCCGGCGTAGATGTCCTCGGTGTTTTCGCGGAAAATCACCATGTCCACGTTTTCCGGGTTGCGCACCGGGCTGGGAACGCCCGTGAAGTAGCGCACCGGGCGCTGGCAGACGTACAGGTCGAGCTGCTGGCGCAGGGCGACGTTGAGCGAGCGGATGCCGCCGCCCACCGGCGTGGTCAGCGGTCCCTTGATGCCCACCAGAAACTCGCGGAAGGCACGGAGCGTGTATTCCGGCAGCCACTCGCCGAACTGCTTGCACGCGACCTCGCCGGCGAAGACCTCCATCCACGAGATCCGCCGTTTGCCGCCGTAGGCCTTCTCGACGGCGGCGTTGAACACGGCCTCGGAAGCTTTCCAGATATCCGGTCCGGTCCCGTCGCCGCGGATGAACGGCAGGATGGGGTTGTCGGGGACGTTGAGCTTGCCGCCGCTGAGAGTGATCTTGTCGCCGTCGGGAACCGTGGTGGTGGTGTAGGCCATTGCTTCAACTCCTGCTCGCGTCGCTCCGCAGTCCGGGCAGCGCGCGGCGTCAGAAAAAACGTTGGGTTTGCCCCGCTTGGGCGTCGCCGGGGGCGTGCCGGTTGACGATCGGGCAGGATAACCACACCGGCGGCTGTTGCCTAGTGCTGCCAAGAACCACCACAACGACGGGGCGGCCCGAGCCGTGACGATCCGGTATCATGCCGCCGCGAATCGAAACGCCGGATCGGGATCAAACGCGGAGGATCAAGCGGACATGAACGATGCAACCGTGCTGTTGACGCGGCCAATGCCGGCGGCGGCCGCCGAGACGCTCCAAGAGGCCGACCTGCGGCCGATCACGCTCGATTCGGAGTCGCCGCCGGCGAGAGAGGACGTGCTCGCGGCGGTGCGGGGCTGTGCGGGAGCGATCACGATGTTGAGCGATCGCGTGGACGAGGGTTTTCTGGAGGCCGCGGGGCCAACGCTTCGGGTCGTGGCCAACTACGCCGTCGGGTTCGACAACATCGACCTCGACGCGTGCCGGCGGCGGGGCGTGCGCGTCACGAACACTCCCGGCGTGCTGACCGAGGCCACGGCCGACCTGACCTGGGCACTGATTCTCGCCGCCAGCCGGCGCGTGGTCGAAGGGGACGCGCTCGTCCGTTCCGGCCGGTGGACCGGCTGGGCGCCGACGCTGTTGCGCGGCCTGGAGCTGTGCGGGGCGACGATGGGCATTCTCGGGGCGGGGCGGATCGGAACGGCCGTGGCCCGGCGTGCCGCCGGCTTCGGCATGCGCATCCTCTACACGAGCACGCACCGCAACGACACGCTCGAACGCGATCTGGGGGCCGAACGGGTCGAGCTGGACCGGCTCGTGCGCGCGGCGGACGTACTCACGCTGCACGTTCCCATGCGGCCCGAGAACCACCACCTGATCGGGGCGGCGGAGTTGGCGGCGATGAAGCCCGGCGCGATCCTGATCAATACGGCGCGCGGGGCGGTGATCGACGAAGCGGCACTGGTCGAGGCGCTGGCTGCGCGACGGATCGCCGCGGCGGGACTGGATGTGTACGAGAACGAGCCGGAGCTCGCGCCGGGGCTCGCCGAGCTTTCCAATGTCGTGGTGCTGCCGCACCTGGGCAGCGCCACGCACGCCACGCGTGACAGGATGGCGCGCATGGCGGCCGAAAACGTCGTCGCCGTGCTGGCGGGCCGCGCGCCGCCCAACGCGGTGGCGTAGCGCGGCGGCTGATCAGCAATCCGGCGGTCGGGCAACACGACGCCAGGGTCGTCAGGCCCCGTCGGTCAACAGGGCCGGGTCCCCAGGGCGGTACGGACGCCCTGGAAAACGCGCTATGGGGCGGGTTGGTGCGCGGCCCAATTGGCGGCGATCGCCACGGCCGCGGTTTCGACGCGCAGAATGGTCGGCGCGAGCCGAACGAGGATGCCCGCGTGGCTGCGGAGGTAGTCGATTTCGGCCTCGGTGAGTCCGCCTTCGGGACCAACGATCGCGACCACGTCGGGATGGACGACGGATCGGTGCAGTGCCGCCGTGAGCGACACCGAGTCGCTGCCAGGATGGGCGACCAGGAGCAGGGCGTCCGAGTGGTCCCGCAAAGTGTCTGCCGGATCGGCTCCGCAAGCGATTTGCGGCAGCCAGGCACGCTGCGACTGTTTGGCGGCCTGGAGGGCCGTTCGCCTCAACCGGTCCGCGTGTGCTGGGCCGACGCGGACGACCGATCGCTCGAAGTTGACCAACAGGATCGCGGTGGTTGCGAGTTCGGTCAGCTTTTCCACCATCCAGGTCAGACGCGGCCCCTTGCAGCCGGCGGCGATCAGCGTGAGCGTTCGTTGCGGCGGCGGCTCACACAGAACACGGGCCACTTCGAGGCGGGCTGTTCGCCGGCCGGCGGTGCGCGGGATGCGTGCTCGCTTCCCGTTGGCGGTTGGCTGGGGCAACAGGTTGGCGTGAGCAACGCGACCGCGTCCGTCGAAGAGGATCACTTCATCCCCGGGGCGAAGCCGCAGACTGCCGAGGGCGTGTCCGCTTTCGGCCTCGTCGAGTTCCACGATCCCCGGGGCGAGGTGGGCGCAGTAGAAGCGTGGTGTGGCCATGATGCGGCAAGTATACGAAGGTGGCCGGCCTGTGTGCAAAAAAACGCGGTTCTGCGATTTCCTGCGGGGATGACCGAAGCTCATGGCGGCCCAAGTCCTCAGGGGGACCGCCGCCCGCACGTGGCCTTCAAGCCCAGTGGGTGAAAAAGGGGGGACTGGCGTTCCGCCAGGGAGGGCGCCGTCCGTGACAGCGGTCTTTGGTCCGCGAACTGGACGGGCGTTCTTTGCTACGCCTTGCGAACCTTGTCGAGCACAATCGGCAGCGTGGCCAGCAGACGCTGGATGTCGTCCGGCGTCGTGAAGCGGCCGGTCGAGATGCGGACCTGCCCCTGGGCGACGTGAGGTTCGATGCCCATGGCGGACAGGACATGCGAGGGTTCGAGCGATCCGCTGGCGCAGGCAGAGCCGCTGGATACGCAGATGTCGGCTTCGCTGAGCAGGAGCAGGATTGCCTGCGCGGCGCATCCGGCAAAGCAGACGCAGGTGGTATTCGTTGTGCGCGGCGCACGGGTACCGATGATCCGGGCGAAGTCGAATCGCCGCGTGAGTTCGGTTTCGAGCTCCTTTTGCAGCCGGGCGGTATGGGTGATGCACTCGCGCTGCTCTTCCCGGAGGATTCGGCAGGCTGCACCGAGTCCGACGATTCCGGCAGCGTTGTGTGTTCCGCCGCGACGTCGCTGCTCTTGTCCACCGCCGACGATCAACGGCCGGTAAGGCGTTCCGCTGCGGATGTACAGGGCGCCGGTGCCTTTGGGGCCGTAGATCTTGTGGGCACTGAGGCTGAGCAGATCGACGTCGATTTCCTCCACGTCGACCGACAGCTTGCCGAGCGCGTTGACGGCGTCTGTGTGCACGAGCACGCCGCGGGCGTGGGCGATTCTTGAGACTTTGGCGAGCGGGTGGATCACGCCGGTCTCGTTGTTGGCGAGCATGGTGGAAACGAGAAGGGTGTCGTCGCGGAGACTGTCGGCCAGTGCGTCGAGGTCGAGCCGACCGTCACCATCGACACCAAGGCGTGTCACCTGGAATCCATCGCGCTCGAGCAGGGCGGCGGTGTCGAGGATGGCATGGTGCTCGACGGCGGAAACGACGATGTGCCTCTTGTTGGGACGGGTCGCCGCCACTCCGCGCAGGGCGGCGTTGTCGGCCTCGGTTCCGCCGCTGGTGAAAACGATTTCTCCCGGGCGGGCGCCAATCAGGCGGGCCACTTCGTCGCGGGCGGCTTCGATCTCCGCGGCCACCCGGGCTCCGAAACGGTGGACGCTCGAGGGGTTGCCGTAGTGCTGCGTCAGCACGGGCATCATGGCGTCCAGCACGCGTGGATCGATGCGGGTCGTGGCGTTGTTGTCGAGGTACGTGATCGTCTCGCTCATCGTGTGCGGTTCCTTCGAGGATGCCTCAAGAGCAGCGCGGCCAGAGGGCATCATACGCCGCGCCGCCAGGCAGCAAAAGAACCGATGCCGGCAGGGGCGGTCGCGGGCAGGGCAACCGCATTCTGATTCTGGCGACCCGAAAACTGATTCTCCCACCATCCGCACCCGCGATTCAGCGCCGAGAACGAGGTTGACGAGCCCGGCGTTCGCTGTTCACGGGGCAATCTTTTTGGAATGCGGTTGCCCTGCGGTCGCGGGCGGCTGGGGGCTGATCCACACGGTTTCGCACACGTCGGGGGCAACGCGGGCCGTGAGGACCGCTGCGCCGCCGGCGCGCAGGGTATGTGGTTCTGTGCCGGGACCGTACCCGGGGGCTCCGAGGCGGTGTATCGCATGACGGCGTTTGGCGGTGCGGGGCCGGAACACCGCCATTCGCTGAGCGCGCAGGGTGTGACTAGAATTCGTGGCAACCGCCTATTCCACGGGGTAAGGCCCGCCCTGACAGCCCAGGAACGGCGATGGTCGCGTGTTCGTAGC
>CAYRXN010000071.1:0-9232 GCA_964428275.1 uncultured Planctomycetales bacterium | reverse complement strand
GCCCGCACCCGCGGAATTGAAAGGGCCTCGCGTGGTGCGGATCGAAGCGCCCGAACCCGTGCGCCCGCCGCGACCGCGCATGCCCCGCACGGGGCCGCGTCCGGCGGCGATCCGCGGTCCGGGGATTCCTCCGCCGACGGTTCCCGCTCCGGGCAAGACTGGTCGCGGGCGGCCGCGCGGGCGTTCTCGCGTGGGCGAGACGGCAGCACGCAGCCCGCGCCGGCGTCAGAGCGTAGCCGATCTGAGCAACGAACGTCTCAAGGAATGGCGTGAACAGGACCTGATCGAGCGCAAGGAGCGTCTGGCCGGTGCCACCGGCTACGGGATCAAGGCCCGTCGTTCGGCGGAACGCAAACGACGACAGGGCGGTGGCGCGGCTCCGGCAGCGCCGCCGACGGAAGTGGAGATCACGGCCCCGATCCTGGCCAAGGACTTCTGCGCCGCGGTCGGGATTCCGTTCGGCGTCGTGTTCGGCAAGTTGGTGGAGCATACCGGCAAGGCGTACCGCATCACGGACGTGCTCGACGCGGATACGGCCGAACTGGTGGCGCTCGACCTGGGCGTGTCGCTCAAGATCAAACGGGCGCTCTCGCCGCTGGAGAAACTGGAGGAGGAGTTCCGTTTGCGCGAGCGGGACCATCTCGAGCCGCGCCCGCCGGTGGTGGCGATGCTCGGGCACGTGGACCACGGCAAGACCTCGCTGCTCGACCGGATCCGCCACACGCACGTGGTAGACGGCGAAGCCGGCGGGATCACCCAGCACATCGGGGCCTATCTCGTCAAACGAGGCGAGTGGCGGGTGACGTTCCTCGATACGCCCGGCCACGAGGCCTTCACGGCCATGCGGGCGCGGGGCGCCCATCTGACCGACGTGGTCGTACTCGTTGTGGCGGCTGATGACGGCGTGATGCCGCAGACTGTCGAAGCGATCAACCACGCCAAGGCGGCCGGTGTGCAGATCGTGGTCGCGCTCAACAAGGTCGATCTTCCCGGCGTGGATATCAACCGCGTGTACGCCCAGCTGGCCGAGCAGGAACTCGTGCCTACCGAGTGGGGCGGCGAAGTGGACGTCGTGAAGACCAGCGCCGTCACCGGCGAGGGCATCGACGAGCTGATCGCCCACCTGAGTACGTTGTCCGAACTGCTCGACCTCAAGGCCGACCCGACCGTGCCGGCGTGGGGCACGGTGATCGAGGCGCAGATGCGCGGTGGCCGGGGGGTTGCGGCGCAGGTGCTGGTACGCGAAGGAACGCTGAAGGTCGGCGATATCGTCGTGTGCGGGCCGGGCGCGGGTCGCGTACGGTCGCTGCTGGATGATCGCGGCAAGCGGGTCAAGCAGGCCGGGCCGGGGACGCCGGTCGAGGTGGTGGGGCTGGACGAGTTGCCCGAGACCGGCGAAAGCCTCTACCAGGTCAAGAACCTCTCGGAAGCCAAGCAGATCGCCCAGCAGATTCGCGATCAGCGGCGGCAGGAGTCGCTGCTGGAGACGCGCAAACCCAAGACGCTGGAAGAGCTGCTCAGCGGCGCGACCGAAGAGGAGCTCCCGGAACTCAACGTCATTCTCAAGGCGGACGTGCAGGGGTCGGTGGATGTGTTGAAGGCGTCGCTGGGCCAGTTCCCCGCGGACAAGGCCCGCTTGCGCATCCTGCACGCGGCGGTCGGCGCGATCACCGAAGCGGATGTCGAGCTGGCCCGGGCGTCGTCGGCGGTGCTGATCGGGTTCCACGTCGTGGCCGAGGAGCGCGCCCGGCAGTTGGCCGAGCAGTACGGCGTCGAGATACGCCTCTACCGCGTGATCTACGAGGTTCACGACGACCTCCACAAGGCGCTCGAGGGATTGCTCGAACCCGACGAGCACGAGGAGGTCCGCGGGAAGGTCGAGGTGCGGCAGGTGTTCAACGTGTCGCGCATCGGGCGGATCGCGGGTTGCTTCGTAGTCGATGGTGTCGTGGCCCGCAGCCACAAGGTGCGCGTGGTCCGTGACGGGCGGATCGTGCAGGAGGGGCTGCCGATCGGGTCGCTGCGACGATTCAAGGATGACGTGCGCGAGGTGCGGGCCGGGTTGGAATGCGGTCTGCGGATCGAGGGTTTCGACGACCTCAAGCCGGGCGACATCATCGAGACGTACGAGATCGTGCAGGTGGCCAAGACGCTCTAGCCGCGGCCGGACGGCCGTGGCGGTGCATCGCCGTGCAAGGGGGCCGGCGGGGCCGGCGGGTGATATGGTCGTGGGCGTGTTGCGGGTCAGGCTGGGCGTGTTCGAGGCGCTGTCGCTCAAGGACAAGCGGCGCGTGGTCAAGAGCCTCAAGGACCGTCTGGCGGCGAAGCACAATATCTCGATCGCCGAGGTTGACGATCTGGACCATCGCCAGGCGGCCACGCTGGGGGTCGTCATGGTTTCGAACGACGCGCGTTTTGTGGACAGCGCCCTGTGCCGCATCGTGGATGAAATCCGCGTCTTCGGCCGGGCCGCGCTGCTGGACTACGACATAGAATTGTGGTGAACAGCCGCAGCGACGGCCGTGGGTTGGGTTGGCCCGCCGGTTGTCGTGAGATTCCCCGCCGCGAGCGAGTTGCGTGCCTGTTACGTACAGACGGAGTGGATGAACGTGTCCCGACGAACCGAGCGGGTTGCGAGCGTGATTCGGACGGTTCTGGCGGAAACGATCCAGAACCGGTTGAGCGATCCGCGGATCGAGCCGCTGACGTCGATCACCCACGTGGAGGTGTCGGCCGATTTTTCGGTCGCCAACGTCTACGTGAGCGTAATGGCGCCGGCGGCGCGCCAGAAGCTCAGTGTGGAGGCCCTGCGGCACGCCCGCGGGCGTCTGCGCGGGGCCGTGGCCCGGCAGTTGACGCTCCGGCGGGTGCCCGAGCTGGTCTTTCATCTGGACGAGTCGATTCAGCGTGCCTTCGAGACGGTGCAGCAGATCGATCGTCTGATGGAAGAAATCGAGGGGCCGGAACCAACGGGGGTGGAAGCGGGGGAGGACTGGACGACGACCGAGGGGGACGGCCACACGTCCGCCCCGTCGAACGAGTCGAACGGATAGGAGGTCGCCGCAGCGATGAAGGGTGCCACGCAATGCGCTCGCCGCCTGAAGCAGTTGATCCGTTCGTTGCGCACGAAGCTCGGCAAGCCGGGCCGACCGCCGTCGGGGGACGCGGTCACGCAGATGATCCTCGGCATATTCTCGCGCGATCTGCCCGAGTCCAAGGCGCGGGACGTACTGGACCGGCTGCGGGGGATGGTAGTCGATTACAACGAGTTGCGCGTCATCCCCACGATCGAGTTGATCGAGATGGTGGGTGACGTTCCCGACGCGCGCCGCAAGTGCGAGGATCTCTCGCGCTCGCTCAACAGCGTGTTTGCGATCGAACACGACGTTTCGCTCGAGCGGTTGCGGGGGATGTCGCGCAAGGACGCGATCGCATACCTCGACAGGATTGACGGTCTCGACGCGTACGTTCGGGCACGCGTGCGGCTCTACGGCCTTCAGCAGCACGCCATTCCGCTTGACGAGGCGATGTGGGCCTACGCGCGCAAGACCGAGATCGTGCATCCCAAGTGCGCGCTGGAGGAGGCCCAGGCGTTCCTCGAACGGCGAATTCCCGAGGCGGAGGCGATCGAGGTCGTCGGGTTGCTCGAAAAACAGGCCTGGGCCGAGATGGGCGGGCTGGTGCGCCGCGGTGAGGTGGAGAAGATCACCAGCGTTCCGCCCGATCGCACGACGCGCCACATGCTGCGCATGGTCGCTTCGGGGGGCAGTGTTTCTGTCGGCACCCCGACCGCTGCGGAGTCCGAAGCCGCCCAGGAGGAACCTTCCTCTCCTGCCAGGTCCGCAGCATCCGCGAAGAAGAGCAAACCCGCTTCTCGAGTCCGCGCGGCTTCCCGGAAGGCTCCCGCCTCCAAGGGCAGGAAGAAGACCGTGCCCAAGAAGACCGAGCGCCCGGCCAAGAAGGCCGCCACGCGCTCCAGGAGTGCCGCGAAAACGAAGACGACGTCGTCGCCGAAGCGCGCGGCGACGCGCAGCGGCGGGGGCAAGTCGAAGCCTGCGGCGCGTTCGGGCAGCGGAAAGGCGGTCCGGCGCAAAGCGGCGTCCACTGCGTCCGGCGGCGCGGGCCGGTCGGTCCGGCGTTCGACCAAGGCGAAGTCCGCTTGAGACGTCGCGCCGCCGCCGGTTTCCTGCGGCGGCTGCACGCCACGGCGTGCAGCGAGCCGCGGGGGGCAGGGCCTGCATTTCTTCCGGTGCCCGTCGAGGTGCCGGGCGCGTACCGCGTATCATTTTGCAGTGGAGCACCGAGCGCCGGAGCGACGTGGTATTGTGATTGGAGGCGGGCGGGGAGTTCTCGTGCAAGTCGGAACGGCCATGCAACCAGATCGAATGGATTTCAGCTCGCGATCCCGGCGGCGGTGCCGCGCGACGACGGCTCATGCGGTGATCCCCTGGGTATCTCTCCTGTTGCCGGCACTGGTGGCCACGTGGGCGGTCGCAGGCCCGCCGTCGGATGAAGCGCGGGCACCGGCTCGGCGGGCACGGGTTCCACTGGCGGAAATCGCGGGGGCCCCGGCACCGAGGGCGACCGCGACGGCTGCCGCGGAGCCATCCGCGGGGGCGGTGCAGGATGCCTGTGCGCGGGCGCGGGCCGCGCTGGAAGACGGCCGGGCCGGCGCGGCGCTGAGCGCGCTCGAGGTCGTGGAGGGTCTGCCCGGAGCGGACGGCTACGAGGTCCACTACCTGCGGGCCCGGGCGCACGCGGCCCTGGGAGATCTGCAGGCGGCCCGCGACGAGGCGCAGGCCGCCGCCCGCAGCGGCTACGGGCGCGCCGACGTTCATTTTCTGCTCGGGCGCCTGCTGGTCGCCGCCGGGAAGGACGAGCAGGCGCTCGCCCACTTTCGCACGGCGACGCTCGCGGCCGATCGCGAGCTGAACAACGTCCACGTGACGATGGCGTGGTACGCGCTGGGCCACCTGCTCGAAAAACGGGGCTATTCGCTGGCCGCGACGCAGGCGTATGCGCGCTTCGACCTGGCGATCTGGGAAACGCACACGGAACACCGCAACACGCCCGAGCTCGCCGCGCTGCTGGAAGACCACCCATACGGGACGGTCCCCGACCGCCTGCGGCTGCTCGATGCGCTCGGGCGTTTCGACGCCGCGCGCGAGGTCGCCGAGGAGGCGCGCGAGCGCTGGCCCGACGATCCGGCGGCGCTGCGCTGGTACGCCGATGCGCTGCTGCACGCCGGCGACGCTTCGGCCGCGCTGGCGTTCTGTCGCGCGCAGATGAAGACCCACGCCGACGCGATCGGCGCCCTCGTGGCCAGCGCCGTCGCCGCGGCGAAGCGGGCCGGTGTCCTGGATTCCTGGATCGCTGAAGTTGCGCGCGAGGTGGCGGCGGGCAGCGACGATACGCTGGCGCGGGCCCTGCTGCCGAAGCTGAGCGCCGGGGCGGAGCCCCGGGCCGCGGTGCGCCTGGGCCGCGCCCTCCAGCAGCGCCACCCCGACCGCATGGATGTGCTCTGGCAGCTCGCCGCGGCCCAGCACGACCTCGGCGACTTGCGCGCCGTGCTGGAGACGGTGGCCGCGTTCGTGCGGGTCCATCCCGACCGGGCCGGGTTTCTGCCGGAGCAGCTCGATCGCTGGATGGAGTGGTTCGCCGATGCCGACGTGGCCGCGCTGGTCGGCGAATTGCGCGGATCGAGTTGCGGAGATTTCGCGACGGATTACGTGCTCGGCGTGGCGGCGCTGGCCGCCGGTCAGGACACGCTCGCCGAGCGGCTGTTGGGCGCGAGTGAGGCCGCGCGGCCTGATTTCGCGGCGGCGCAACTCGTCCGGGGCGAGGTGCTGTTGCGCGCCTATCGCTGGGAAGAAGCCGCGATTCAGGCCAAGGCGGTACTCGGAAAGCACCCCAAGCTCGCCGCGGCGCATTTCGTGCTGGCCCGGGCGCTCGACGGCCTGGACGAGAACGAGCAGGCCGAGCGCGAGTACAAGAAGGCGATCAAGTTCGCCGCCCGGCGGCCGGCTTACGCGCTCGGGCTGGCCCGACACTACCGCCGTCTCGGCGATCTGCTGGCCGCCGGACGGTACTACCAGACCGCCTTGCGCGACGATCCGGCCAGCGGCGAAGCGCTCGAAGGTCTGCTCGACTGCTACATCCGCAGCAACAAGACCGAGATCGCCCGCGTGCAGCTCGAGCGCGCGGACCGTTCCCGGCTCCCCGCCGATACGCTGCGGCGCGTCGATACGATGATGCGCTACCTCTCCGAACCGTTCGGGCCCGCCCACCTGGCCGCGCTGCGGCTGCAATGCGACCAGCACCCCGACGACGTGGTCACCGCCCGGCTGCTCGCGGCCGGTCTGTACCTGCGCGGCCGCAGCGACGAGGCGCTCGAGATCGCCCGGCGCGCCGGGGCGGTAGCCCCCGACGACTTCCCGCTGATGATCCTGCTGGCGAACATCCACGCCGCACGGGGCGAGTTCGCCGAGGCGATCGAGATCCGCGAAGAGCTGCGCCGCCGCTTTCCGAACCGGCGCAGCGTGCTCGAACCGCTCGCGATCTGCTACCTCGACGATTTCCGGCTCGACGAGGCCCGGGCGCTGCTCGAACGCCTCATCCGGACCGCTTCCGACGATGCGCTGCGCGACCGTTACCGCCAGGCGCTGGGAGACACCTACCTGCAGTTCGGCGAGTTCGACCAGGCCCTGCGATTTCTCGACGCGTGGATCGCCGACGCACCCGACAACGAGGAGCTCGTGGTGGTCCGCATCGGCGTTCTCGTGGATGCCGGTCGCAAGGACGAGGCGTTCGCGGCCCTGACGAAGTGGTTCGCCGGCGGACCGGACACGCTCCAGCGCCGCAACCGGTTCGCGGCCTACGCCGTGACGACCGGTCACGCCGCGGACGTCCTCGCCCGGCTGCGCGAGTGGCGCAAGCGCGACCCGAACAACGCCGTGCTCACCGAGCGGCTGATCGATGCGCTGATCGCGGCGAAGAAACCCGACGAGGCGTTCAAGGTGGCGCAGGAGTTCGAAGGCGGCTACGGCGATCGCATCGATCGGCGTCTCTGGATGGCGCGGGCGGAGGTGGCCCAGGGCAAGCCCGATCTGGCCGTCAGGGAATACGAGGCGATCCTGTCCGAACGGGGCATCGAGCCGCAGCAACTCCGGCGGGTGCGCGCGGAGCTGATCGGCGTGCTGCTCGACGCCGGCCGCTACGACGACGCCCTGCAGCGCTGCCAGGCGTGGCTCGACGCGGCCGGCGGGCGGCCGCAGGCGCTGGTCGAGGCCCTGGCGTACAAGCGGGGGGTGCTCCAGACGGCCGGCCGCGACGAGCAGGCGGCCGAGGTGATGGAAGCGTTGCTGAAGTATCAGCCCGACGACGTGGGATTGCTCAACGACCTGGGTTACACGTGGGTCGACGCCGGGCGCAACCTCGCGCGGGCCACGCAGATGATCCGCCGGGCGGTGGCGCGCGAACCGCTCAACGCCGCGTATCTGGACAGCCTGGGCTGGGCGTATTACAAGGCGGGCAGATTCGCCGAGGCGCGGAAATACCTGGGGCGGGCGGTGCGGCTGCAAGCCGGGCGCGACGGCGTGGTGTATACCCACCTGGGCGACGCCGCGTGGCGGCAGGGCGATCAGACCGCCGCCCGCCGGGCCTGGAAACAGGCCCGCGACCTGCTCGAAGCGCAAGACGGCCCGAATCCGCCCGAGCGCCAGGCGAAACTGCTCGCCGACGTGACGCGCCGGCTGGAAGCGCTCGAACGCGACGAAACGCCGCCGGTGGCGCCGCTGGCGCCGAAACGGGACCAGCCCTAGCCCCCGGCCTGGCAGGGTGGGCGGAAATGGGATAGCTTCTGGTGTCCGCTGCGTGGAACGGCTCGTGAAAGAAACCCTCGAAATCGCAAGGCAGGTCGTGGCCGACGAGGCCCGCGCGCTCGAGCAGTTGGCGGCCATGCTCGGCGGCGACTTCCTCGCCGCGCTCCAGACCGTCCTCGCCAGCCGGCAGATCATCGTCAGCGGGCTGGGCAAGAGCGGCAATATCGCGCAGAAGATCGCCGCCTCCTTGACGAGCACCGGCACCCCCGCGGTCTACATGCACCCGGTCGAGGCCCTGCACGGCGACCTCGGCATCGTCACCGAGCACCACTGCCTGATCGCCCTGTCGCGCAGCGGAAACACCGACGAGGTGCTGCGGTTCGTCGAGCACTTTCGGCGGCTGGGTGGCCCGGCGATCGGCATCACGCAGGGCCGCGGGTCGCGCCTGGGCGAGGTCTGCCAACACCTGGTCCTGCTGCCGGATGTGCCCGAGGCCGGCCCGCTGAGTCTCGCCCCGACCACCAGTTGCGTCATGATGCTGGCCGTCGGCGACGCGCTGGCGAT
Source organism: uncultured Planctomycetales bacterium (assembly GCA_964428275.1). GTDB lineage: Bacteria > Planctomycetota > Phycisphaerae > UBA1845 > Fen-1342 > JALSRY01. The sequence continues at coordinate 848 of CAYRXN010000071.1, read as the reverse complement.
GGGGCTGCTGCACGCGCGCGGGTTCGCCCCCGAAGATTTCGCCCAGTTTCACCCCGACGGCACGCTCGGCCGGCGGTTGCTGTTGCGGGCCCGCGACCTGATGCACACCGGCGACGAGCTGCCGCGCGTCTGGGCCGACGACTCGTTCGAGCACCTGCTCGTCGAGATGACCCGCAAGCAGCTCGGGCTCGCCCTGATCGTCGAACGCGACGGCAGCCTGCTGGGGACGTTCACCGACGGCGACCTTCGGCGGATTTTCTCGCGGGTGCCCAGCCCGCGCGAGCTCGACGCGCGCGAGGCGTACCTGCGCAGCCGGCGTTCGGCCGACGCCCCGCCCGTGCCGGCATCGACCGTGCCGCCTTCGGAACTGGCGGTCGAATGCCTGCGGCTGATGCGCGCCGGTCAGATCACGAGCCTGGTCGTGGCCGGGGAAGATGGCCAGCCGGTCGGGCTGCTGCGGCTGATGGACCTTCTCGCCGCCGGCCTGACCTGAGGGCGGCTGGACAGGGCGGGCACTTCCCGCCGTTCTCGTGACCCTCTCGTCCAGATTCAGTTGAAGTGCCAGCGGGTGCGGAGCTCGTGTGGACAGCGGCAGCGCAACTCGATCGAGCGGATGAGACGGATCAGCCGGCCGGCGCGTCGGGCCACGTCCAGCTCGGCGAGCAACTCCTGGCGTCGCGGAGCCGCCACGGGCAGCCAGCTCGCGATCAGGTCGCACAGGTCCCCCAGCGAAACGGGCGCATCGAGCGCTTCGTGGATGTGCGCGCACAGCGCTCCGCGGCCCAGCGGTGATTCCAGAACCGCGGCGATCAGTTCGCGTCGAAGATGGGCCCGCGTCGGCGGCGGCC
>CAYRXN010000070.1:0-5307 GCA_964428275.1 uncultured Planctomycetales bacterium | reverse complement strand
CTCTTGACCTTTGGACGCCATTTCGAACTCCCGAGCGGGGGATGGCTGATCCTTGGCCGAAACGAAGCCGAAAACAGACGTCTTGAAGGCCTGGTTTCCCAGAAGCTAACCATTTTGAGGCTCAAAGATCTCCCCGGTCCCCTGGGTGCCCTCCTCTTGAAGAGGTCTGACCAGGACCTGATGGAAGCGGCCCAGCTTCTGAAGCGTTATGCGCCCAAAGCCAGGTCGCTTCCGCGTGTCCCGGTGAGGGTTCAATCTTCAGGGGAGGAAGAGATCCTCTGGGTCTAGTTTATTCTCCTGGAGTGAAGGGGGTTATCTTTGAACCCTGCAACCCTAGGCCAGCCATGAGGCCCTTTTGGCTGAAGAAGAAGGCGTAGATATCTTTTTTGGCCGTGGTGGTGGTGAGGCTTTTGGCCATCCCCTTGTCCACCACCACTATGCTTGGGCCAACACCTATTTCCCAGCCCTTGCTGCTTCGGAGATAATTCAAGGCCTTGTCTGTCATGAAGAAGAGGGCGTAGCCAAAGGTTTGGATGCCAGCTTGGAGACCATAGGATCCGCCGATGAACTTGTAATAACCTACGATCTGATTGTTGACCACCAAGGCTCCCTCTCCGTATAGGCCCCCGTAGATGAGCCCGGCCTTGATCACCTTGGGAAAGACCAGGATCCCTTTGGCCTGGTGGGCCAGCTCTACGGCTGCTGGAGCGGATTGGTAAAGGCGGTTGAGGGCATCGATTACCTTTTGGTTGATCTCTTCAGCGGTATCAGAGAAAGCAGGTTGAACCCAAAAGAGAAACAAAAAGACCACTACAAGATATTTTTTCATTGAAGCCTCCTTAATTCTTAATTTTTGAGTGATTTTTCCAGCTCTGAGAGTAAAATGGGCTGAGTGCCTACCTTGCCCACCACGATGCCTGCGGCTCGGTTGGCGAGCTCAACAACCTGGGCCAAAGGCAGCCCGGCGGCGTAGAAGGTAGTGAGTGTGGCCACCACCGTGTCTCCGGCTCCGGAGACGTCGTACACCTCAAGAGCCCGGGCTGGGAAACGCCGCTTGAGCTCTGGATGGTGAAGATACATCCCTTCGGGGCCGAGGGTGACCAGCATGAAGCGGAAGTCGTACTTCTGACACAGGGCCTCACAGATCTCGGGAAGATCCCTTCCGCGGAGCCCCTCGGACTGGGCGATCTCCTGGAGCTCGCGCAGATTTGGAGTCACGCAGGTGGCTCCGCGGTACTTTTCCCATCCGCCGCCGCGAGCCGGATCGACCAGCACGGGCTTGCCGGCCGCCCGCGCCGCCGCCACGATCGCCTCGCAGACGTCCGGCGAGAGCACCCCCTTGGCGTAGTCTTCGAGGCACACCACGTCGGCGCGGGCCACCGCGGCGCGGACGGCGTCGATCAGCCGGCGCGCGTCGGCCTCTGTCGGCGGCTGTACGATCTCGTCGTCTACACGCAGAATCTGCTGGCGGTGGCGGTGCTCGGCCAGGCCCACCAGCCGCGTCTTGGTGATCGTGGGGCGGTCGTCGGCCCGCACCAGCCCGTCGGTCGCCGCCCCGGCCTCGGCCAGCGAAGCCGTCACCTGTTCGCCGAAGCGGTCGCGCCCCAGCAAACCGAAGCAGGCGACCTGCGCTCCCAGGGCCGCCAGGTTGAGCGCCACCGATCCCGCGCCGCCGACGCGGTCCTGGCGCTCGCGGACTCGCAGGACCGGAACGGGTGCTTCCGGGCTGATCCGCTCGGCGTCGCCGAAGACGTAGCGGTCGAGCATGAAATCGCCGACCAGCAGGACGCGCCGGCCGGGGAACCGTTCGACAATCTCGAGCAATTCGCGCTGCATGAGGGAAACTTTAGCTCGGATCAATCATGGGGGCCAGTTGCGCCGGGCGGCCGGGACGGGCGTGGGTCACGTATGCAGTGCGTGCTCTTTCGGCAACGCCGCGCGGTTTCGAGGCGTTCGTGAAGTACTTCCTCGGCACGCTGCTCATCCGCGTCGGGAAACTGCCAGCGAACAGCCGCTCTCAGCGGTCCGCGCCCTTCCCCGAACAGGTCGGCGGCGGCGCGAAGCCGCCCCCGCCGGCGACATCCACCGGGCCTGGCTGACCTCGCCGGGCAGGAGCGCGGCGTTCAGTTCGCCGGTTGGTTCGACCCTCCGAAGTCCCAAGCAGTGTGTTTCTCACACACAGGCGCAGACCTGCTTGGCCGCGTCGGTCAGGTCGGTGGCCGGCCTGAGCTGCTCGATGTCCGCCTCTTTGAGCATCTCGCGGGCCTTCTCGACGTTCGTGCCTTCCAGCCGCACGACCACCGGCACGTTGAAGCCGACTTCCTTCGCCGCCTGGATCAGCGCGTCGGCGATCACGTCGCACTTGGCGATGCCGCCGAAGATGTTGACCAGCACCGCCTTGACCTTTTCGTCGGAGAGGATGATACGGAAAGCCTCGACGGCGCCCTCGGCCGTGACCGAGCCGCCCACGTCGAGGAAGTTCGCCGGCTCGCCGCCGTGCAGCTTGATGATGTCCATGGTGGACATCGCCAGCCCGGCCCCGTTGACCAGGCAGCCGATGTTGCCGTCGAGCGCGATGTAGCTCAGGTCGAATTCCTTGGCCCGCAGCTCGGCCGGGTTCTCCTCGGTCGGATCGAAGAACGCCCGCACGTCGTCGTGGCGGAACAGGGCGTTGTCGTCGAAGTTGAACTTGGCGTCGATCGCGAGGATTTCGCCGCTCGTGGTGCGCACCAGCGGGTTGATTTCCGCCAGCGAGCAATCCTTTTCCAAAAACAGTCGGGCCATCTTGAGCATGATGCCGGCCGCGGCCTTGGCCTCGGCCCCTTCCATGCCGATCTCGGCCGCCAGCGCGTTGGCCTGAAACCGCAGGAGTCCCAGGTGCGGATGGAACCACGCCTTCTTGATCGCCTCGGGTTTCTTGGCGGCGACCTCCTCGATCTCCACGCCGCCTTCGGAACTGGCCATCATCACCGGGCAGCGCCGGGCCCGATCGACCACGATGCCGAGGTAGTATTCCTTGTCGATATCGACCGCGGCGGCCAGCAGGATCTTGCGAACCTGAATCCCCTCCGGCCCCGTCTGTTTCGAAACCATCGGCTCGGCGAACATCCGCCTGGCGTTTTCGACCGCTTCGTCGGCCGACTCGATCAGCTTGACGTAGCCGGCCTTGCCGCGGCCGCCGGCGTGGACCTGGGCCTTGATGACGACCTTGCCCGCTCCCAGCTTCTCGAACGCCGCCCGGGCCTCGTCCGCACTGGAGATCACCTCGGAGACCGGGACGGGGATCCCCGCCGCCTGCATCAGTTCGCGCGCCTGGTATTCGTGAACCTTCATCGACTCTACTCCCGTGTTCGCACGCCGCCGCGCACCCCGCGCGCCGCGGCAAAGCCCGGAGTTTACCGCCGCCTGGCGCCCGATGCCACATGGCGAGCAAGCCCCACGTGGGGGTGTGACTGATTCTGGTGGTTGCCCTGGAGGTTCCAGTAGGCTTCCCATTCGTTTGAGTCTTCGAGGGCCGTGAGGTTCAGCATGGCGGTGGCGCCGGCGGGGTCCCAACGCATGCCCGACCCTTTCAGCCGGGCCGCCAGGGTCTTGCACTGGCTTTCGGTCGGGCCGCTGCCGATGTCCCAGCCTTGGGCCCGGCTCTCGGGGTAGCGGATCATCGCCACGCGTTCGCCGACGTAGGTACGCAGGCGACGCAACGCCGATCGCTTGCTCGGAGCCCGCAGCCGCTGATACGTCTGCGTGATCTCGTCCAGCACTTCATCAACCCCGCTCTCCAAGGCCAGATCCAGAACCGTCTTGCGCCAGACCGAGGCACGCTCGCTACCCTCCCCGAAACACGTCCGGGCCGCCGCGCTGACGTGCTCGCTGAAGTGGTAGTAGTCCAGCCCGATATGATCGCACTGCCCCAGTCGTTCCAATTGACGCCGGATCCAAGGCGCCCCGTCCACGATCCCCACGACCGCATCCGCACGCGCCACGCCCAGCCGCCGACCGTCGCGACGCAGCAAACGCCCCAGCACGTCCGGATTGCCGCCGGTGACGACAACACGCCGCCGGCTCCTGTCCTGATTGTAAAACACACCCAGCTTGAACTCCTTGTAACGCTCGCGGTGGCCACGACGCATCCGCCGACGACGACGCACGCGACCACTTGGTTTTTCGCACGTATCCCGACGACCCCGCCGACGTTGCCGTGACTTGCGGACCCCCTGCCGGCGACGCTTCGATTCGCGCGCGCGTCGCCGAGACGCCGCCCGCTTGCGCTTCTCGTCCTGCGTGACCATCGGGACCATGAAGCCGTCCACGCCGATGTAGACCCGGCTCGGACCTTGCGGCGTTTCCCGACAATCCGAAACGCTCCACTGGGGCGACAGGAGCCCACATTCACGCTGCTTCGCCACCCGCCGGCCTTCACCCTCGACAATCTGCCGCAGCCGCTCCGGACTCACCGACCAGCCCGCCAGACGCTGCAGGTCCGCCGCCGAACGCTTGAAACCCTGTGGATGACGCCCGATTCGACAACAACGCTCGCGCGCCCCAACGCTCACCCGTGCCAGGCCGGTTTCGAGCCACTCATCCGCCGGCGGCGCGGCACCTTTCCCCTTACGCCACCAGATGCGCCGCGTGAGTTCAATGTGCCCGATCGCGGTCAGATGAGTGACCGACTTGCGGCCCTTATTCTTCCAGCCTTGGCCGAGCTCGTGAGGGGGAAAAAGCTTCCTCGCCTGCCTCGATCCGCAGTTGAAGCAGCTTTTGATATGCACATCGTCCCAGCCGGTCGCGGGCCTGCACCATCACCTCCTCGGTGTCCGCAATCCAGCGCCCCTTGCGGGCCGCGTTCATCGCTGTCCAGGTCTGGCGCAAGAACGCGTCGAACTCACTCTGCATCGCTTCGGCCCACCGCTCGAACTCCACGCCGCCGCCCGATCGACCCTGCTCCGCATTCATCAAATCAGCCTCCTTGCCAAAAAAACACACTCCCAAAACCCAACCCATTATCCCAAAATCAGTTGCAACTGCCACAAAATATGGTCACACCCCGGGCATCGCCTGCGGTCGGCGATCTGTGGTCTTGCAGCGGTGCGGCTGTTATACTTGCACAATTCCGTTACCCCGGTGACCGCTTTTTCGGGCGAGTCCCCAACCAAGGGTTTCGGGTTGGGTCATCGGGGGAGTCTCCGGCCGCAGGCGCCCGCGAACGCCGGTATTCGATTACGTACCGGAAAGGGCCCCCGCGGCCCGGTTCGGCAGGATGGAATCAGGAGTGCAACGCATGAAACGTTCATCGACCGGGAACCTCCG
>CAYRXN010000069.1:0-5298 GCA_964428275.1 uncultured Planctomycetales bacterium | reverse complement strand
GAGCGGGAAATCACCGTTGGCGCGCGTGCTGGATGATTACGCCCAAGCCGGCCGGTCGGATGCCTGTGACCCGCAACTCTGGCTGGAGCGCCTGCTGGACGTCATCGACGCTTCCCCGGACGATCCGCTGAAGCCGGCTGGGCTCGACTTGGCTCACGCGCTGGCCTGCCGCGCCGGCGACCACGCGCTGGCCGCGGACCTGGCCGTTCGCATGATCCAGTCGGCCCGGGATGAGTTTGCGCAGTGCCAGTACCACGAGCTGTTGGCGCAGGCGCTCGACCAGCAGGCGCAAACGGCCCCCACGGCCGCCGAACGGGCGGCGGCGCGCGGCAAAGCGATCGCGCAGTGGCAGGCGCTGTTCAGGGAAGTGACGCAACTGTTGCGGGGCAAGCCGGATGGGGAGCGCGCGGAGATCCTCGCCGGCATCGCGTACACGACGACCAAGCGGCTTGCCGAAGCTCAAGCCAGCGCACCCGGCGGGCCGGCGAAGGTCTTCGAGACGCTCAGAACCGGCCGCAAACTGCTGATGCGCTGCGCGCCCGGGGCGGGCTTCGCGTCGCTGGGCATCTCTTACGCCGAGGCGTTGGCGTTTGCCGAGCTCGATCATGTGCTGCGGTGGCGGGATGGTCGTTCGGAGGCGTTGCGGGATATCCTGAAGGATATCGCGGGACTCCGGCAGCGCATGTTGGAACCGTCCGAATATTTGCGTTACGTGATGAGCACGGGGGTCACGGGGCGGCGGCAGTTGGTCCACCAGTGGCTCGAATCGATGCCACCCGATGCCGGTACGGCGGAACTGAAAGTCGAGTACGCCAGCAGTGTCCTCGGATTCGGGGACGACACGATCGAGCGGGTGGTATCGCTGTTGAGGGGCGTGTACGAGCGCGAGCGCCCCCAACTGGCTCGTCTGGCACAGATCGTGGCGGCGCGCACGGCGGCGGGGGAAGATGCCCGGAAAAAAGCGGAGCGGTTGAAAGCAGCTTACGACGGCTTGTTGCTGCAAGCGCTGGTACGGGCCGAATTGGCGGCCGGCCACCGTGAGAATGCGGAGCGCTATGCGGCGGAACTCTCCAGCCTGTACCCGGCTTCGGTATACGAAGTGGGCGCCAAACGGGCGCTCTCCGCAACGTGCCGGTAAGGGTTGATCGCGTAACATAATTACTCGCATGGGGTTATGGCGGCGCCGGCCCAGGGGTTGGTGCCGCCTTCGTTGTGTCGGTACGCCGGGGAGCATCGTGTTCGCCGTCTCTGTAGGGACTTGCTCGTCTCCGGCGGGGGGTGTGTTTCTCGCATAATCGCTGAAAAGGCACGCCTCGGACGAGGCGGAGCCGCACGCGTTGCGCGGTTTCGCGCATGCGCGCGGGGCCGGGGCGCTTGCAATCGGCGGCAATTGGCCGCATTGTGCGCCCGCGGGGATGGTATGCGGTTTGCTATCTTCCAGGTGGGGGCGGCGGGGGGCCTTTGCGCCGGCGGGTCAGGGACCGGCCAGCCGACGCGCGAGAACAAAAACAACTGCAAGCAGCGGTCGGAGCGCCAGGTGCCCGGCCGGCTGGCACTACGACGACTCTTGGGCGGACATGAGGTGCTGCCCGGATGGGAGTTTTGCTCATGAGCGACAGACGCATGGTTACGATCGACGGGAACGAGGCGGCTGCGTACGTGGCGCATCACCTGAGCGAGGTGATTGCGATCTACCCGATCACGCCGTCTTCGCCGATGGGGGAGTGGGCCGACGAGTGGTCCGCCAAGGGCCAGCCGAACATCTGGGGCACGATCCCCCACGTGATCGAGATGCAGAGCGAGGGCGGGGCCTCGGCGTCGGTGCACGGGGCGGCGATGACCGGCGCGCTGACGACGACGTTCACCGCGTCGCAGGGCCTGCTGCTGATGATCCCGACGATGTTCAAGCTCGCCGGCGAACTGACGCCCACCGTTTTTCACGTCTCGGCCCGCACCGTCGCGACCCACGCCTTGAGCATCTTCGGCGACCACAGCGACGTGATGGCCTGCCGATCGACGGGCTTCGGCATGCTGGCCTCGGGCTCGGTGCAGGAAGTCATGCACCTGGCGCTGATCGCACACGCGGCGAGCCTGGAGAGCCGCATTCCGTTCGTGCATTTCTTCGACGGCTTCCGCACGTCGCACGAAGTGAGCAAGATCGAACAGCTCTCCCCCGACGACATGCGGGCGGTGATCGACGAACAGGCGGTGCGCATGCAGCACAACCACGGACTCTCGCCCGATCGGCCCATGCTCCGCGGCTCGGCCCAGAACCCGGACGTGTTCTTCCAGGCCCGCGAGACGGTGAATCCGTACTACAGCAAGGCCCCCGAGATCGTGCAGGGCGTCATGGATCGTTTCGCCCAGGTCGTCGGCGTGCAGTACCGGCTGTTCGATTACGTCGGGGCGCCGGATGCCGAACGGGTCGTGATTCTGATGGGCTCGGGGGCCGAGGCGATGCACGAAACCGTCGAACACCTCGTCGGCCGGGGCGAGAAGGTCGGCATGATCAAGGTCCGGCTCTATCGCCCCTTCTCGACCGAGCACCTGGTGGCGGCGCTGCCGAAGTCGGTCAAGTCGATCGCCGTGCTCGACCGGACCAAGGAGCCCGGTGCGGCCGGTGAGCCGCTGTACGAAGACGTGCTCAGCGCGCTGGCCGAGCGGCAGATCGAAGGCACGCTGCCGTTTGCGATGCCCCGGGTCGTCAGCGGGCGCTACGGCCTGAGCAGCAAGGACTTCACGCCGGCGATGGCCAAGGCGGTGCTCGACAACCTGACCCGGCCGGCGCCGAAGAACCACTTCACGGTCGGCATCGACGACGACGTGACGCACACCAGCCTCGACTACGATCCGGCGTTCACGACCGCGACCAGGGAGGTCGTGCGGTGCATGTTCTACGGGCTGGGTTCCGACGGCACCGTCGGCGCGAACAAGAACTCGATCAAGATCATCGGCGAGGGGACCGACAACTACGCCCAGGGCTATTTCGTCTACGACTCGAAGAAAGCCGGTTCGATCACGGTTTCGCACCTGCGGTTCGGACCGCGGCCGATCCGCTCGACCTACCTGATCGACCGGGCGAACTTCATCGGCTGCCACGCGTGGACGTTCGTCGAGCGCTACGACATGCTCCGCTACGCCGAGCCCGAGGCGGTGTTCCTGCTCAACAGCCCCTACGCGGCGGAGGAAACCTGGGACAAGCTGCCGCGCGAGGTCCAGGAGGAGATCATCGCCAAGCGGCTGCGGCTCTACGTGATCGACGCCTACAAGGTCGCCAAGGAAACCGGCATGGGCGTGCGCATCAACACGATCATGCAGACCTGTTTCTTCGCGATCTCGGGGGTCTTGCCCAAGGACGAGGCCATCGCGGCGATCAAGAACGCGATCAAGAAGACCTACGGCAAGAAGGGCGAGGACGTCGTCAAGAAGAACTGGGCGGCGGTGGACGCCACGCTCGACAACCTGCACGAAATCCCCGTCCCGGAGAAGGTCACCAGCGACATCGCCCGGCCGCCGGTGGTTTCGCCGGAAGCGCCGGAGTTCGTTCGCGACGTCCTGGGCAAGATCATCGCCGGCGAGGGCGACGCGCTGCCGGTCAGCGCGCTGCCGGTCGACGGCACCTTCCCGACGAACACGGCCCGCTGGGAGAAGCGCAACATCGCGCTCGAGATTCCGATCTGGGATCCGCAGACGTGCATCCAGTGCGGCAAGTGCGCGCTGGTCTGCCCGCACGCGGCGATTCGCATGAAAGCCTACGACGAGGCGCTGCTGGACAAGGCCCCCGAAGGGTTCAAGTCGCGCAAGGCGATCGGCAAGGAACTGGCCGGGATGCACGTGACGATCCAGGTCGCGCCCGAAGACTGCACCGGCTGCGGCATCTGCGTCGAGGCCTGCCCGGCCAAGAACAAGAAGGAAACGCGGCTCAAGGCGATCAACATGGAGTTCCAGCCGCCGCTGCGCGAGCGCGAGCGGACGAACTACGAGTTCTTCCTGAGCCTGCCCGAAATCGACCGCGAGAAGGTGCGCATGAACACGGTGAAGGGGTCGCAGTTCCTCCAGCCGCTGTTCGAGTATTCCGGGGCGTGCGCCGGCTGCGGCGAGACTCCGTACTACAAGCTGATGACGCAGCTCTTCGGCGACCGGGCGATCATCGCCAACGCGACGGGCTGTTCGTCGATCTACGGCGGGAACCTGCCGACGGCGCCCTGGGCCGTTCGCCCGGACGGGCGCGGACCGGCCTGGTGCAACTCGCTGTTCGAGGACAACGCCGAGTTCGGACTGGGCTATCGGCTGACGATCGACAAGCAGGCCGAAATGGCCCGCGAGCTGGTCGGCCAGCTGCGCGGTTCGCTCGGCGGCGAGCTGGCCGACGCGCTGCTCAACGCGGTGCAGAAGACCGATGCCGAGATCGAAGCGCAGCGCGAGCGGGTGGCGATCCTCAAGGAGAAGCTGCGCGGCATCGACAGCGCGGACGCCCGGCACCTGCTCGACCTGGCCGACATGCTCGTGAAGAAGAGCGTCTGGATCGTGGGCGGCGACGGCTGGGCGTATGACATCGGCTACGGCGGGCTCGACCACGTGCTCGCCAGCGGCCGCAACGTCAACGTGCTCGTGCTCGACACCGAGGTGTACTCGAACACCGGCGGGCAGTGCTCGAAGGCGACGCCGCGGGCCGCGGTGGCCAAGTTCGCCGCCGGCGGCAAACCCCAGGGCAAGAAGAACCTCGCCATGATGGCGATGGCCTACGGCAACGTGTACGTGGCCCAGGTGGCGATGGGGGCCAACGACCAGCAGACGGTCAAGGCGTTCATCGAAGCCGAAGCGTGGGACGGCCCCTCGATCATCATCGCCTACAGCCACTGCATCGCCCACGGGATCAACATGCGGCTCGGGTTGCAGATCCAGAAGGAGGCGGTCACGTCCGGGCACTTCCCGCTGCTGCGGTACAACCCGGCCCTGGCGGCCGAAGGCCGCAATCCGCTGAGCATCGACTCGAAGCCACCGTCGATTCCGTATTCGGAGTTCGCCTACCACCAGAACCGCTTCAAGATGCTGACCAAGACGCGGCCGGAAGAGGCCAAGCGCCTGATGGAAGAGGCCCAGCAGGACGCCCGGACGCGCTACGAGTTCTTCCACCGCATGACGGAAGTGTACGCCGCCACGTTCGGCAGCAACGGCGGCGGAGCCTGAGCGTGGTGGAAAAGCGATAAGCGGGCGGTGAAGAGGCGGCGACGGCCGAAACTGCCCGAGGCCATTTGAAGACCGGTGCCGCGGGGCCGACCGGCGACGCGGGCGTGG
>CAYRXN010000068.1:0-10187 GCA_964428275.1 uncultured Planctomycetales bacterium | reverse complement strand
CCGACGGCAAGGGCGAAACGAAACAGCTCACGCACAACGGCAACACCTTCCGCCACAGCCCGACCTGGTCGCCCGACTCGAAGTACATCGCGTTTACCGACAAGACCGGCGCCGCCTACCTGCTCTGCGTCGAATCGGGCGCGCTCAAGGACATCGACCGGGACGAATACGGCGCCCGCCCGGGCCGGCTGAGCTGGTCACACGATTCGCGCTGGATCGCCTACACCAAGGGCAATCCCAACTGGCAGCGTTCGGTATGGCTCTACGACGTCGAGACCGGCAAGAAGCACCAGGTGACCAGCGACGCCTTCAGCGCCTCCTCGCCGGTCTTCGACCGCGCCGGCGACTACCTCTACTACGTCAGCGACGCCGCCTTCTCCACCGCCATCTACGAGGACGGCGGCCCCACGTTCGTCTACGTCGGCCGGGAGGTCATCAACGCCGTTCCGCTTCGGGCCGACATGGAATACGTCTGGACGCCCAAGATCGACGAGGAAACCTGGGACGAGGAGAAACCCGCGGACAGGGAGGAGGACCGCGACAAGGCCGATCAGGCCGGTGACGACGGCGCCAAGAACAAGGGCGACGACGGCAACGCCCCCGACGAGACCGAAGACGACGAGACCGGCGCCAACGACGATTCGGCCGCCGGCGCGAATCCGGTCACCGGAATCTGGGAGGGCCGCGTACTCGGCCAGACGCTGCCGCCGGAAGGCCTGCCGCTGACGCTCACGCTGCGGCTTGGCGACGACACCGTCAGCGGCTCGGTCTCGGCCGGCCCCCACGGCGGCAACATCAGTGGCGGCTCGTTCGACGCCGACACCGGCGAGCTGACGTTCTCGATCGACGTGGAAACCAACGAGGGAACCCAACCGTTCGCCGTGACGGCGAAAATCGACGGCGAGTCGATGAGCGGTACCATCACCGGCGAGGAGTTCACCGCCACGTTCACCGCCAAGCGGACCGAGACCGAGGTCCCCGCCGAGAAACAGGACGAAAAAGACAAGGCGGACGACAAGAACAAGGACGAGGAGCCCGAGAAGGTCGAAATCGACCTGGAAGGGTTCGAGCAGCGCGCCCTGCGTCTGCCGATCGGCCACGGCCGATTCGGGGCGCTGGCCGTCAACGACAAGAACCAGTTGGTCTACGCCCGCTACGGCAACCCCGGCTCGGGCAAGGCCGCCGCGATCAAGCTCTTCGACATCGACGCCGACAAGCGCGAGGAGAAGACGGTCGTTTCCGGCGCGGGCTCGTTCGCCATCAGCGCCGACGGCAAGAAACTGATCGTCCCCACCGGCGGTACGTTTGCGATCATCGACGCCAGGGCCGGGCAGAAGCTCAGCAAGAAGGTCTCGACCCGCGGCATGAAGACCCGCATCCGCCCGCGCGAGGAGTGGAAGCAGATCTTCCACGAAACCTGGCGGATCTACCGCGATTACTTCTATGACCCGCACATGCACGGCGTCGATTGGGAGGCCGTCCGCGCGCAGTACGGCAAGTTGCTCGAGGACTGCGTCTCGCGCGAGGACCTGAGTTTCCTCATCCGCGAGATGATCTCCGAACTGAACGTCGGCCACGCGTACTACTGGGGCGGCGCGAGCGAGCACGGCCCGAGCCTGTCGGTCGGCATGCTCGGTTGCGACTTCGAGCTCAACGAGGGCGCCTACCGCATCCGCAAGATCTACCGCGGGGCGCCGTGGGACTCCGACGCACGCGGCCCGCTCAGCGCTCCCGGCGTCGATGTCAGGGAAGGCGACTACCTGCTCGCCATCGACGGCGTCGCGCTCGACGTGTCCAAGGCGCCCTGGGCCGCTTTTCAGGGCATGGCCGGGCGCACGGTCACGCTGACGCTCTCGGAGACGCCGAAGATCGACGACGACGCCCGCGAGGTCAACGTCAAGCTGCTCTCCGGCGAGGGCACGCTGCGCTATCGCGACTGGATCGAAGCCAACCGGGCCTACGTCGAAAAGAAGACCGGCGGCAAGGTCGGCTACATCTACGTGCCCGACACCGGCCGCCGCGGCCAGAGCGACCTGTTCCGCCAGTTCTACGGCCAGCTCGACAAACAGGCCCTCATCATCGACGAACGCTGGAACGGCGGCGGCCAGATCCCCAGCCGATTCATCGAGCTGCTCAACCGGCCGGCGACCAACCTGTTCGCCGTCCGCGACGGCCACGACGGGGTCACACCCGCCCGCTCGCACCAGGGGCCCAAGTGCATGCTCATCAACGGGCTGGCCGGCTCGGGCGGCGACATGTTCCCGGCGCTGTTCCGCCAGGCCGGGCTCGGCAAGCTCATCGGCACGCGCACCTGGGGCGGCCTGGTGGGCATCTCCGGCAACCCCCGGCTGATCGACGGCGCCAACGTCACGGTGCCCCGCTTCGCCTACTACGAGCTCGACGGCACCTGGGGCATCGAGGGCTACGGCGTCGATCCGGACATCGAGGTGATCGACGACCCCGCCAAAATGGTGGACGGAAGCGATCCCCAGCTCGACGCAGCCATCGCCGAGATGCTCGCGGAAATCAAGACCAGCGCCTTCAAGCCGCCCAAACGCCCGCCCTATCCCGACCGCAGCGGCATGGGCATCAGGGAGCAGGACAAGTAGCCCCGCCGCGGTCCTGCCCGGAACCCGGCGAGCTGAGGGGCCGAAGACGAAGGGGCGGACGGACTGAGGAAGCAGGGATTGAGGGAGCAGGGATTAAGGGATTGAGGGAAACGGGGACGGAGGGACACAGGGACGAAGGGGGTGAGGCGGCGCAGGATAATTCGCCATTCGGCATTCGCCACTCGCCATTCCAAAAGGGATTGAGGGAGCAGGGATTGAGGGATTGAGGGAAACAGGGACGGAGGGACACAGGGACGAAGGGTGAGGCGGCGCGGGGTAATTCGCCATTCGCCATTCGCCATTCGCCACTCGCCATTCATCAGGGCGTTGAGGCGTCAAGGGAACGTAACCCAACAACGAGCCGCGGGCTTCAGGTCCGCAGCTCGCGTACTTGTTCGCATCTGGCCACCGCGAAACATCCCGGCTAAGGTGATGGCCACGCGGCCAGAGCGGTCCCGGCACGGCACCGACCGCTCGGGCGGCGGCGCGGCTGTGGCGGAGCGAGCCCGTGAAGATCGCACTGATCCAGACCAACCCGACCATCGGCGACGTGAACGGGAACACGCAGGCGATTCTCGAGCGGCTGGCGCAAGCCCGGGCCGCCGGCGCAGCCTTGGCCGTGTTTCCCGAACAGGCGATTCTCGGCTACCCGGCCAAAGACCTGCTGCTGCGCCGCGAGATCATCCATTACAACGTCGAAGCGCTCGGGCGCGTCGCCGCGGCGGCGCAGGACATCGCCGTGCTCGTGGGCTACGCCGAACCGAACGAACGCCCCCACGGCCGCCCCGTGTTCAATTCGGCCGCCCTGCTCGAAGGCGGCCGCGCCGTCGCGCGTTGGCGCAAGCGCCTGCTGCCCACCTACGACGTGTTCGACGAGGCCCGCTACTTCGAGCCGGCCGGCCCGCAGCCGGTCGTCGATCTGCACGGGGTGCGGTTGGGCGTGACGATCTGCGAGGACCTGCTCTCCGAACCGATGCTCGGCCGCCCCCTGTACGACTGCGACCCGGTGGCCGACCAGGTCGCCGCGGGGGCGAAGCTGGTCGTGAACATCTCCGCCTCGCCCTACTACGTGGACAAACACCCCTGGCGCGTCGCGCGCATGGCCGAACACGCCCGGCGACACGGCTGCCCGGTGCTCTACGCCAACCAGGTCGGCGGCAACGACGAGCTGCTCTTCGACGGTGCGAGCTGCGCCATCGACGCCGCCGGGCGCTGCGTGGGGCAGGCCCGTTCGTTCGAAACCGACATGCTGCTGGTGGATCTCGATGATCTGGCCGCGACCCGCTGCGAGCCCGTACCGCCCGGCGTCGCCGGCGTTCACCGGGCGCTGGTGCGCGGGCTCGCCGACTACCTGCGCAAATGCGGCTTCCGCTCGGTGGTGATCGGGCTGTCCGGCGGAATCGATTCGGCGGTCGTGGCCGCCCTGGCCGCCGAGGCGCTCGGCCCGGAGAACGTGCTCGGCGTCGCGATGCCCAGCCGCTACAGCAGCACGCACAGCGTGGACGACGCCCGGCAACTGGCGAAGAACCTGGGCGTCCGCTTCGAGATCGTGCCGATCGAGACCATGCACCGGGCCTTCGAGCAGGCCCTCGCGCCGCAGTTCGCCGGCCGCGAACCCGACGTCACGGAGGAAAACATCCAGGCCCGCGTGCGCGGCAACATCCTGATGTCGCTGTCCAACAAGTTCGGCAGCCTGCTGTTGACCACCGGGAACAAGAGCGAGGTCGCCGTCGGCTATTGCACGCTCTACGGCGACATGGCCGGCGGGCTGGCGGTGATCAGCGACGTGCCCAAGACGATGGTCTATGCCCTGGCGCGCCACATCAACGACGCGGCGGGCCGCACGCTGATTCCCGAGCGCACGCTGACCAAGCCGCCGTCGGCCGAGCTGCGGCCCGACCAGTTCGACCAGCAGTCGCTGCCGCCCTACGACGTGCTCGACGCGATTCTGGAAGCCTACGAGGAGCGGCTCGAAAGCCGCGACGAGATCGTGGCCCGCGGGTTCGATCCGGCCGTCGTGGACGAGGTGATCCGCAAGATCCGCATCAGCGAGTACAAGCGGCAGCAGGCCGCCCCGGGGCTGAAGGTGACCTCGCGGGCCTTCGGTTTCGGCCGCCGCATGCCGATCGCGGCCCGACCGCCGACCTAGCCGCCGGCGATTCGCGGGAGCGCTCATGGTTTTCGTGATTCTTCCGATCGTGTCTCTGCTGACGGCGGCGCTCTCCGCCGTAATCGGCATGGGCGGCGGTACGCTGCTGCTGGCCGCGCTGCTGGCGTTCATGACCCACTCCGAGGCGATTCCTTCGCACGCGGCGATCCAGCTCGTCAGCAACTCGACGCGCACCGTCGCGTTCCTGCGGCACGTGGACTGGTCGGCCGTGCGGCGCTTCGCCCTGGGTGTCGTGCCCGGCGCGGCCGTCGGACTGGGGCTGCTGGCGTACCTGGGCCAGCCGGAGCGGTCCGAGCCTTACCTGAAGATGGTGGTCGGGGCCTACATTCTCCTCTCGCTGCTGATCCCGCGCGGCAGGAAACAGACGCACCGGGCGAGCTGGTGGGACTTCCCGCTGCTGGGGCTGGCGGCGGGTGTGGCGGGATTCACGGTCGGCGCGGTCGGACCGCTGATCGCGCCGCTGTTCGCCCGGCGCGACTTCGTCAAAGAGCGGCTGGTCGCCACCAAGGCCCTGTGCCAGACGTGCGTACACATCATCAAGATCCCCGGCTTCCTGATGGTGCGTTCGTACGAACACCTCGGGCAGCTCGGCCTGCTCACGCTCGTGCTCGCCGCCGTCGCGATCCCCGGCACGCTGCTGGGCCGCCGGCTGCACCCGCACATTTCCGAGAAGCACTTCGTCTGGCTCTACCGCGCCGCCCTGCTCGCCGCCGGGCTCAAGGTGCTGATCGTCGACGGACTGCTCAAAGGTCCGCTGGCCGGCTGAACCGAACCTGGCGCGATCGCGCCTTGACACGGCAAACCGCCCGATGGCGAGCGCCGACACCGACCGTTTCATCGGTACCATGACCCGCCCGGGAACGCGCCGCGGCTTGACCGGGGCGCATCGCGCCGGAGAAGACAATCGGTCGCACGGGCCTGCGACCGGCCGACTCGACCCGTCCGGTGTTCCCGCCAGTCCCGGTCGGGTGCGTGGGAGCCGCGAACCAGCAGCGCCGGAGGACGAGCCGCTTGCGCCGGAACCCGCTTCTCGGTGCGCCGGCGCATCGGTATATTGATTGCGGCTTCGTCTGGAGCACGGTCCATGAAGAGGGTGCCGCTGGTTCTCATCGTCGCCGCCGTGATCGGCGGTGTGATCTTCGCCATCGAGCGGTCGGTGCGGCCGCCGGCCACGCTCGACGACCTGCTGTCCCATGTGCCGGAGAACGCGGCCCTGGTGGTGGCCTTCCCCGATCTGGCCCACCTCGACGGCGGCACGCTCGCGCTCGGAGCGGCCTGCCAAGCCGACTTCGGCCCCGGCTTCTCGCGGAACCTGCTCGGCCTCCTTCCCGTCTCGGACGAAACGCTGGCCCGCGCGGTCGCCGACCGCGCCGCGCTGGTGGTGGCGCTGCGGCCCGAATGCCGGGCCCCGCTCGTGCTGGTCGGCGTCCACGGTCGTCACAACCTCCACGGACCCGACCGCGAAACCGTGCGGATCGACGGCAACGTGCTGATGGCCTCACGCGATCCCGCCTGGTTCGAGTGGAGCCACGCCGCCGGCAAGCCCGGCCCGGCGCGCTGGCCGGCCGCGTTCGCCGCGGACTCCCGAACGAATCACCTGCTCGTGCACATCGACGTGCCCCGCTGGAAAGACGCGATCGAGAGAAAGCTGTTCCTGTTCGGCAGCATGGCCACGATGGCCACGGCCGCCCAGGGCGAAGGGAGCGTCGATCTCATCCACGCCATGACGGACGCGGTCAGGTCGCTGATCGGCCAGCTCGATTCGATCACCGTCGCGGGGTATATCGGCGGCGCCGGAATTCGGGTGCGCTGCGCGATTCACCCGCGGACTGGCGGTCCGATCGCAGACTACCTTGCTTCCGCAAGCAGGATCGAGCCCCCTTGGCCACAGATCGCCGGCGCCGATTCGGGCCGGCTGCTGGGCTTCCTCGGCGGCGCGTGGCGTCTCGAGCAGGGGCAGGTGTCGCTGATGGAGGTCACCTCCCGTCTGCTCTGCGACGCGACGAAAGACAGCGCCGACGTGGAAACCGCCGAGATGGAAAAGGCGGTCGAAGTGTGTCGCCGGATCGACGGACAGTTTGTCACCGTGCTCCTCGATGAGAAAAACCATGCGCAAGCCATCACCTTCGTGTCGGCCCGGGAACCGGAACTCGCCCTCGACGGGATGGCGCGGCTGACCCACATCACGCAGACGGCCACCGGCCGGGCCATGATCGAGAACACGAGGACCACGCACGAGACCATCGCTGGACGAAAGGCCACGGTCGCCTGCATCACGATGGCCATGCCGGACCCGATACAGCAGCAGATGGTGAAAGCCATGTATGGCGGGGTGGAGCTCTGTACCGTCTACCTGCCGGCCCCTGGCGGATTCTGGACTTGTGTCTCCACGCCGGCGGCTTCCCGCGCGCTGGCCGAGCAGCTGGCGACCGGCGCGCTCCCGCCGCTGCGCGACGATCCGCGCGTCCGGGAAGCGCTGGCATCGATCACGCCCAACCCCGACGGCCTGGGCCTGATGGACGTATCGCAAGTGGTCCGCTTCGGGCTGAGGCTCGCCGCCGCTCTGAATCTCCCCGACGTGCAGCTCCCCCCCGACGCCGGCGACGGCGCCACGCCGCCGCCCTTCGTGGTGGGCGGCCTCTACCTGCGTCCGGCGGCCTGCGAATTTGAAGTGCGAGTGCCGGCCGCGGCGATCGGAGATCTCCTGCGGATCGGCAGGGTCGCCGGCCAGCCGCAGTAGCAGCGGGTGGGACAAGCCGGCGGGCGGTCGCGGATCATCAGCGCTGATCGAGCAACCGGGCGAGTGTCCTGCTCAGCGCCGCGCCGCGCAGGGCGTCGCCGCGGGCGACGATCCTGCCCGTCCGGCCGTCGATCAGAAACGGCGACGGAATCGCCTCGATTCGATACGCGTCGGCAATCTCCGCCGCGCCGGTGTAGACCACCGGCCAGGGGGCGCGCTGGTCCGCAAGAAACGCCACGACGCGTTCGGAACCGATGCCGCGAGGCTGGTCGAGCGACACGCCGACGATCTCGAAGCCGCGTTCGTGAAAACGCGCGTAGGCGTCGCGCAGGTGCGGAAACTCGGCCCGGCACGGCCCGCACCACGTCGCCCAGAAGTCGAGCAGCACGAACTTGTCCGCGTAATCGGCCGGAAAGCGGATGTCGCGGCCGTCGAGCGCGACCGCCGAAAACGGCGCGGCCTTCTGCCCCGCCTGGGGCCTCCCGAAAAACGAACCCCAGCCGCCGTGACCGCTCCCGGCCCCGCCGGGCAGCCCGCGGGCGTAGACCCACACGACTACGGCGGCCGCGATCAGCAGCAGCCACATCGGCGGCCGCGATGACCTCCCGGCTCGCGCATCCTCTGATGCTTCACTGTGCAGTTCGTGTTTCTCTTTCTGCATGCGACACCAACCGTCTTGCGAGTCTCGTTCCGGTTCGTCGCGGACGTCAGGGAAGTATAGCCGCCGGCGCGTGGTTGCTTCCCGGTCCGATGTGAATCAAACTGACCGCCGGAATGCACGGGAGTCGATCGTGAACGGAACAGCGACGCGGCGTTATTTCGGAATCGCAACGGTCTGGGGCCTGATGGCAGGCGTGGGAGCGGTGGCGCAACGCCCGCCGGACCAGCAGCCCGCGGCGCCGGCAACACCCGCCGAGGGCAAGCCGGCTGTGGCCCCCATCGCGGTCGCGGGATTCGCCGGCCGCGATCTCGCCGAGCGCGACCGGTGGCTGCCTCTGGCGGTCCAGGAAACGCTGGCGTGGCGTCTGCGGCGAATGCCGGGGCTGGTCGTCATTCCCACGATGCGCCTGCACCAGGCCCGCCAGGAGCTTCAGGAAAAGAGCGGTGATCCCCCCGTCGCCTGGCAGCGTGTCGTGCCGCTGATCGGCGCAAGGCGGTGGCTGATCGGAACCTGTGGTGGCAATCCCGACGCACTGGTGCTCGACGTGGAGCTGCGCGCGATCGGAGGCACGGGCGGCGTGCGGAAAATCCGCCTGGGTCCCGGCCGGCTGTTCGATGTCCTCGACGATGCGACGCGCTGGGTGCTCGGGGAACTGGGCATGGCCCAGATCGACCCGGCCACCGAGCAGCTCGTGCTGGGGCCGCCGGCCCGCTCGCCGAGCGCCGTTCAGTATTACGCGCGGGCGCTGGCCGCGGCCCGGGCCGAGAACCTCCGCGACGCGGCGTACTACATCGGCAACGCGTTGAATTACGACGACGCCTATCGCCCGGGACTCATGCTGCTGGCCAAGCTCGAACTGCGTGGGACCGCGGCCGACCGCGCCCGCGCCGAGCAGCACCTGCGACGCTTCCGCGCGCTTGCCGCCCGCGCCGGCGACGAACTCGACCTCGGCCAGTACGACATCGCCGAGGGATTGCTGCTGATGATGGTCCGGTCGTTCGACGTGGCCCGGCGGCGCTTCGAGACCGCCCTGGAGCGCGCCACCAGGCGATCCGACCCCTACGGCCGGCTCGCCGCGATGAACAGCCTGTGCGACTACTACCTCAACACGCCCCCGGCACCGCCCAAGGAGGCGTCCGAGGCCCAGATCGAGCAGTCGCGGCGGCAGCACCTGCGTCAGGCGGCGCAGTGGCAGCAGCGCGTCCTCGAACTGCTCGACGCCCTCGGGGACAAGGTGAGCCGCACGCCCGCGACGAACAAGCTGGCGCTGATCTACGACCGGCTCGGCGACGCACCGCACGCGCTGGCGATGTACCAGCGTTCGATCGAAGCGGCCCGGGCCAGCGGATCGGCCCGCAACGAGGCCACGAGCTGGCTCTTCCTGGGCCAGTGGTACCGCAAGCAGAAGCAGTGGTCCGAAGCGATCGACGCGATCGGCCGCTGCCTGAAACTGGCCGGCGAGGAGGCCAAGCCCCGCGTACGCATCACGCTGGCGGAAACGTACCGCGCGATGGGTGACACCGCCCACGCCCTGGAGCAGTATCGGATGGCGTATGCCGCGCTTTCCAAGGGCGATGATCTGGTCGACCAGTACCGCTGCCTCCGCGGCCTGGCCGAGCTGAAGATGGAATCCGGCGATCGGGCCGCCGCCGTCGCAACGCTCTCGGAAGCGATCGACATCGCCGAGGCGCTGGAGCTGCCGGAGGAAGCGGAGTTGCGCAAGCAACTGGCGGCCTGGCGCAAGGCTCCTTGACGACGGGGCGGCTCGCCCACCCCCAACGGGCTGCCACCCCCCCCCGCGTCGAACGAGACGCGCGGGCGCCCGCGGACCGCTGCGGCAACGAACGCAGTGCGCCGGCACGTGTGGCCCGGACACGACAGTCCGCACGAGGGTTGTTACCAGCGGCCGACCAGCAAACTCGGATTCGAACGCCTGTGCGGGTTTCCCACGCGTGGACGGAGGTGCGGACGTTGTGTGAATCGCGCCAGTTTGTCGGCGAGCCTGTT
>CAYRXN010000067.1:0-2509 GCA_964428275.1 uncultured Planctomycetales bacterium | reverse complement strand
GGCTGCCGGCGTCGCCCATGAACACCCGGGCGGGCGGGAAGTTGTACACCAGGAATCCCAGCAGCGCCCCGAGGAACATGCACGCCAGCCCCGGTACGAGCACCTGCCCCGCCAGGATCCCGCAGATGACGAGAAAGGCGGTGCAAATGCCGGCCACGCCCGCGCTGAGCCCGTCCATGTTGTCGAGAAAGTTGAAGGCGTTGGTGATCGTGACGATCCAGAGCGCCGTCAGCGTGATCGAGACGCCGGGTGGGAGGAACTCCGCGATGCGCACGTGGCCCAGCGTGGCGACCAGGGCCGCGACGACCAGCATGACGCCCAGTTTGACACCCGCGCGCAGCGGTCGCAGATCGTCGATCAGTCCCAGGATGTGCAGCACGACGCCGCCGGCGAGGATGACCAGGGTGCGCGGGGCGCGCTGTTCGAGTCCGCCGAGGTAGGGATGAATCCACTCGCCGGCGACGCGGGCCACCCATTCGTGCGCTCCGCCCGCCACCAGCGCCAGCGCCACCAGCGCCGGCAGCCAGCCCGCCAGGAAGATCGCGCTGCCGCCGCCGTAGGGTGTGACTTTCTCGTGCGACTTGTGCCCGCCGGGGTTGTCCACGAATCCGACGCGCCGCGCGACGCGCATCGCGATCGGCGTCAGCACCAGCGCCGCCAGCAGCGACGCGCCCCCGCACGCGGCCAGCAGCAGTCCCAGCGTGCGTGGATTCACGGGGTATCCTCCCCGGAGGCGGCGCGGCGCTGTTCGCGCAGTCGATCGCGCACGCGGTCGAAGAAGGCATGGTAGTGCGCGCAGCGATAGTCCGGGTAGGTCCACGGCCACGGCTGCCAGCGCCCCTGCGTGTATTGCAGCGTGACCTCGGCGTACATCTGCTGGCCGATGTAGATGCGGTGGGCCCGGTCCTTGGTGGTGGCGAGTACGAGCTTGCCCAGGTCGACGTAGCCGGGGTCGAGGTTGACGGGTCGCGGCACGCCGAGCGGGTCGCACTGCTCGGCGATTTCCCGTTCGAGGGCGTTGGTGTCGTGCTTGAGTCCGGCCAGCACGTCGGGCGGCGCCGGGCGGGCGAAGCTCACGAACTGGCGCAGCAGGCCGGCCCCCATCTCCGGTTCGTAATAGTCGGTCTGGTCGAACGGCCAGGTTTCGCTCGTCAGATCGAGCGGCCCGACGCGCCGCCCCAGCAGTTGCCGCGCGCGGGCCAGCAGATCGGCATCAGCGCTGAGCAGGCCGCAGATCAGCTTGACCGCTTGCGGATTCCTCGGTCGGGCCATGCGGTCAAGTGTATCGCGTGGGCGGAAGCTGACAAATGCCCGCGGCGGCCGGCGCTGGCCCACGCGCCGGATTCCTCACGCAAGCCCCGGGCCGGCGTTGGAGGACGGCCGCCCGAGCGTCGTTCCGTTGTTCCGTTGCTGCCTTGCTGCGTTGTCCCGTTGTCCGGCGATCCCGTCGTCACGGGCGTGGGATGGCACAGGCGTGGTGCCGGAACCCTATCCGGAGAACCCGTAGCCTGCGAGCAGGATCGACAGGTCCGCGAGATCGACGCAGCCGCTGCCGTTCAGGTCGGCGTCGGGGTTGTACGCCGCGTCACCCTCGCAGGCAAGGTACGCCGACAGGAGCAGGGCCAGGTCGGCCAGGTCGATGTCGTTGTCGCCGTCGAGGTCGCCCGGCGGTGCGAGTGGCGGCATGCCCGCCATCTCGTAGATGGCTTCGGTCAGCACGCCGGGATGATCGGACATGCGACCGGCGTACCACACGGGCGGGTGGTCGTGGTCGTAGAGCGCGTTGGATGCGTTGCCCGGCTCCGGGCCGTTGACGCGCGTCCACGGGCTGCGGCCGAGCGTGGCGAGGTTGACCAGGTCGATGGCGTGCTTGTCGGGATACCAGCACGAGCAGTCGTCTTCGCAAGGCCAGTAGTCGAAGCCGGGCCAGGCGGCGTTGGGTGGCTGGGCGTGGTCCCACTCGGCCTGGAGCCGCAGGTAGCGGCAGCGGATGTTTCCGATATAGCGCGTCGCCTCGCGCTGCGACCACCACGCTTCGTTGGCCGGGCTCGGATCGCGGCACAGGCTCCAGTGCCCGAACACGTCGTGGGCGAACACGTGGCGGTCGTTGCTCGGATCGTCGTCGAGTGCCCAGGGTTCGTAGCAGGTGACGAAGCTGTCCGAGGGGCCCTCCTGGTCGATCAGGTACTTGACCGGCAGCGCGGGGTAGCGGCCCAGACAGCCGGCTCCCATCGTGATGCCGTAGCTCCCCGTCACCACGCCGAGGTTGTCGGTTTGCACGTTGGGCAGCGCAAGGGCGAACTCGATCACGGCCTTGAGGTCGTCCTGGTCGGCGAAGCCGTTCTGGTTCTCCACGCCGTCGCTGGGGTGGATCGTGCCGCGCCCCTCGGCGTTGAAATGGAACTCGACGAAACCGTCGGCGGCGACGTGCAGATCGCCGTCCTCGCCGGGGCTCAGCCCCCCCGGTACCTGGACGACCGCCGGAAAACGCTCGCCGGCGTAGAGGTCG
>CAYRXN010000066.1:0-9136 GCA_964428275.1 uncultured Planctomycetales bacterium | reverse complement strand
CGGGTAAGACGTCCTTGTAGACCCACTGGTAGAGCAACATTTCTGCGGTGTTGGGGTCGCGCACGTTCTCATAGACGATGTGCGTCTCCCGACCGTTGGGGAAGGTGACCTTCTTCAGGCCGTAAGACGAATCGTACTCATATCTCGTTTCCAAGTTCAGCGGAGGCGTCTGGGCCACGCGTGTAAAGCGCGGATCGTCTGGGGGGTATACCGCGGGGTCGGGATCGCTGACTTCGAGCGTCTTGCGACCGGCATCGTCGTACTGGGTCAGCGCCGCGTAGAGAAGGACCGGGCTCTCGGGCGTACTGGTTGCGAATACGCCCGACGCACTCCAGGTGGGCGTCCCGTTCTCGTCGTAAGCTCGAATGGTTCCGTGATACGTATTCTCACCGTCAACCGCCAGCGGCCCGGCACTGTGGAGCACGGATTCGAATACGACCGGCGGATTGTCCGCATCTCCAAACTCGTAGCTGCGAAAGACCTCGACCGTCGGGCCGGCCTCGTCCGGTCGCGGGTACTGAATCTCGTGCGTCACCAGCTCGGGCCGGTCGGCGATGCCGTGTTCGTAGCGCGCGAGGTAGTACTTCGGCTGCGCGTCGCCCTGTCCCACCTGCACACCCACGGCAACCAGCTCGCCCGGTTCCTCCGGATCCTCGTACTCATAGAAATACACCAGCCCCTGCGTTTGCGGGTCGTTCGCGACATTACATCCCTGTGTGATGCGTTTGATCTTCCGGTGCAGACTGTCGTACTCATATGTGTCGGTAAACCCGCTGTGTTCCTCGTCAACGGTGCCGTCGTCGTTGAATACCCACGTGCGGTCCCAGATCACAAACCCCGCGGTGTTCATTCCGACGGCGTGGCGTCTGCGAGGAATGTACTCTTCGCTCTCGATCGGAATGCCACCCGGCCCGAGACCGTCGCCGGCACTCGATGACACCTCGTATTCATCGACGACGGTGATATGAAACGGGTGGTCCCCGGCGGCGTGAGTCCAGTTCTCCCCTGCAACCCCGTCGGTGATGCATGGGACACCGTCGCCGGTCAACACCTTGTAGGGCCAGTGGTACAGTGCCAGATCCGCAAAGGGCGCCTGCCCACAC
Organism: uncultured Planctomycetales bacterium; assembly: GCA_964428275.1. Taxonomy (GTDB): domain Bacteria; phylum Planctomycetota; class Phycisphaerae; order UBA1845; family Fen-1342; genus JALSRY01. The sequence continues at coordinate 8,033 of CAYRXN010000066.1, read as the reverse complement.
ACAGGCTGGTTGAACCCGTTGCAGCCGCAATACTCGGCCCCAAACGGAGTCTCGTCCGGGTACTGCCGGATGCGCGAGACGACCAGCAGTGTGTTCTTGCCCTGCCGATTCCAGAGGGCGCGCGTTCCAAGCCACGGAATCGCCAGTCGTTCCGCGTTGAGACCCAACTCACTGATCATGTCCTGGAGTTTCGGAGACTCTAGAAAGCCACCGAACGACATGGTGGCCCCAGCGGGGAACGTAGCATATTCATCGCCCCAGCAGAGCGCGCTCACGTCCGCCACGTCGCGCAGGCGTCTTGCCGTCGGCGTCCCGTCGGATCCCGTAACGACCACCGGATTGTCTTCATCAAGCAGAAACAACAGGTTCTCGGGGTTCGCGGGGATGTCCACGTCGTACCCGGGATCCTGGCACTGGGACAAGTTCGCGATGATCTGATTGATCGTGGTGTCGCGAAAGACGTACTTCAGCCGAAGACTGGGGCCCAGGTTCTCATCCCACACATCGACCGGTGTGTAACGGTAGATCGTGTGCGTGGTGTGCGGCTCCTCCTCTCCCTGCTGGCGGCGTTCCACCGTGACCTTGAGAAGAACCTGTCCGGTGCCGTCGCCCGCCGCGCCGGCGAGTCTTGCCTTATGGTACTGACTGCCCCGCCGGCTTCCCGGACAATCAGCCTCCGCACCCGGTTGGGGAACCGGAATGCCGCAGTAGCGCGAGCTGCCGATTTCCTCGTACATGTAGCGACTGCGGATCACCCAGTCCGTCGGCAGCTGGTAACCCTCGAGCAGGTTGGCAGGATCGCCTTCGTCGACGGCATCGTAATCGTCGAACATGTCGAGATAGGCGAACGTCTCCCAGCCGATCGTCAGCGAAGATGGAAGCTCCGGCAGTGCGCCACGATACACGTGAATCGAATGAAGCATCAGGGAAAACATGAGCGGATCGCGAATTGCACCGGCGCCCGGGGTAACTTCCAGACTGGGGTGCACCGGAGTGCGGCCGCGTGAGTCTCCGCTCGAGTGGCAGATGATCCGTTCGTCGAGATCGTTGATGGCCCCTTCATTCTCATATCCGCTTCCTCGCAGCCGCTCTCCTTCGATGTGCCATTGCGCGAATTCGCGGTATGTATACAGCAGCGTCCAGGCCACCTCACCATCGGCCGTAACCAACTCTATCGCGCTGATGGCCCCCTTGGCATTGCAGTTCTGGCAACATTCATGGCAGGGGTAATTGGCATCGTCCACATCATCCGGAACATAGTCACAGTCCCACTGTCGAAAAGGACGGTAATGATAAACAATGCGATTGCCGTTGCGGTCCTCGATCTGTTCGATCAGCGCATAACAGGGCAGGCCGTACTTGTCGGGTTCATGCACATTGTGAACAACATCTTCGCCGTTTACGTTTTCGACGAAATCCCACAGATCTTCGTACCCGTGCGCCTCGTCGCACGCCATGCCGCGAAATGTGTACTTGACCGAGCCGCGATCGACCCAGATGTCATAGTATGTGTGTTCTCCCTCCACTCGGCGCACCATCGTGGCGTCAAACCAGTCGGGCGCGCGATAGGTCGGGTTGTTCGGATCGCCCTCCTTCACGAAAGGTACACAATGGTGGGCATCCGGAATGAAATAGCAGATCTGCGTATCGCGGTCGGCCACGGTCACGTAGGACGCATCCACGAGCAGCAGCGGGCTCTCGCCCATCATCCAGAACAAGCCGTTCCAGTCCCAGTACCAGTCGTAGGGGTTGTAGTACAGGTTTTCTCCGAAGCCGTACTCATCTATGCTGACGAGTGGCTGGCTGGCGACCCGCGTTCCGTGCGTACGAATATGCCGAAACACCGCCCCGCCGAACGGCAGTTCGAAGTCTGTCTCCTGGTACAACACGACTCCGGTAACCAGATCGAGCATTCCGTCTTCGGTCATCCGAGTGGCGAAGGGAGACGGACCGTGCAGGTAACGGGCTTCCGCTGGCACGAGCGGTCCCGTCCCGGCGACGGGATCGAGCGTGATCGGGGGAAAATCAGGAGGGGCGAGGGCATCCATCAGGTTGACGTTGAGCGGGTAGCCGGCGGGCGGCGTATCGGCGAGTATGTTGTCCTTTTCTCCCCCCGGGCCGGTCTTGGACCAACCGAGATTCGGTAACCAGCATCTTGACAGGAATTGCCCGTCGTCGGCGTCGCAGGAGTCGCCTCCCGATGGACCAAAACGCCCCTCCCAAACATCGGCCCGAGGACAGTTCTCGTCCTCGTATTGGGCGTGAAGCGATGGCACGAACGCGGCCAGCGTGAAAACCACCAGGGCTGCCGCGATCCTGGAACACGACCTGTGCGGGCGGGAGAAAGTGACGGACATGGGGCAATCTCCACGTTTCGGAATATCGAGGTAGACCATTCGTGAAACCACGCTACGCGCGCCCGACCACGATCGCGCCCGGCGTCTTGCGTGCAGCCGTGGCCATCGCGCGCAACAACATCATGTGAGCGACAATAACATGCGTGTCGGTGTCCGTTGGAAACTGTGCCGAAAATTCACGGGTGCTTCATTTGCGAGAAACCCGTTACTCCAGCGGCATGCCTGTTGCAAAAGTGGCACCCCTGCCACCGAGATGCGACGTCGCTTTGCCAGTAAGTAAGCAAGCAGCGACGAATACGCATCCGATAACAAGCCACCCACGCCCGGCAGCGTGGGCAAGCGTTCGGCTCAGCGGGGGCAAACACCTGGAGCGGGGACGGAGACGGGCGTCGTGTTGCGTTGCACCGGTTACGGGATAAACTCGGACAGGCGGGACGGCCCCATCCGCAAGGGCTGTGAGGTGCGCGCCTCGTGTAACGCCGGGTACGTGCGGCTGAAAAGGACAATCCGGCAAGCAGTAAGGTCGTTGCCCCTTCGGAGAGGTGTCCGAGTGGCTTAAGGAGCCGGTCTTGAAAACCGGTGAACCGCAAGGTTCCGCGGGTTCGAATCCCGCCCTCTCCGTTCCCATGCAGATTCCGCGTTGGTCTGCGCGCTCGCCGACGCGGCGCCGGCGGCACTCGTGCCATGACCTGCCCGGCGCCCCCCACACACATGCTTGCGTAGCCCCCTGGCGCTACGGATCGATGTCAAACGTCGTCGTGAAGCCGTCTGCGGTGCGCTGGTACGTGAAGGTGATCGTGTCGCCACAGAAGAAGACCAGCTCTTGCGTGAGCACCCGTTGCAGGCCCGCGCCGGCGGGATCCCGCAGATCGTTGCCGTCGTCGCCGCCGCCGAAGCTGCCGCCGTGGGTGCCGATCATGGCGGCCTGATCGCACGCGATCGAAAACGAGGTGCTCCCTCCACCGACGAGAACGCCGAGCCGGCCCACGCCGAAGTCCGTGTACTTGTTCGCAGCGGCAAAGAGCTCTTCGGGCTGACCGGCCGCGGCCGCGACGTAGATCTCGGGGTCGAGCGTGTTCGGCGTAGCGTTGACGATGCGCACCGTCACGAGCGCATCGGGAGCGCTCCCGGACTCGCCGTTCGGATCGCTGCCCTCGCCGCCTGATGGGGTCACGGTGACCATGCAGCCGCCGGGCATCATGGCGAGCAGACTGGCCATGCAGAGACTGGACGAAAGAAGTCGGCGCGCCATCATCAGCAACTCCCGCAGTTTGTGAGGGGCCTCGGACCGGGTATCCTGCGTGCATTATTCGCAGACCCCGACCGGCCGACAAGGTTGGTCGGGGTCAGAAAAACCTTGCCCACGGGAGTGCTGTTGGAGGTCGCTCATGTTGCTGGTGGACATTGCTGAGTTGGTGGCCATGCCGCCGGGGCCGCTGGCGGGCGAGGCGATGCGCGCGATCCCGGTGGTTCCCGATGCCGCTTTGGAGATAAGCGAGGGGAAGATCGGGTGGTTCGGACCAGCGGTCGAGCTGCCAGCCCGGCTCGCAGGTGAATCCACGGTCTCGGCCCGCGGCGGGTGCGTGATCCCCGGGCTGATCGACCCCCACACGCACATCCCGTTTGCCGGAAACCGGGCCGGCGAATTTGCTCGCCGCATCGCCGGCGAGTCTTACCTCTCGATCATGCAGGCCGGCGGCGGAATCCGCGTGACGACCGAGGCGGTCCGGCGGGCGCGTGTAGACGAACTCGTCGAGACCAACCTGCCGCGCCTGCGCCGCATGCTGGCCGCGGGCGTGACGACCTGCGAATGCAAGAGCGGTTACGGACTCGCTCCCGAACACGAGATCAAGCAGCTCCAGGCGATCGCTCGGCTCGACGCGCTCCAGCCAATCGACCTGATCCCGACGTACCTGGGCGCTCACGCGCTGCCCGCCGAATACGAGGGGCGGGCCGACGAGTTCATCGACTCGATCAGCGCGCCGGATCTGCTCGGTCGGATCGCCGATGAGAAGCTGGCGCGCTTCTGTGACGTCTTCTGCGACGCCGGCGCGTTTACGGTCGAGCAGGCCCGGCGGGTGCTGACGCGGGCGGCGGACGCAGGGCTCAAGCTCAAGATCCATGCCGACGAGCTCGAACAAATCGGTGCGTCGCGCCTTGCGGGTGAGCTCGGAGCCGTCTCCGCGGACCACCTGGAACGAATCGACGACGCTGGAATCGCAGCGCTGCGCGCGGCCGGCACGATTGCGGTGGTCCTGCCGGGAACGTCGTTCTTCCTGGGTATCGAACACTGCAACGCCCGGCGGCTGATCGACGCCGGATTGCCGGTGGCCCTTGCGACGGACTGCAACCCCGGCTCGTGCATGATCGAGTCGCTGCCGCTGATCATGAACATCGCCTGCTGCCAGTTGCACATGCCGCCGCTCGAAGTGCTGGCCGCGGTGACGGCGAACGCGGCGGCCGCAATCGGCGAACAGCGCCGGATCGGTGCAATCGCGGAAGGCCATGACGCGGACCTGGTCGTGCTCGACAGTCGCGATCTGAACGAGTGGTTCTACACACCGGGCCGCGACCGCGTTTGTGCGGTGATCAAACGCGGCGAGATCGTCACGGCCTGAGCGGTATCTCGCGACTGACACGCCTCAGAACGGAAACGTCTCGTCGATTTCGGCGTCGGACAGTTCGACCAGGAACGGCGCCAGGCGTTCGACGATGATCTTCATCGCCCGCCGGCCCTTCTCGGCGGTGGCCGCGTGCGGGTTGCCGGCACCGGCACTGGTGGTCAGCAGGTGCCACGGCCGCGTGATCGAGACCCAACCCTGCTCGAGTGCCGCGAAGCGCGTCGCCCGCGTGGCCCCCTCGTCCGCGATCAGCGATCCGTCCGGGTTGCGGGCCACGAGGTCGGGGTAGTACGCCAGCGCGATCGAAGTTTCCATTTCGCCGGCGTGGTCTTCCGGGTGCTCGAAGATCCGGTCATACACGTCGTCGACCAGGTGATACCAGTTGCACAGAAACAGCCGCGCCTCGGTCTGTCCGTACAGCTCGCGCAGCAACGGCTTGAGCTCGTTGCCGCCGTGACTGTTGAGCAGCAGGATCTTGCGGATGCCGTGGTGGACCAGCGACTCGACCAGGTCGGTCAGCAGGGCGTTCAGCGTGGACGGATTCACGTTGATGGACAGTGGGCAGGCCCGCTGGTTGCTGACGGTGCCGTAGGGGATCGCCGGCAGGGCCACCACCTGCGCCCCCGCGGCCGTGGCAGCTTCGCAGATGCGGTCGGCGACGATCTCGCTCTGGAGCGTGTCTTGCGCGTAGGGCAGGTGCAGGTTGTGCGGCTCGGTGCATCCCAGGGGAATGACGGCCACTTCGTACTGCTGCCGCCTGACCTGGGCGTAGTTGAGTTCGGCGAGTTTCCAGGGGCGCATGGGACATTCTTCCTGTGTCGGCGGAATTCCGGTTCCGGCGCAGCGGCTCCCTCCGGCAAGCGGCATTATACGCTGTCCGTGCGGAGCCGGGCGGACTGAACCCTCTTCAAACCGCGGGCCAGCGCTTATCATGGAACCCGCACAGCGTCCCCGCATGTTGCGGGGCACCGGGACCGGAAACCATGACCAGTGATTTCGGCGTCTTTTACCACCTCTGGAGCCATGCCGATCAGCCCGGCGAGCTACTCGACCGCCTGATCGGCGAAGTGGGCGTCGATCATATCCTTGTCCCGGCGATCACCGGACCGCTTGAGCAGTTCCGCGTCGATCCGCCCCACCCACCCAACCTGTTCGCCACTGGCGGAGGCTGGCACTTTCCGCCCTCGGCCGCGTTCTACCGCGGCGTGGCGGCCCGCCCGCGCGTGGCGCGCTGGTTCGGCAAACGCGATGCGCTCGCGCGTGTGGCCGCCAGCGCGGCCCAGCGCGGCGTCACGCTGGTCTGTCGCCTCGACCTGCGCGACTGCCGCCCGGTGCTCGACCACGCGCCCCACCTGTGCATGCGAAACGCATGGGGCGACGCGGCCCCCCGGGCCGGCATGTGCGTCCTGAACCCCGACGTGCGCGAGCTGCTGCTGGCTGCGGTTCGCGATCTCGCCCGCTATGCGCCGGCGGCCATCCAGCTTGTGGACTGGGAGCCCGACCTCGCTGCTGATCGCCGAAACAAACGCCCGCTCGACCACACCCCCGCGGCGCGCACGCTGCTCGATCTCTGTTTCTGTCCGGCATGCCGGCAGATCGCGCTCGCGGGCGGCGTAGACCCCGACCTGGTCGCGCGCAGTGTCAAGACGCACCTCAATCACATCCTGGCGGACGAGCTCGATGCGACCCGCACCCGACTCGAAGAGGATGACCTGCTGGCGGCCTACGTAGCGGTGCGCCAACAAGCGGCGGCCACGTGGATGCGCGAGATCCTTGCCCACCACTCGGAGATCCGCTGGTATCACGAGCGCGACGATTCGCCGCCGGCGCTGCCGTGGTCGGCTTCCGCGGCGTGTGGGCCGGTGGACTGGATTCCCGTCCTTCGCGGCCGGGGCTCGGAGGCTGATCCTCCGCGAGAGGGTCTGCCGGCAACGGCAGGTCGAGTGCTTCCCGTATGGCGTCCGTTCGTCTCACGTCCCGACCAGCTCGTGCGCAGCGTTGCGAGCGTGGCGCGCGTGGTTCGCGGACCGATTCAGTTCGACGGGATCGAAGAGGCCCCGCCCGAAGTCGTGGACTGGCTCCGCCAGGCGCTCCGATACGCCCGCAGGTAGCCGCGGCTGTCTTGCGAAGTCCGTTTGCCGGCCGCGAGGGGGCGCTGATTATCGGCCATCCGCGCGGCGCAACGTCCCAGATTAAGACCACCCCCATGTACCGTCGTCCGAACTGGTTTGCCGGGCGAACTGCCCGCTGGCGGTTTCCGATACTGCATTCGACGGAGCGCCGAACGAGAGCCCCGTCCGGAACAGACCCAGGTGAGCGCATGATCCATCGGAATCGAAAACGTGCCGCCTTCTCGCTGATCGAGCTGGTTGTGGTCGTCGTGATTCTCGGCGTGCTCGCGGCGCTGGCGATTCCGCAGTTCAGTCGCGGGGCCAGCGATACGGTCGAAACCCGGCTCAAGGCCCGACTCGGCGTGTTGCGGACGGCCATCGCACTGTACTTCGAAGATCACGGCGCCTATCCCGGCCAAAACCCGGACGGCACGTTTCCGGCCGGCTCGCCCGACTGCGTGGCCCGCCAGCTCACGCTGTACACCGACGCCGCCGGCCATACGGCGCCGCAGCCCAGCGATACCTGCTGTTTCGGGCCCTATCTGCGCAACGGCATTCCGCCGTGTCCGGTGTCACCCGGCAACCCGAGCGCCGTCCTGGCGATCGTTCGCGGTAGCGCGATGCCCGGCTACCAGGCATCGGCATCCGATGCCGGCTGGGTCTACAACCCCGACACGGGCTACATCGCCGCCAACTCCTCGGCCACGAGCGCGTGCGGTTTGCGATACGATCGCTATTGAGCCCACCGGCGAGTGCGGCTGCACCTCATATCTTGCGGACACGCGTCGCCCGGCAAGCAATATCCGCCCGCCGGACGGTGTGACCAGATTCCGTGGCACCACGCAGACCGTTCGCAAAGCAGGCGCCCTCGGCCGACGTGCTGAGCAGGCTCTTCGGGTCGGGAAGAAGGCTTCCCTGCGCTCCGGACTCGACACTTCGCGCTG
>CAYRXN010000065.1:0-8087 GCA_964428275.1 uncultured Planctomycetales bacterium | reverse complement strand
ATGTTCACGTCGGAGACGAAGTTGATCAGGCTGGTCGAGGCCGGCAGGCCGCAGGCCCGGTCGATCATGCCGTGGGCGCCGCCGCCGGGGAACAGCACGTTGGTGTTGCGCGCCGCCCACTTGTAGTGCACGGTGTCCTTGAACTCGTCAGCGATGTCGCTGTGGCACTTGCCGCACAGCGAACCGTACAGGTCGCGGTCGATTTCCGTCTGCGAAATGCGCTTCGACCCGAGCACGTACTCCTTGGTTTGGGTGTCGTACTTGAACAGGTGCACGTCGATGAGGGTGGCCGCCGGCGTGTTGGGCTCGACCGTCGGACAGTTGGGCTCCGGGCAGTTCGGCTCGGGGCAGTTGGGCTCGTTGTTGCCGAACGGCGGACATCCGCCGAGCGACAGCAGCGCCGCGGCGGATGCCAGCAACAGGTAGGACTTGAGGGGCAGTCGTGGGACCATGGGTTTCTCCTGTATCAGTCGGACGAGACTGGGTACCCGGGAGGAAGACACGACCCGCGGGAGCCCCCGCCGGCGAGTCCAGCGACGTGCGAAACCGGTTGCAGCCGCCACGGCTGAGCGTGTGCCCCCTCCCTCACATCCACTTCATCGGCGCAATTATCGCGCTGGCCGCAGGTTGCGGGTATCACCCAAAGGGGGGGAAACTTCCCCCCTTCTTTCGGGATTGCGCATCCGTGCATGCAAGGCGCGTTCGCCGTCCATCTCCGCTAGAATGGCCTCACAAGTCGGTAACGGACCGGGCCGGCGCCGCGGGCCGGCGGCGACCACACCGGGCCGTTACGCAATCGCGTTCATTCTGGACAGGGGCAACCGCTCATGTCGCAAGGCCAATCGAACCCGCCCGCCGGGCTGCTCGATCTGCTCGAACAGCGCGTCCTGATCCTCGACGGCGCGATGGGGACGAGCGTGCATGCGCTCGATCTGGCGTCCGAAGACTATCGCGGGCTGGAGAACTGCACCGAGATCCTCACGCGAACGCGCCCCGATGCGATCGAGCAGATCCACCGCAGCTTTCTCGAAGTCGGCTGCGACGCGGTCGAAACCAACACCTTCGGCGCCAATCGCGTCGTTCTGGCGGAATTCGACCTCGCCGATCAGGTCTACGACCTCAACGTGGCGGCCGTCGAGATCGCCCGGCGGGCGTGCCAGGCGTTTGCGACGCGCCGCCGACCGCGGTTCGTGGTCGGCTCGATCGGGCCGGGGACGAAACTGGTTTCGCTGCGCCAGATCACCTACGACGCGCTGGTCGAGAGCTACCTCGAACAGTGCCGCGGATTGCTCGACGGCGGCGCCGACGCGCTGCTGATCGAAACGTGCCAGGACATTCTCCAGGCCAAGGCGGCGATCGAGGCGGCCCGCCGGGCATTTGACGCCTGCGGGCGCAGCGTGCCGCTGATGTGCCAGGTGACGATGGAAACGACCGGCACGATGCTGATGGGTACCGACATCGCCGCGGTCGTGACCACGCTGGAAGCGTTCCCGGAGGTGGACGTCATCGGGCTGAACTGCGCCACCGGCCCGCAGGAAATGAGCGAGCACGTGCGCTACCTGGCGCGCCACTGCACCCGCCGAATCAGCGTGGTGCCCAACGCCGGGCTCCCGCAGGTCGTCGAAGGCGAGGCGCGCTTTCCGCTGACGCCGGCGGAGCTGGCCCGCTGGCTGCGCGAGTTCGTGGACGAGGACGGCGTGAACATCGTCGGCGGATGTTGCGGCACGACGCCGGCGCATCTCAAGGCGGTGGTCGAGGCGGTCGGCGGGCATCGCCCCGCGGCGCGCCAGCCCCACCACGAACCCGCCGTCAGCAGCCTCTACCAGTCCGTCACCTTGCGCCAGGACACCAGCTTCCTGATCGTCGGCGAGCGCTGCAACACGAACGGCTCGCGCAGGTTCAAGCGGCTCCTGGCGGAAGCCGACATCGACGGCATGCTCGAGATGGCCCGCGAGCAGGTCGCCGAGGGGGCCCACGTCGTGGACGTGTGCGTCGATTACGTCGGGCGCGACGGCGTGGCGGACATGACCGCGGTCGTGACCCGCTTCGGTGCCGACCTGACCACGCCGCTGATGCTCGACAGCACCGAACCCGCCGTGCTCGAAGCCGGGCTCAAGCTCGCGCCGGGCAAGTGCATCGTCAACTCGGTCAACCTCGAAGACGGTCAGGGCAAGGTGGAAGAGGTCTGCCGGCTGCTGCGGCGGTACGGGGCGGCGGTCGTGGCGCTGACGATCGACGACGACCCGCGCGAGGCGATGGCCAAGACCGCCAAACGCAAGCTCGCCGTCGCGACGCGGCTCTACGAGCTGCTCACCGAAAAATACGGCATCGCGCCCGAAGACATCTTCTTCGACTGCCTGACGTTTCCGATCACCACCGGCCAGGCGGACGACCGCCGACTCGCGCTGGAGACGCTCAAGGGGTTGCGCTCGGTGATGAAGCGGTTTCCGCAGTGTCAGTCGATCCTGGGGGTGAGCAACGTGAGTTTCGGGCTGGCGCCCGCGGCGCGCGTGACGCTCAACTCCGCGTTCCTGTACGAAGCCTGCCGGTACGGGCTGACCGCGGCGATCGTCCACGCCGGCAAGATCCTGCCGCGCCACCAGATCAGCGACGAGCGCTGGGAGGCGGCGCTCGATCTGATCCACGACCGCCGCGACCGGGGCGACCCGCTGGAGCGGTTCATGGGGCTGTTCGCCGAGGGCGAGAAGGTGGCCGAGCGCACGCCGGCGGCCGACCTGCCGCTCGAACGACGGCTCGAAGAACGGATCGTCTCGGGGCTCAAGCGCGGGATCGAAAGCGACCTGCGCGAGGCGCTCGAAACGTACACGCCCATCGAGATCATCAACCGTTTTCTGCTGGCGGGGATGAAGACGGTGGGCAAGCTGTTCGGGGCGGGCAAGATGCAGTTGCCGTTCGTGCTGCGCAGCGCCGAGACGATGAAGGCCGCGGTGGCCTGGCTCCAGCCTCACATGGACCGGCTCGAAGGCACCCAGCGCGGCAAGATCGTACTGGCGACCGTGCGCGGCGACGTCCACGACATCGGCAAGAACCTGGTGGACATCATCCTGACCAACAACGGCTACAAGGTCTACAACCTCGGGATCAAACAGCCGATCGGCAACATCCTCAGCGCGCTGCGCGAGCACGAGGCCGACGCGATCGGACTGAGCGGGTTGCTCGTGAAATCCACGGTGGTGATGCGGGAAGACCTGGAAGTGCTCGAGTCGCAGGGGGTGCGCGTGCCCGTGCTGCTGGGCGGGGCGGCGCTCAACCGGCGCTACGTCGAAGACGACCTGGGCCGCGTCTACAGCGGGGCCGTGCACTACGCCCGCGACGCCTTCGAGGGGCTGCGGCTCATGGAGCAGATCACGGCCCGGCCGGCGACGCCGCGCGAACCCACCACCGTCGCGCGGCTTTCCGACGACCGCGTCGTACCCGTGGCGATGGAGGTGGCCCCCCTGGAACGCTACCAGGCCGAAACCGAGCAGCGCTACGGGCTGCGCGAGCCGGACGAGGCGGAGGACCGCCCGGCTGCCGTGGCGCCGGCGCCCGATTTCGAGGTGATTCCGCCGACGGCGCCGACGCCCCGGTCGGACATCGGCCACGACCATCCGGTTCCGCGGCCGCCGTTCTGGGGGTCGCGCGTGCTCGAGCGGGTGGACCTCAAGGCGGTGCTCGCGTTCGTGAACGAGGCGATGCTGTTCCAGGTGCAGTGGGGCTATCGCAAGAAGGGGCGGTCGGCGGCCGAGTGGGAGGCGTATCTCGCCCGCGAGGTGCGGCCCAGGTACCGGGCGCTGGTCCAGCGGTGCTTGCGCCAGAAGGTGCTCGAGCCGCGGGCGATCTACGGGTACTGGCCGGCCAACTCCGAAGGCGACGACCTGGTCGTGTTCGAACCGCCCGCGGGCACGATCAGGCGGCCCGAGCACCACGGGCGCGAAATCGCGCGCTTTCGTTTCCCCCGGCAGAAAAAGAAACCGTACTGGTGCCTGGCCGACTTCTGGCGGCCGGCCTCCGCCGGCGTGCCCGACGTGCTCGCCGCGATGATCGTCACGGTGGGCAGCCGCGTGAGCGAGGTGGCCCGGGCGTGGTTCGAGCAGGACAAGTACCTCGACTACCTGCTGCTGCACGGCCTGGGGGTCGAGTCGGCCGAAGCGCTGGCCGAGTACCTGCACAAACAGGTGCGCGTCGAGCTGGGGGTCGCCGACCACGACGCCCGCGACCTGGCCAAGCTCTTTCGGCAGGGCTACCAGGGCAGCCGGTTCAGCTTCGGCTATCCGGCCTGCCCGCAACTGGAAGACCAGGTGCCGCTGGCGGAGCTGCTCCGGCCGGAGCGCATCGGGGTCACGCTCTCCGCCGAGTACCAGTTGCACCCGGAGCAGTCCACCAGCGCGATCATCACCTATCACCCGGCGGCGCGGTATTTCAGCGTTTGAGCTGCCCTGACGCCGCGCGCCGCCCGGCCGCTGCCGGGGCCGGAGGCCTGATACGCGGACGCGCGGCGCCGTGTCGCACGGGCCGCCGCGGGCGGTATACTGGGCAGACGGGTTCCCTTCGGCTTTTGGGGCCGCGGCCGGGCACTTCGACGAGGCTCAGACATGATGCGCGTCGCGATCATCGGTTCTCCGGAGAAACAGGCCGCCGCCGCCGTGCTGGAACGGCTGCGGCGCTGGCTCGACGGCCGGGCCGAGCTGGTGTTCTCGGAGCTCACGTACGACAGTGGGCGCGCCCTGCGTGAGGGGCCCGAGCTGCTGTTCGTCCTCGGAGGCGACGGCACCATCATCGCGGCCGCCCACCACCTGCGCCAGCGCCAGTTGCCGATCGTCGGAATCAACCTTGGCAAGCTGGGTTTTCTCGCGGAGTTCACGATCGACCAGATCGAGCGTGAAGGCGGTTTTCTTTTCAGCGACGAACTGCCGCTGACCCGGCGGGTGATGCTCAACGTGCGGCTCGAACGGGTGAGCGGCTCGTTCTACGAGACTCCCGCCGTGAACGATTGCGTCGTGCTTGCCGGGCCGCCGTTCCGCATGGTCGAGCTGTGGGTCGATGTGGACGGGGACCGGGTCGCCGAGCTGCGCGGCGACGGGCTGATCGTTGCCACCGCGTCGGGCTCGACCGCCCACAACCTCTCGGCCGGCGGCCCGATCCTCTCGCCGATCGCGGAAGCGTTCCTGCTCACGCCGATCTGCCCTCACGCGCTGACGTTCCGGCCGCTCGTGCTCGACGCCCGCCGGCGGCTGGTCGTGCGTCCGGTGCAGACCAACGAAGGCACCATGGTCGCGATCGACGGTCACACGACACGTTCGTTCCAGGCCTCCGACCGGCTCATCATCAGCCGTTACCCGGCGGACTTCCTGCTCGTCCACAACCCGCGTCGTTCGGTGTGGCACGCGCTGCGCCGCAAGCTCATGTGGGGGCAGAATCCCCAGAACGGCGAGTAGGCGCCGTCGCGGCGGCACCGGACGGGAAATCGCGCGGTCGGGAACTCCGGTCGGTCGCCGGCGTTCAATAGATGGTCCCGGCGGCATGACGGCGGCCCGTCGCAGGTGCCGCTGGCCACGGGGGCCCGACAGCCGTGACGGATCGCCGTCGGCGTTTTTGCCGGGGCCGTTTGAAACACCCTGCGGGCAGGGGTATCGTTATAGCGGACGCTTGAACGGATGGTTGTTCGTCTCTTGGAATGATGGAGGTGTTGGTCGGGCGGCGGTGCATCGGCCCGGGGCGTGTTCGGTCCAAGGGGCCTGGGACACGGGGCGAGCGCTGCCGGACAATCGGGTGTCGCGCGATGCGCTCGCCACGTGGAAGCACAACGGCCTAATATATTGATATCATCCCGCCGAGAGCGCCGTGGCGAACCCACCGCGGCAGTCGTCCGCCGAGGGAGGCGGTCGAGACGTTCCATGACAGCGAACAACTGAAACGGTATGGTTTCGTGTTTCGCCGGCTGACGGCGCGCACGCATGGTGCGCCCGGTTTCCGGCACTCGTACCCAGGGAGTACCCGTTATGGCCAGCGCAAATGCCGTGTGGGGCATCGAGATCGGTCAGTGCGCGCTCAAGGCGGTCAAGTTGCGACCGGCGGTCGAGGAGGGCAAGGTCGAGCTGGTCGCCTTCGACCTGATCGAGCATCCGAAGATCCTGTCTCAGCCCGATGCCGACGCGGATGAGCTGATCAGCGCGGCGCTGGAGAAGTTCACGTCGCGGAACGAGTGGCAGGGTGACGCCTTCGTGATCGGCGTGCCCGGCCAGCAGACGTTCGCCCGTTTCTGCAAGCTGCCGCCGGTGGAGCCCAAGAAGATTCCCGAGATCGTGCGGTTCGAGGCCAGCCAGCAGATCCCGTTCGACATGGACGATGTGGTCTGGGACTACCAGGTCTTCGAGGCCGAGGACGCGCCGGATGTCGAAGTGGGCATCTTCGCGATGCGCAAGGACCTGATCCGCAAGCACCTGGACTATTTCTCGAAGATGCGCATCCTGCCGCTGGCGATTCAGACGATCCCCTCGGCGCTGTACAACTTCTGCCGTTACGACGTCGCCCGCGACCTGGAAGACGGCACGGCCGCGGTCGTGATCGACGTGGGGGCCCAGAATACCGACCTGATCGTGGTCGAGCCGCACAGCGCGTGGTCGCGCAACATCCCGCTGGGTGGCAACAACTTCACCGAGGCGCTGGTCAAGGCCTTCAAGCTCACGTTCACCAAGGCCGAGACGCTCAAGCGCACCGCGGCGACCAGCAAGTACGCCCGCCAGGTGTTCCAGGCCATGCGGCCGGTGTTTGCCGACCTCGTGGCGGAAATCCAGCGCTCGATCGGGTTCTTCAGTTCGACGCACCGCGACGTCGAACTGACCAGCGTGCTGGCCTGCGGGAATGCGTTTCGTCTGCCGGGCCTGATCAAGTACCTGGAGAACAACCTCACGATCCCCGGCGGTGTGACGCGGCTCGAGGAATTCAAGGCCATGATCACGTCGGCGACCGCCAACGCGCCGCAGTTCTCCGAGAACGTCCTGAGCTTCGGGCCGGCCTACGGCCTGGCGGTGCAGGGACTGGGGCTGGGAACGATCACGGCGAACCTGCTGCCGCCCGAGCTGGCCCGCATGCAGGCCTGGAAGAAAAAGCAGCCGATGTTCATGGCGGCGGCGGCCTGCGTGGCGATCGCGTCGGCTTTTCCGATTCTCCGGACGGGGCTCGACGAGCAGGCGCTGGCGCGCAACCGCGATCTCGGCAACCAGGCCAAGCGCATCGTCGAGGAAGCCAAACGCTACGAGAAGGAGTTCCAGGCCGCCAGCACGGACACCGGCGGCCAGCTCGAAAGAATCCAGAAGGTCTTCGAGCTGGAGAAGCAGAAGGATGTCATCCCACGCATCACCGCGCTGGTGCACCTGGCGCTGCCCAAGATCGACCCGGCGCTGGCAGCCGCCAAGACCCCGGACGAACTCAAGAAGATCATCCAGTCCGACCCGAAGCGCTTCAAGCGCACGGCTCGGCGGGAGATGATCATCGAGAAGTTCGATATCAAGTACTCGGGTAATATCGACGCCATGGAGGTGGACCGCAACGCGGGCGCCAAGACCGATACGTACGCCCAGGCCGGTGGCGGTATGGGGGGACGCATGGGCATGGGCGGTCGCATGATGGGCGGCCCGATGATGGGTGGTCCTCCGGGCGGTGGGGGGGCTCCCGTGGAGGAGGAAAACGCCGAGGCGCCCGGTTTCTACGTCACGATCGAGGGCCGCCTGCTGTTCGGCGAACAGCAGTCCGACGCCGTGGCCTTCATCGTGGACACGTACTACCCCGCGCTGCGGAAGCTGGCGTCGATTCCGGGGCAGGGCTTTTTCATTCCCGAGAAAGACAAAAAGAACATAAGCGATCCGGACAACGCCAACCTGGCGCGCCCGTGGGTGGTCGCCTATGCCGGCGGCGGAGCGGCACCGGCCGGGGCTGTCGGCGGGCGCATGGCGACCGGCATGGGGGGCCGCATGGGGATGGGGGGCCGGATGGGCATGGGGGGTGTGCCGGCGCCGGCGCCGGGCGCCGAGCCGGAGAAGCAGGTTCGGTTTCCCGATCCGGTGACCGGTGAGGACATGAGCACC
>CAYRXN010000064.1:0-21166 GCA_964428275.1 uncultured Planctomycetales bacterium | reverse complement strand
GGACATGCTGCCGCCCGACGCCTGGCAGGGCATGAGCGCCCTGTCCGGCAGTTGGATCGGCGGCGCGGCCAACTTCGTCGCGCTGGGCAAGATGGCCGGCGCCAGCGACAAGATGATCGCCACGATGGTCATCCCCGACGTTTTCGTGGCCAACTGCTGGATGGCGGTGCTGCTGCTGGCCTCGGGGTTTCAGCACCGGATCGACCGCTGGACGCGGGCCGACGCCTCGGCGATCCGCCGGCTCGAAACCCGGCTGACCGAGTTCCAGCAGCGCGTCAGCCGCATCCCCTCGCTGGCCGACCTGATCGTGATCCTGGCGGTGGGTTTTGCCGGCAGCTACTTCGCCAAGGCCGGCGGGGGCTGGTTGGCCGACCACGGCGCCGGCCTCTCGCCGGTGACGTGGAAGTTCATCATCGTGACCGCGCTGGGCGTGCTGATTTCGCTCACGCCGGCCCGCAAGCTCGAAGGGGCCGGCGCGTCGAAGGTCGGCTCGGTGATGATCTACCTGCTGGTGGCCTGCATCGGGGCGCACGCCGACTTCACCCACCTCGGCGAGCAGCCGGCTTGGATCCTGATGGGTTTTATCTGGATGGCGGTCCACGTGATCGTGCTGCTGGGCGTGGGGCTGTTGATCCGGGCGCCGGTCTTCTTCGTGGCGGTGGCCTCGCAGGCCAACATCGGCGGGGCCGCCAGCGCGCCGGTCGTGGCCGCCGCGTTTCACCCTTCGCTCGCGCCGGTCGGGGCGCTGCTGGCGGTGGCGGGCTACGTGCTGGGCACGTACGCCGGCTGGCTGTGCCTGGTGATGCTCAAGGCGATAGCGGCCGGCTGAGCAGCGCAACGACGTATCCTCGCGCGCGCAGCCGCGACGCCGACGCACATGCGCATCGGCCACCTCGTCCCGCGGCTACTTCCAGTCGATGTTCATGTACTTGTACAGGTGCCGGATCGTTTCCTGCTGCGCCGCGCCCTCGTCTTCGACGATGTCGCCGATCGAGATGATGCCGACCAGCCGCTCGTCTTCGACCACCGGCAGGTGGCGGATGCGCTTCTCGCGCATGATGTGGCGGCATTCGGCACGGCTCGCCTCGGGCGAGACGCACTCCACCGGCGTCGTCATGACGTCCTGAACCTTCGCGCTGGCCGGGTCGCGCTGCTGGGCGACGATCCGGTTGAGGACGTCGCGCTCGGTGAAGATGCCGATGACCTTGTGGCCGCGGACGACGACCAGGGCGCCGATCCGCCGCTCGTTCATCAGCCGCGCCGCGTCGAGCACCGAGTCTTCCGCCTGGACGCTGTGAACCGTATGCCCCTTCCTCTCCAGGATTTTTCGCACGGTCGCCATGGGTGTTCCCTCACCTTCTTTCTTGTGCCTGCCATCGAATTGAAACCGTCCGCGCCCGCCGACCGGTCGGGGCGCGTGTTTACGTCGCCGGACCCGCCCGCGGCGAGAAACGCCCCGGCCTACCAGCCGCCGGCAGCCGCTCGGACGGACCCGGGCAGCGCCGCCCGCGCCGCCTCGTGTTCGAGGATCAGCGGCGCCAGGTAGGTCTGGGCGAACTTCCGCGACGCCCAGCCGGTGTGCGTGCCGTCCGCCCCGAACGGCCGCAACCGCTCGGACCAGCCGATCTGCCGCAAACGCTGCTCGTAGAGCCTGCGGCCGCTCGCGTCGAGGTCGGCCGGAATGCGAAACCCGACGGCCCCGGCCGCCGGACCGTACCGGCGGTCGATCGGCCCGAGCAGCGACGTGCCCACTTTAAGCAAGGTCACGTCGCGTGGCGAGTAGAAATTGCAGAGGCCCCAGCGCGTCCGCCGCAGCGCCACGGTCATGTCGTGGTCGGGCGAAATCGCCGCCGCCAGCAGAATCGCCCCGTCCACGACCCGCCCCGGGGGCAGCGCTTCGAGCGTCAGGACCACCATTCCGCCGCCGCCGGAGTGGCCGATCAGATGAACCGGGCGATCGGGATGCTCGGTTTCGTACGCGACGACCCGCCGCGCGATGAGGCGGGCCTGCTGGAGGTTGCGGTCGAGGTCGGTCAGGTTGGCGACGAAGTTGCCCGGCACGCCGGTGGTCCAATCCTGGATTTCGATCGCCGAGCGGATGCCGCCTTTGTCCAGGCCGACGGCGATGTTGCGGTTCCAGAGGCTGCGTCCCTCGATCCCCGGCAGGATGAGCACCAGCCCGTGGCGATAACGCGCCGGACTCGTCAGGCTCGACGGGGCCTGACAACCCAGCGTCCCCATCGCCCCGGCGAGCACCAGCAACCCCGCCGCCCCCCCAACCCGCCGCCGGCACGACCGGCCCGCGCTTGCCCGCAAGCGGCAAGGAGCGGCGCGACGCGCTGACCGCACCGACCCGCCCACGCTACGAACGATCCCCGGCGGTGTCGGGCTCGCCGTTGTTGCCGGCCGGCGCCGCGGGCGGGCCGCCCGGACCGGTGGGGTCTGCGCCAGCGGCCGCGTCTTCCTCGATCGCCGAAGGCTGGGCGTTTTTTTCGTTGTCGTCCTGTTCCTCGTCGCCGTTGGCGATGCGAGCGACGGCGACGACGCGATCGTCCTCGTCCACCCGGATCAGGCGCACCCCCTGCGTGGCCCGCCCGATTTCGCGCAGCTGGTCGATCGTGGTCCGCAGCAGGATTCCCTTGGCGGTGATGAGCATGAGCGAGTCGTGGTCGGTCACGGGCCGCAGGGCGACGACCGGGCCGTTGCGCTCGGTGGTCTTGATGTTGATGACGCCCTTGCCGCCGCGCCGGGTGAGCCGGTACGCCTCGATGTCGGTCCGTTTGCCGTAGCCGCGTTCGCAGACGGTCAGCAGGCTCATGCCGGGCGTGATGACGGCCATATCGACGACGGCGTCACCGGGCTTGAGGTCGATCCCGCGGACGCCGCGGGCCGTGCGGCCCATCGCCCGCACGTCGGACTCGCGGAAGCGGCAGGCCATGCCGCCGCGGGTGCCGAGCACGATCTGATCGTCCCCGCTCGAGAGCGAGACCTTGATGAGCGAGTCATCCGGGTCGAGCGTGATCGCCTGGATGCCGCTGGAGCGCGGCCGCGAAAACGCCGACAGCGGCGTCTTTTTCACGATGCCGCGCTGGGTGGCGAAGAAGACGAAGTTCTCCTCGAACTCGGAGACCTTGAGCACGGCCATGTGGTGTTCGTTGGGCTGCATGGTGACCAGGTTGGCCAGTGCTCTGCCGCGGGCGGTCCGCTGCATGCTGGGGATGTCGTAGACGCGCAGCCAGTAGACGCGGCCGCGGTTGGTGAACACGAGCAGGTAGTCGTGCGTCGAAGCGACGCGCACGTGCTCGATGAAGTCGTTGTCCTTGTTCTCGGTCCCGCGGACGCCCTTGCCGCCGCGGCCCTGGCTGCGGTAGGTCTTGGCCGGCACGCGCTTGATGTAGCCCTGGTGCGAGATCGTCACGACGACGTCTTCCTGCTCGATCAGCTCGTCCATGCCCAGATCGCGCACCGCGCCGGCGATGCGCGTTCGCCGCTCGTCGGCGTACCTGCTCTTGATCTCGCGCATGTCCTCGCAGACGATATCGAGCACGCGCCGCTCGTCGCTGAGGATCAGCTCGTAATCGGCGATTTCGCCGGTCAGCCGCGCGTATTCCTGGGCGAGCTGCTCGATCTCCAGACCGGTCAGGCGGCGCAACTGCATCGCCAGAATCGCGTTGGCCTGGGTATGGGTCAGGTGCATGTCCTGTCCGGTGGCCCGGGCGACGAACGCCTCGGGCAGCAGCTTCACCACCGTCGCCAGCTCGCTGAGCCGCAGCGGTTTGTCCATCAGTCGTTGCCGCGCGGTGTCCACGTCCGGCGATTCCTTGATGAGCTGGATGATCTCGTCGATGTCGGCCACGGCCAGGATCAGCCCTTCGAGCACGTGGGCGCGCTGGCGGGCCTTGCGCAGCAGGAACTGCGTGCGCCGCCGAATCACCACGACGCGATGCTGGATGAAATGCTCGATGAGCTGCCGCAGGTTGAGCGTCTTGGGGACGCGATTGACCAGCACCACGTTGCTCGCGTGGATGTTGGTTTGCAGCGGCGTGTATTTCCAGAGCTGGTTGATGACCACCGCCTCGTTGGCGTCTTTCTTGAGCGTGATGACCAGCCGCACCATCTTCTTGCGGCCCGACTCGTCGCGCAGGTCGTCGATGCCCTTGATCGTGCCGTTCTGGATCGCGTCGATCAGGCGGTCCTTGATCGTGGGCAGCAGCACGCCGTAGGGGATCTCGTCCACGACGATCATCGTGCGCCCCGACTTGGTCTGCTCGGTGTGCAGCACGCCGCGGACGGTGAGCGAGCCGCGTCCGGTTTCGATCGCGTCGCGGATGCCCTGCGTGCCGCAGATCACGCCGCCGGTGGGGAAGTCCGGACCGGGAACGATCTTCATCAGCTCGTCGGTCGTGATTTCGGGGTTGTCGATGACCGCGACGACCGCCTCGCAGATCTCGCCCAGGTTGTGGGGCAGCAGCCGCGTGGCCATGCCGACCGCGATCCCCTCCGAGCCGTTGACGAGCAGGTTGGGGAAGCGGCTGGGCAGAACGACCGGTTCCTTGCGGGTGCCGTCGAAGTTGTCCTCGAAATCGACCGTTTCCTTGTCGAGGTCGGCGAGCATCTCGGCGGCCGGCGGGGCCAGGCGCGCCTCGGTATAGCGCATCGCTGCGGGCGGGTCGCCGTCGATGCTGCCGAAATTGCCCTGGGGGTCGATCAGGCGGTAGCGCATGCTCCATTCCTGGGCCATGCGGACGAGCGTGGGGTAGATGACCGTATCGCCGTGGGGATGGTAGTTGCCGCTGGTATCGCCGGAGATCTTCGCGCACTTGCGGTGCTTGGCGTTGGGGCGCAGGTTGAGGTCGTTCATGGCCACGAGGATGCGGCGTTGCGAGGGCTTGAGCCCGTCGCGCACGTCGGGCAGCGCCCGGGCCATGATGACGCTCATGGCGTAGGTCAGATACGACTCCTGCATCTCCCGCGCGATCGGCGTGGTGATGTTCCTGCTTTCTTGCGTTTCGCTCATTTCGGTTCCATGTCCGCGTTCACGCCGGCCAGCGATCCCCCGGGTCCGCGCCGCGCCGGCTCACCAGCCGGCCGCAGCGCCGCGGCCGCGCCAAACACGCGAATTATAAGGGTTTTCGCGCGTTTCCGCACCAGCGCCGCCGGCGCAAACGCCGCGGCGGCGCGACCAGAAGCTTGGGCCAACCTTCAATCTCTGGGGGGCAGCCACTCCCGGACCGACCTCCGAGCCGAAGCGTGTGAACTGGCAGACCACCACCGCCTCAAGGCGGTGGCTTCGAGAAGGACTGAAGCCCCCGTGGGCCGGGCTCTGAGATAACTGGAATCGAGGACCGCGGGGACGAAAGCAACGAGGCACGTAGGCGCAGAGGGACAGAGGGACGGAGTGGCGGAGGCAACAAGGCGACGAGCGAGCGAAAGGCCATTCGCCATTCGCCATTCGGCATTCTCCATTCGCTATCCATCGTGTCGCTGAGGAGCAGACCTGGGCACGGGGCGCATCCCCAACGTGATGCAACCGCCCCACCTGGATGCGCGTGCGCAGGGTCGGGTCACTTGTGAGACCGAGTCTCGACCGGAGGACTCGTGATCCCGCGCTCGGTCCGTCACTTCCCCCAGCCCGCGGCCTCCACGGCGCGGGCCTGGTCGGCCACGGTGCGCAGCAGCGCCGCCTGCGCGTCCGTAAGGTCGCATTCCCGCCGGCTCATCACCGTGCGCGCGATTTCGATGGCCTTGTCGACGCGGTAGTGCGTCATGCCGTCCATCGTCAGCCAGGCAAACGAGGGGACGAATTTCGGCACGCCGGCCTGCGTGAAGACGTTGGAGGCGACACCGATCACGCACCCCGTCGGCAGGATCGTCCCGATCCCGGTCTTGGAATGGTCGCCGATGCACGATCCGACGAACCGCTGGCCGCTCTCGACCGGCTCCCCGTTGATCGCGACGCGAATCGTTCCGTAGGTGTTCTTCAGGTCGCTCGTGACCGTGTCCGCCCCGATGTTCACCCAGCAGGCGACGAAACTGTGGCCGAGAAACCCGTCGTGCTGCTTGTTGGCATACCCCTGGAAGATGCTCGCGGCACACTCGCCACCGACGCGACAGACCGGCCCGATGCTCATCGCCTCGCGGAGCACGGCGCCAGCCCGAACGATCGAATCACGCCCGATGAAACACGGCCCCTGCACGACCACGTGCGGCTCGATCCGCACGCCGGTGTCGATGTGAATCGGACCCTGCTCGGCGTCGAGCACGACGCCCGGGCCGATCCGCGTCCCGGCCCCGACGTGGATTTCGCCGGGATTGAGCAGATGCGCTGCCGGGTGGACCTCGCCGTCCGTCCGCCCGCCCGCGACACATTGTCGGCGCAGCTCGGCTTCGTTGGCTCCGATCAGGTCCCACGGATAGCGAATCAGGCCAACCTCGGCGGGCGGCCCTTCGGGCCGCAGCCGCGCGACCCAGTCGGCCCGACGCCGCGGATCGAGGAACATCCCGGCGTCCAGCGTCTCGAACGCCTCGGGCGCAACCGTCGCCGCCAGGATCTCATCATCGCAGACCCAGGCCGCCCCCGCCGCGGGAGGGGCCACGTCGCCGCGAACCAGCAGCCGGGCGTTGACCAGCGTGACCGGTTCGCTGGGCTCCCGGGCATCCAGCTCGAGCTCGTCGGCCACCACATCCCGAAGCTCCGGCCGACACAGCGCCCCAACGATCCGCGCGCCGAGGTGCGTCCTGATCTTGTCGATCAGCCGATCGCGCCCGCAGCGAAGCTGCCACGCGGGTCGCAGCCAAACCAGCGGCAAGAGCCGCTCGTAGCCCTCATCCTCGAACAGAACCAGATTCACGACAACGCCTCCTGCAATCCCTGGTCGGCCCTTATGTCGGATCGCGCTGCTCGCACGCCGCCCATCAGATCACCGCGACCCCCGGCATCAGCGGCCCTTCGAGCGACCGCCAGAGATACCAGCTCGCATACGTCCGATAAGGCCGAAACGGCTCGCCGACCGCATTCATCGTGGCGACGTCGGGCAAGTCTTTGATTCCCAAAAAGTTACGGACTGCCTTCCGCAGTCCGAGGTCGTCGATGGGCCAGACGTCCGGCCGCTCCAGACAGAAAATGAGCAGCATTTCCGCCGTCCAGCGCCCCACGCCCCTGACGCGCGTGGTCGCCTCGATCACTTCCTCGTCCGACATCCGCCGAAGCTTTCGCGTGCTGAGTGTCCCCGAGGCAAAATGTTCGGCCAGCGAGTGAAGGTAGGCCGCTTTCTGACGCGAGATCCCCGCGGCGCGCAACTCGTCTTGCGACAGCGCCAGAATGCTCGTCGGCGTGATCCGTTTATTCGCACAGGCTGCGCGGAGCCGCTTATGGACCGCCGCCGCCGCCGACATCGAGATCTGCTGCTGAAGAATCGACCCGACCAGGGCCGCGAACGGATTGGGCGTGATTATCGGACGATGGGGACCGACGCGCTTGATGATCGCCGCCAGGCGGTCGTCGGCGCGGCTCAGGTGTCGCAGCGCGGCCCGCGCCTCACGGACCCGGCGTTGCTCGCGGGCTGCGCGTCTATCGGTCGCCGCAGAGACTACTCGTTCGGCCTGGCGATTCATCGGTGGTCCTCGGTCGGCGCAAACGCGGGGGCATTTCGCCGACAAGCGCCGCGGTGCGGCTCGTTCGGCCCAACAGTGTACAAGAAACCGGCGCCGCCTGGAGCGTTTCGCCGCACGACGATCGAGCCGAGACGTACGATTTGGGAGAAAATGGTCATCCTGGAGGCAAAAACCGGCCTGATTCTGCGGTATTCCGCGTCTATGCTGGTAGCTGGAACGGTTGGGTGGCGTTAGAATAGAGCAGTCTTTCCCCGTCGGAGGCCGTGCGATTATTCCGATGATCATCCGGAACCGACGGGAAGCATCATAACAGGAGCGCATCATGCTGCTTTGGAGTTTGCGCGCTTTGCTGGTTCTGGTATTGGCCGGCATCGCATATACCGTTGGAGACGACTTCTCGGGCAACGCCGCGCGTTACGGCTTCGTCCTCGCGGCACTGGGTGTCGCTTGCGTCCTCATCGGCGTCGATCTCTTCCTGCCGCGGAAGTCGCTGGCGGCCCTCTCCGGCGCGTTTCTGGGGCTGGTCGTCGGGATGGTGGCCGCTTGGGGGTTCGGGCTCGTCATCGACCTGCTCGTCAAATCGTCCGCTCCAGGGCTCGTGGGCACGAGCATCCTCGGTGCGATCAAGCTGATGATCGGCGTGGTCTGCTGCTATCTGACGATCAGTTTCGTGTTGCAAACCAAGGATGACATTAGGTTTGTGATTCCGTATGTGGAGTTCGCCAAGCAGACGCGCGGCAACCGGCCGCTCGTACTCGACACGTCGGTCATCATCGACGGCCGCATCGCGGACATCTGTGACACGCGGATCATCGACTCGCCGCTGATCATCCCGCGGTTCGTGCTCCAGGAGCTGCAAGCGATCGCCGATAGTTCCGATAAACTCAAGCGCAACCGTGGCCGCCGGGGTCTGGACATGCTCAACAAGCTCCAGACCAACGACAAGATCGAGATCAAGATCTCCGACACGCGGCTGCCGGCGATCGAGCAGAACTCGGACGTCGATCAGAAGCTGGTCGAGCTGGCGAAGAAGATCGAGGGCCGGGTCGTGACGAACGACTATAACCTCAACAAGATTGCACAGTTACGCGGCGTGGACGTCATCAACATCAACGACATGGCCAACGCGCTCAAGCCGGTCGTGCTGCCCGGCGAGACGATCCGCGTCAAGATCATCAAACCCGGCGAGGAAGTGGGCCAGGGTGTCGGCTACCTCGAAGACGGTACGATGATCGTCGCCGAGAACTGCCGTGATCGGATCAACGAGGAAGTCACGCTCTCGGTCACGAGCGTTCTGCAAACGTCCGCCGGCCGGATGATCTTCGGACGTCCCGAAGGCAGCCCGCCCCACAATCACGGCGGCCCGCGGCGGTCCCGCCCGCGGATGTCGGGCGCCGAGCACCGCTCCTGAGCGACACCGCTCGGGTTCACGTAACCGTTTTACCCACAAAGCATTAACGCATTGCGCGGCATGCCGGTCCGTTTCGGCACCGCTCGCGTGCGCGCGTCGTTTGCGAATTGCCCGCGAACCGGGCGGATTCGATATGAATAATATGAGTAGCGAGGGCAATTGGACTGAGGGTTGATGATGCAGTCGTCCGTTCCCGAAAACCACCCGCTGCGGGCCCTGTTCCGCGGCCTGGTCGAGCAGGTGTTCATGACCGAGATCGGCATCTGCGACCCCCGGCTGACCGACTATCTCAGCCGGATGCTGGCCGATTTCGTACACATCGACGCAATCTACCGCCTCCGGACGGTAGACGGCGAAGTGATCCGCGATCTGTCGCGAGCCGAAGCCGAGGCCTATCTCGGTCCCGACGTGGACGAGGTCACCCGCCGCCGGCTCATCAGCCGGTACGTGGGGGACTTCACCCTGTTCTGGACCGGCGTGTATCCCGAGAGTCTCCGCGGCCGGCGCGGCCGTGATCGGCTCGGCGAATTCGTGGTCCAGGGTCGGCGCGGCTACTCGATCGCCAGCGAGCTGAGTGATCCCGAAAGCGAACCGGCCCCGTCGCTGCTCCAGCAGCTCAGCGAAGAGTTCGAGAACTGCATCCACGGCCTGCACCTGGTCCGCGAAGGCTGGCGCGTCCACGAACAGCGTTTCCGCAAGAACTGAACCCCCGGTCCTCGCGACGGAGAACCGGGGGCAAGCAGAAGGGCTCGGCGTCCCTCCAGGGGGTCGCTCGAAGTCCGGGCGGGACGCCCCGCACTCAGCCGAGTACGGGGTTTGAGCTCCCGGTTCGCCCGCCGCGGGTTCGAAACGGACCCCGATGCGCCGAGCCCATTGGTTCCGATTGATCTGCTATCTGCGGCCGCGGCCGTTGTTCCCGCGGTGGTAGCCCTGACCACGCCCGGCACCGGCGCGCGAGCGGTTCCCGCGTTCCAGCCGGCCGTCACCGGCGTCTTGCTCACACCGCTTGCCGTCCCGACGAAAACCATCCCCCCGCCCTGCCCGGCCCTGGCCGTGGCGCTGGCGGAAACCGTCCTCGCCACCGCGCCGCCCGCCGCGTTCCCGGCAACCGTCGTCCACGGCCCCTTTTCGTTGGCCGCCTCGCCGGCGCAGACCGTCCTCGCCACCGGTTCCCCGCTGGTCGCCGCGCTCCCGGCAACCGTCGTCCGCACGGCCCTGACAGCTCTCGCCATGTTCGCCGCGGCCGCGGAAGCCGTCGGCGCCGCCCCGCCCGCGTCCCTGGCCCCCGCCGCCTCCCATCCCGGCGTGGTTGCCGTTTCCGCCACCGGCGCCCATCGCGCCGCCGTGTCCGCCGCGACCGCGTCCGCCGCCACCACCCGGCCCGCCGCCGCGACCGTGCCGCCAGCCGCGATGCCCGGACTCGCGGATTCCCCTGGCACAGCGCCGGAAGAGCTTCGATCGCTGCTGCTCGTTGAGATGGGGCCGCAGGGCCAGCAGGTGCCGGGCCACCCGGCGTTCGAGCCGATCGTGGATTTCGATCACGACCTCGACCTGCTCCATGATGGCTTCGTCGGTCGCGTCGGCTTGCTCGAACAGGTCGGCCAGCTTCTCCCGCTCGGCTTCGAGCCGTTCCTGAAGGCGGGCACTTTCCTCGGCGAACGTCGGATCGACGCCGGCAATCTGCCGGGCCTGCTCCGGCATCAACCGCAGCCAGCGCCCGAGGATCTGGTCCGGCTGGGAAGGTTCCGCGTCTGCGCCGCGCCGCACCGGCGGCGCTTGCCACGCGTAGGTCATCACGAAACTGCCCCCTACGCACGCGGCGAACACCGCCGCCAACATGCTGTTGCGCCACTTTTTCATGATTTCGCTTCCGTTTGTGGAGGTTCGTTTGCCAGCTCGCACACCACCGTATAGAGGCCCGCGGGCGAGGTTGATTCGATGACGTGGAAGTCGATCGCGCGCAACGCTTCTTCGTCATCGACGGCGGCGACCGCGGCGCGACTCCGTTGGCGCACGTCGCCGGCGATACGGCCCGACAGATAACCCAGCCCCACACCGAGCGCGACCGCGGCCGCGACCCGCGTGATGCGGCCGATACGAACGCGCAGCGGCAGGGTATCGGGCCGCGCCGGCGAGTCGAGACGCCGCTGAATCGCGGGCCACAAGTCGGGATGCTCCGCCTCGATCGTCCACGCCCCCAGGAGCGCGGCGACGGCCTGCTGCCGTTCGAACGCCTGCCGGCACGCCGGACACGATTCGATGTGTCGCCGGAGGGCCTCTCGTCGCGCCTCGTGGAGTTCGCCCGCCACCAGCCTGATCAGATCTGTCTCGCTCACGTGATTCATAGCCCAGCCTCTACCTCATTCAACGCACCGGCCATCCGATCCCGGCGGCAAATCGCGGCCCCTTTTCTTCGTTTTCTACTCGTTTTTCAAATCCGCCAGCCATTCCCGCAGACGGCCGTAGGCCCGGACGAGGCACGATTCCACGGCGCTGGTGGTCCAGCCCGTGACCTGGGCGATCTCCTTGTGCCCCATGCCCTGGAACCGATGGAGAATCAGGGCGAGCCGCTGCCGATCGGGAAGCTGCGCCACCGCCTGTCGAACCGCCTCCCGGCGTTCCCGCCGCTGCGCCGCCACCACGGCGTCCGCCTCGAACGTGCCGGCTTCCGGGGGCTGGCCCACCCGCGTGCGGCGTGCCGCCCGGCGCCGATAATCCCAGCACAGGTTCGCCACGATGCGGTACAGGTACGTGGTGAACTTCGCCTCGGGACGGTAACTCCCCGCTCGCTCGAAGATGCGGAGGAACGCATCCTGGCAAACGTCCTCGGCCAGGTCGGCCCGGCCGAGGAATCGCGTGGCCAACCCGACCACCTGGTTCTGATGCCGGCGCACGAGCTCGGCCAGCGCGGCACGATCGCGGCGGCCCACGCGGGCCATCAGCTCGTGGTCGCTCAGATGCGTGCAGTCCGGATTGTCGGGCTCCGCGCTCACGGGCGGTGAGATTCCTTTCGTAATTCTCAACGCACCACCGCCGGGATTCCTGCGGTCGGGCGTTGAACCCAACGAACGCGGCGATTGTCGACGGACCGGTCCCAAGCCGCAATGAGCCGACCACGGGCGTCGGGTCGGCCAGGAAGTGTGATTTGCTGGCGACGCCCTCAACCACGGAGAAGACGATGATGAAACGCATGCTGGTTTTTCTGTGTCCGTTGCTGTTGCTGGGTGCAGCCACGGGTTGCGACGAGATTGCGGTTTCGGGGTTGCCGGCTGACGTGCAGGCGATCGTCGCCGGAATCGACGGCGTCAAACTCGACTTCCTTTCGCAAGACAGCGACCCGGCCGCGGGCGATCAGATTCGCCAACGGCTTCAGGACGGGTCGTGCGAGGGAGACGGCAACGCCTATCAGTACGGCGGCTCCAACGGCAACGGCAGCGGCGGCGGCAGCGGAAACGGCGACCAGCTTCGCCTCCGCGACGGAAGCTGCCAGGACGGCTGACCGATCGGGTGTGGCCGGTCGTGACCGCCGCGGGGGAGCCCGGCGCCTGGACGACCCACCCTCGGACCCCGGCGGTTTCCCCCGTCACCCGTACGACGCCGGGAAAAGAGATCGGGCCTGTGCCGGCTGACCGCGGAGGAAACGGCCAGAAGTGCGGGTCGCCCGGTTCGGGCGGCCCGCCTTCAGCCACGCGACGCGAGCCCCTGCGTCCCGGCTTGTCATCCCTCCGACTCTGCATGGAGGACGCACCATGAAACGCGTAACGCTCAACTTCCTCATCGACCTTGTTTCGCTCCTCGTGATGCTCGGCCTCGCCGCGACCGGCCTGATCGTCCGCTACGTCCTGCCCGCCGGCAGCGGCGGCGGCGGCGGACGCGGCGCCGGACGCACGCTCTGGGGCCTGGGACGGCACGACTGGGGCGACGTGCACTGGTGGCTGGCGCTGGCCGGTGTGGGGCTGCTCGTCGTTCACGTGGCGCTGCACTGGACCTGGGTCTGCGCCCTGGTTCGGCGGTGGGTCTGGTCCGCCAACGGGGGACCGGTCGGCCGCGCCGCGGCCCGGCGACGCCTGTTCGCCGGCGTCGGGCTGCTCGCGGTGGCCGTGGCCGGACTGGCGGGCTTTGTGTGGTATGCGCAAGGCAGCGTGCAAACCGGCCCCGGGCGCGATCGTCCCGCAGCGCGCGCGTTTCGAGGCGCGAGCGCCTCCGGCGCGCGGCCCGCGCGTCAGGGACGAGGTTTCCAGGGCGGGTTGCGGCCTGCCGGCGAAACGACCGCCGACATCGCTTCCCGGCTCCCACCCGATCAGCCCTCACGCGGCGACGAAGAGGAACCGCTGCGCCGCCAGCGCCGCCGAGCCGGCCGCCGCGGCGAGCGCGCCTGAGAGACGGCGCCGCCGCGGTTGTCCCGCTTCAGCCGGCGGGAGGACTTCCGCCCGGGTCTTGCTCCATCCTGTGGCCGGGCGCTCCGCGTGCGGGGCGTCCGGCGCTTGAATCCCCCTGAACAAGCGGCCTGAACCGGCGGGCTGGTGCGCGGCCGGGATATCCCGTAACCTGTAGCCGCGCGCCGGGTTTGGCGGAGCTGACTCACCCTGCCGCGCACCTGCACCCGTTACGTGGCTGCAACACCGTCCGGGACGGAGCCCGGACATCGCCCGGCAGGCGAGGACCGGGCGTGAAGCGACCCGACGCCGATGCCCCGTGGGGCAGAAGGAAGCGCCCCCTTCCCGGCGGTCTCGGTCGCTTCGAGGGGGGGGAACCCGACCGACACGCGGCTTTCGCAGTTCAAGGACGAGCGAGACGATGCCGGCACACGACGATTTCAAACGGATGGCGATGAAACGCAGCGGCGCTCCCATCGAGCTTTCGGGCACGGTTTCTCCGGAATACTGCGCACGGCCGCTGTTGCGATCATGCGATCGGCGGTCAGCCGAGCGACTCCCGGACGGCGATTGTCCTCCGGCGCGCAGCCCCGCCTGCCGCCGTGCGCTCGTGCGCCGGGCGGGTATCGTTCTGCTGGCGTCGCTGGCCGGCTGCGCAGGCAGCCAGCCGTCGGCCCGCGTCAACGACAAGCTCCAGTTGCCGGCGCCGGCGGTGGTGGAGAAACCCGCCGATCCGGCGCGGCTGCGCCTGACGGATCACGGCACGGTCGTCAAGCTGTCGCCGCTCTCGGTGATCGAGACGGCGTTCAACCACCAGCCGGACATCAAGTCGAGCTATGCGCGGTTCAAGTCGGAAGAGGCCCGCTACGATTTCTTCTACGTCTCGCGCGACGCGCTGACGCCCAGCGTGACGCTCTCGAACACGGTCAACGAATCGCGCGAGCCGACCGAGGACGACCTGATCGACGTGACCCGCGAGCGCAAACACGCGATCGAGCTCGGACTCAAGAAGCAGTTCTTCGACACGACCGAAATGGAAGTCGGCATGGGCTTTCGCTCCGAGACGATCGAAGAGGCCACCGGCAACCAGCCCTACGTGTCGGCCAGCGTCCGCTACCCGTTGTGGGCGTCGCGCAAGCGTCTGGAGCGCGCCAGCGAAGACATCTTTCGCCGAAACGAGCTCAACGACACGCGGCTGGGTTACATCAAGCAGGTGCGCAACCAGATCAGCCGCGCGCTGTCACGGTTTCACCGCGTGTTGTTCGCCAAACGGGACATCGAGAGCCTGAAACGCTGGAAGGCCGACCTCGAGGCCGCGCTGCAGATCGCCCAGTCGATCACCGGGCGCGACGTGACGACCGATCGCCAGCGGTTGCAGGCCGAGATTTCGCGCGTCGAAGCCGACATCCAGCGAACGACCGGCGAGTACGAGATCCTGCTGACCCGGCTCAAGGCCGAATGCGGGCTGCCGTTCTACGCCGAGCTCGACCTGATCGACACGCCGTTCGACCCGTTCGACGGCATGTCACGCGAGCAGCTCGTGCAGCAGGCGCTCAAGACCGACCCCGAGCTGGCGACGCTGCGCAACGCGGTGCGCAACGCCGAGGCGCAGCTCGACCTGGCCAAACGCGGCCGCTGGGACGTGGCGCTGTTCCTCAACGGCCAGGCGGACCTGGAGGGGGGCGACCGCTGGAGAGATCATTCGGACTGGTCGGTCACGGGCGGACTGGAGGTCAGCGCGGTCGATCGGCGCGTGACCAACAGCCTGATGCGCCAGGCGCAGTCGGATATCACCCGTTACACGCGGGCGATCGAGGCCCGCGAGGACCTGATCTTCGCCGACGCGCTCGAGTCGATCGTGCGCATCGAGACGCTGCGGGCCAGCCGCGACAACCTGCAAGGCAGCCTGAAGCGTTTTCGGGCGGATTACGAGAAGGGACTGGCGGAGTATCAGCGCAACGAGTTGAACATCGACGATCTGCTCAAACGCCGCGAGACGCTCTACGACCAGGAAGAGGAAATCGCGGCGATGACCTACCGCATCGGACAGTACACGACCTACCTCTGCTCGACGACGGGCAAGTTCTTCGAGCTGCTCAACGGCCCCGAGCCGCAGGACGCCCCGAGTGCCCGGGACCGCCGCCACCCCGCCCGCTCCGAGCCCGCCCGACCGCGGGGCGAGGCATCCGGCATGCGGAGGCTCCTTCCCCGTCCGGCCGCCCCGCCCGTTCCTGCGCCGCGTCGCCCCAACGCCTGAGCCGCAGGAATGATAGAATCTCCCACCGGCGAAGGCCCCGCGCAACAGGAGACCGCATGACACCCCGCAGGAAAACGCGGCAGGTATCGGTCGGAAACGTCAGGATCGGCGGCGGCGCGCCCGTCGCGCTCCAGTCGATGACCTCCGGCTGCACGCACGAGATCGACACCTGCATCGCCGAGGTGCGCAGACTGGCGGCGGCCGGGGCCGACCTGGTCCGCGTCGCGGTGCCGGAGAAGCGCGACACCGAGGCGCTGCCCGAGATCCTCGCCGCCAGCCCCGTGCCGATCATCGCCGACGTGCATTTCCACTTCGAGCGCGCGATGGAAGCGATTCGCGCCGGCGTCGCCAAGATCCGCCTGAATCCGGGCAATATCCAGGATCGCAAGCAGGTACTGCGCGTCATCGCCGCGTGCAAGGAACGCTCCATCCCGATCCGCGTCGGCGTCAACGAGGGCGGCGTCGTCGAACGCCGCGACAAGCAGCGGCGCGCCGCCGAGCAGAGCTCGCTGGCCGAAGACCATGACGCCGGCCTGATCCGCCTGATGCTGGCAAAGCTCGACGAGTACCTGCGCATCTTCGACGAGGCCGACTTTCACGACGTCGTCCTCGCCGCCAAGAGCATCGACCCGCGGATCGTGATCGACGCCTACAGCGCCATCAGCGCGCGTTACGACTACCCGCTGCACCTCGGCGTCACGCACGCCGGACCGCCGGAGACCGGGCGCATTCGCTCGATCGCCGCTTTGGGCACGCTGCTCGCCAACGGCATCGGCGACACGATCCGCATCAGCTACGCCGCCGACCCGGTGCGCGAGGTCGAGGACGGCAAGGAACTGCTCTGCTGTCTCGGCCTGCGCCCGCGCACCGAGCCCGAGCTGATCGCCTGCCCGAGCTGCGGGCGGATCGAGGTCGATCTGTTCAAGCTCGTGACCGACGTTCGGCGCAAGCTCGCCCGCGAGATCACGCTGCCGATCAAGGTGGCGGTGATGGGTTGCGTGGTCAACGGCCCGGGCGAATGCGAAGGCGCCGACGTGGCCATTTTCGCCGGCCGCGGCAAGGGCATCATCTACGTCCAGGGCCGTCAGAAACAGACGGTGCCCGAATCACAAATGCTCGACGCCCTGCTCGCCGAATGTCGCGAACTGGCGGAGAAGGTGCGCCGCGGCGAGGCCACACTCAAAAGCGCAGCAGGATCCTGCGGCACCGGTTTGCAACCGGCGGCGCATGAGACCACGCAGCGCGGCCTTCGGCCGCAACTGAGGGACCAAGGGACATGAGGACGAAGGCAACGAGGCAACACGACAAGGGAGTGAGTCAGGAACCGCTGTAGGCCGGGCTCCGCCCGGCACGATCCAGCGCCGGGCCATCGCGAACACCGGTCAGGAAAGAGTGTTGCATTTCTTGCGGGACTGCTGCCGGGCAGAGGCCGGCCAACTTGGCTCCGATGGCCAACGTCGCGAGAAACCTTCGCGAGACGCGAAGAAATCAGCGGTGAGTCGTGTAGAGCCCCGGTCGTATCCCGCCGCATCGTGCAGGAACCCAACAGAGCCACCGAGCGCAATCAGGCTTGCACCTCAGGCCGGTGATTGCTAGCTTTGAACGTAGGAGCATGGGGTTCATCCCGAGTCAAAGCCGCGCGCACGCGACCGCCCCCGTTGCGGACCCGTAACCGCCGGTCCTGTGGCTCGTGAACGCTCGACCGCGTCGCGATGACGCCCGCCAGTGGCCGAAATGGGGGCCACCTGGCACACCCGTCAACTGTAACTCGCTGATCCAAGGGAGGTTGCATTGTGAGAGCGCTTCAGCGCCTGTCCGTACTCGCCGTCGTTTCCGGTTTCGTCCTCTGTGCTGCCAACGCGCAGATCACCTATCCCGATTGGTGGGACACCGCCGAGTATCGCAGCACGGACAGCTTCGTACACGATAACATGGGGCCGGACGAGACGTTCGCCGTGTTCGTGGAGAACCTGCCGGCGCCGTCCAACGGACCGATCGAGGTCGCCGTCGAGCTGCACTACACCTGGGACGGCTTCCCCGTTACCGGTCCCGACACCTTCGTTTGGCTCGAATTCGTCGCGCCCCAGGCCGCCGGACAGCCCGTCGGCAGCGAGCCCATGGACGTCCTGCCGCCTGAGACCACCCAGGCCGACGGCGTCGAGGGCGATATGACCCGCGTGTTTACCGCGCGCATCTCCGACCCCGTCGAGTGGGAGGGCACCCGGTTCATGTTCGAAGGAGATCTGTTCCCCGGCAGCGGCACGGTTATTATCTCCTGTGACATTCGGGCGCATGCCCCCGCCGCCGGCTGCGCGGCCGACCTCGACGGCGACGGCGATACCGACCTCGGCGACCTGGCCGTCCTGCTCGCCTCCTACGGGATCGACGCAGGCGGCGACCTCGACGGCGACGGTACAACCGACCTGGCCGACCTGGCGATTCTGCTGGCCGACTACGGCTGCGGCACGTAGCACGCTCCGCGAGCGCCCCATACCCGGGCGCAGTGAGCAGGTGGGAGGCGACCACAGCGCCGTTTTTTCTCCTGTCGGCGTTTCAAGCCCGCAGAAGAGGGGTTCCGCAGCATTGCCGCACGTTGTGCTGCTTCGACACCGCGTTCCCGAGCGCCACCGACGCCGGGCTCGCGGCGGGCGTTGATTGCTCGCCAACCTATCTTCCCGGCGCGTGTCTGTGCTGGCTGGTTACGCGGCACGCGACGCGGAGGTTCATCATGACGAGCGGTACGACGCGCAGCACGTTCTTACGCATCGGTCTGACGCTGGCAGCGGTGGCGACTCTGGGCGGCTCGGCGGCGCAGGCCGGCCACCATCACCACCGGCCCGATTTCGACATTGAGAAGCTCAAGCCCGAGATTCGGCGAGCGGGCGGCGACTGGTCGCTGCGCGTACGCTACAAAGTCGAGATCGAGAACCCGCCGGCGTGCGAGCGCTTCGACCTCGTCCTGACTCTGGCGGAGCACGGTCGGGCGGTCCGCGGCCCCGAGGGACGCCCCGTGCGGATCATCGTTCCGTTGCGCCGCCCCTCCGAGATCGAACATCACGAGATCGAGTTCGAATCGACCATCCGCGCGATCGTCGCCGGCCCCGCGATCTGCAATCCCAAACATCTGCGCGTCTACGCCGTCGTCGTTCCCGCCGGAGGCGGCGCGGTGCTCGACCACAAGGACCACTCGGTCAAATACAAGCGCCCGCGACACCCGCGATGCCGGTAGGTTCATTCAGTCGTCTCCACGAGCAGGACCGGATCGTCCGGCGTAACCTTCGGGAACCGCCTGCGCCAGGCGCGCCGGCCGCCCCGGCTGGCAGCGCTTCCGACGGCGATTCAGGAAGCAGCAGCCACGGGGGACCGACCACCATTCACAATCGCAAGCGGTTCTGCGATCATTCCGCGCGGAGATGTCATCGTCCCGGCGCCGGGTGGGGCTGATCCTGGTGACCGCAGGGCCACGTCGCGCCACCAGCGCCGTTCATGGGGCCTCAGCGAAGGGCCTGGCCCGCGGAATCGGCGGTTGCCAGGAGTTCCGGTCACACCCCAGCGGCTCGCCGGTTACCGTGAATCGCGCCGAAATTCGTGGCCATGCGGTATCATTGCGGCCTGGAGTGTCATCGTGGCCCAGCGGGAAGCGACCAACCACAAGCCTGCCGACGACGCGCGCCGCGGCGAGCGCGCCCTGATCGTGCGCATCGGTGCCGAACTGCCGACGGCCCGCGCCGGCGTCCCGTTCGGCGATGACCTGGCTTCGATCGGCGCCGAAGCAGACCGGTTGCTCTGGTCCACGGACATGCTCATGGACGGCGTGGATTTTCGCAGTGACGAACACGCCTGGCGGGATATCGGACGCAAGGCAATGGCCGTCAACCTGAGCGACTGCGCCGCGTGCGCGACGATTCCCGTGGCAGCCCTCTGCGCCGTGGCGCTCGACGAGCGCATGTCGATGGAAGACGCCCTGGAACTGCACCGGGGACTTCGTGATTGCGGCACGGAGTTCGGGTGTCCACTCGTCGGCGGCGACACCAACAGCTGGCCGCAGCCGACCGTCGTGGCCGTGACCATCGCCGCGCGGCCCGACGCGGAGTATCCCCCCGTCCTTCGAAGCGGCGCCCAGCCGGGCGACAGATTCTACGTCAGCGGACCGGTGGGCGGATCGTTACTCGGGCGTCACCTGTCGCCCAAGCCACGGATTCACACGGCGCTCGAGATCAACCGGCGACTGGCCCCTCACGCGATGATCGACATCAGCGACGGGCTGGCGATCGATCTCTGGCACATGTGTGAAGCTTCAGGCTGCGGCGCGGAAATCGACACCGATGCGCTCGAAGCAGCGATCCACCCCGACGCCCTGCGCCTCTCGCGGAAGACCGGTCGCGCCCCCCGCGAGCACGCGCTGTACGACGGCGAAGACTTCGAGCTGATCGTGGCGATCCCTGCAACGACACCGGACGCAGAGTGCCGGGCGCTCGGGCTGCTGCCACTGGGGCAGGCGATCGCACAACGGGCGCTGCTGCTTCGGAACCCGGCGGGGCAGACGCGCGCGGTCGAGATACGCGGCTGGGAGCATTTTCGTGACCCGAGTGATTGAAACGATCTCGCGCAGCCCCGACGAAACGGTCGCCCACGGTCGCGGCTTGGGCGAGCAACTGCGCGGCGGCGAACTGATCGAGCTGTGCGGACCGCTGGGGGCCGGCAAGACGCAGTTCGCCAGGGGACTGGCGCTGGGGCTCGATGTTCCCGGCGACGAGCCCGTCGTCAGCCCTACGTTCGTGCTTGTGCGCCAATACGAAGGCCGACTGACGTTCTACCACTGCGACGCCTATCGACTGGGCTCGCTCGCCGAACTGCTCGACCTCGGGCTCGAAGAGATGCTCGCACGCGGCGATGCCGTGGTGGCGATCGAATGGGCTGACCGCTTCCCCCGCGCGCTGGCTGCCCCGACGATCCACGTCGATCTCGAATACGCCGACACCCATCGGCGGATTCGAATCATTCAGCCCGATCCGAACGATACATAGCCACACACCCGGCCAGTGATCGCGTCGCGCTTGCGCCGCCGGCGCAGCAGCCGCGCTTGGGCCGGATGGCGTAGCAGCCGCGCTTGGGCCGGATGGCGTGGCAGCCGCGCTTGGGCCGGACGGCAAATGTGCCACAGAAGGAACCGCCTCGGGAGCCCCGGACTGCGCATGCGGGATCAGCACCGTCCCACGCCGGGAAACATCCGCCCGGATACGGCCGATCGCCACAACCTCCGCCCACCCCCCGTTGCCCAGGGCAACCGCATTCTAATTCTGGCGACCCGAAAACTGATTCTCCCACCACCATCCGCACCCGCGATTCAGCGCCGAGAACGAGGTTGACGAGCCCGGCGTTCGCTGCTCACGGGGCAATCTCTTTGAAATGCGGTTGCCCTGCCCCCGTTGCCCGAAAGTCCTCCCGCCTCCTTGACCCGCAGGCCCGCAACACGCAATAATAGCTCGCGTCTCGGCGCCATCGAGA
>CAYRXN010000062.1:0-9546 GCA_964428275.1 uncultured Planctomycetales bacterium | reverse complement strand
GAAACCGTGTCGATTCCCTCGCCGCCGTCGATCGTGTCGTCGCCGCGGCCGGAGTAGATCGTGTCATCGCCGCCGCGACCTTCGATCGTGTTGTTGCCGGAGAACTCGCGCAGCACGTTGTCGTGATCGTCACCGGCCAGGTGATCGTCATGGCCCGAACCGTAGACGTTCTCGACGTTCGAAATCGTGTCGGTTCCATCGCCGGTGGCGGTGCCGGCCTCGAGATCGACGTCAACGCCGTGTTGGGCGAAGTGATACACCACGGTGTCGCTGCCCTCTCCGCCGTCGATGTCATCATTGCCGGGACCGGCCCAGATCAAGTCGTTTCCGGCCCCGCCGCGCAACGTATCATCCCCGCCGCCGCCGTTGAGATAGTCTCGACCGTCCCCACCCAGCAGGGTGTCGTTCCCGTCGGCCCCGAGCAGCACGTCGTTTCCGGCGCTGCCATCGAGCACGTTGTCGCCATGGTTGCCGATGATCACGTCGTTCGCTTGCGAACCCGTGACGTTCTCGATGTCCGTCAGCCGGTCGTTGCCGGCCGCCCCTCTGACTTCACCGCTGAAGAGGTCGGCGCGCACTCCGCCCGACGCGTCGCTGTAGTCGGCGGTGTCGGTTCCCGTGCCGCCGTTGAGGATGTCGTCTCCCGCGCCGCCGTGGAGCGTGTCGTCACCGGCGCTGCCGGCGAGCGTGTCGTTGCCCGCCCCGCCGTCGAGATAATCGTCTCCCGTATCTCCGCGGAGCGAGTCGGCCCCGGTGCCGCCGTGGAGGGCGTCGTTGCCGGCGCCGCCGAACAGCGCATCGTTGTCGGCGTCACCGTGGAGCACGTCGTCCCCTTCACCGCCGGCGAGAATGTCTTTCCCGGCGTCGCCGTGAAGCGTGTCGTTCCCGGTCCCGCCATCGAACCAGTCGTCGCCTTCCCCACCGTGCAGAACGTCGTCTCCGTCTTCGCCGCGCAGCGTGTCGTTGCCGGCTTCGCCGAAGAGCTCGTCGTCGCCGGCGCCGCCGCGCAGGTCGTCGTTGCCCTCGCCACCGTACAGAATGTCGGCGCCGTCGTCGCCGTAGAGGTGGTCGTCGCCTGCCAGGCCTTCCATCAGGTCGGCCCCGGCGTGTCCGTGCACGTCGTCGGTGAGGTCGCTGCCGACGAAGTGATCGTTCCCGTCGGTCGGTCCGTCGTGCACGTCGCCCGTGTCCGCATCGACCCATGTGGCCGAAAGCAGAATGCGCGGCTCGAGTGCCTCGGCGTCGAACGTCGGCTTGCCGGGTTGCTCGGCCTGCTGCTCGGCGTCGGGCGCAACAGGCTGCGACTCGACGTTGGGCGACGACTTGCTGGGGGTGTGCTTGCGGTTCTTCTTGCGCCGACGCTTCATGGTCGTGTTGCTCCCGGTGTGGTGTCGTGCGCGGTTGCGCGGCGTGTGCAGAGCGCTCGCGCACCAGCGGCGTAACAGGACAAAGCGGGCACTTGCCCAATCCTTCGTCGTGTCCCCGAGCAAAGGCCTTGAATTGCGCGAATCTGATTCAGAGGACAGCGGTTTCTCGACCCGGAACCCGCGGATTATCAGCAGGACTTTCCCGTGTTACGGTTTCTGCGGGGTGCGCAGCGGTGTGCGTGTTTGTGCTTGTCAGAAACTACCCCCCCTGGCGCGGCGCAGGCCCGGCGCCGGCCGCCGATAAGTCCCGGTCGCAGCCTGCGCGTGCAGCGAATCGTCCCCGGGCGGCCTCTTTTGCGCACCTTGCACTTGCGCGGCCACGACGCGTGTACACGCCGCGGCGCAAACTGTAGTCTATGGCTCATGGACGATGCCGCGATTCGACAGGCCGCCGAGTACCTGCTCAGCGCCCAGCGCGTGTGTGTCTCCAGCGGCGCCGGGATGTCGGCCGAGTCGGGCGTACCGACCTTCCGCGACGATTCGGGCTACTGGTCGAAGTTCAACCCCGCCGAGCTCGCGACCCCCGAAGCGTTCGCCCACGATCCGCAGAAGGTCTGGGCGTGGTACCGCGAGCGCCGAGAGGCGCTGGCCCGCATCGAGCCGCACGAAGGACACCGCATCCTCGCCGAATGGGAATCGCGCGTGCCCGAAATGGTCGTCGTCACGCAGAACGTCGACGGGCTCCACCACCTCGCCGGCTCGAACAACATCATCGAGCTGCACGGGCGGCTCGACGTGGTTCGCTGCACCGCCTGCCCCTACTCGATCCAGGGACTCGACGACCTCGGCCCCGACCCCCGCTGCCCCGACTGCGGACAGCGGTTGCGGCCCGGCGTCGTCTGGTTCGGCGAGATGCTCCCTTCCGGTGCGCTCGAAGCCGCCTTCGCCGCCGCGCGTCATTGCGATGTTCTGCTCGTGATCGGAACCAGCGGCGTGGTGCAGCCGGCCGCATCGCTGGCCGATGTCGCCAAGAGCGCCGGCGCCCGCATGATCGAGATCAACCCCAACGCCACCCCGCTGTCGGCTTACGCCGACGTTTGCCTGCGCGCCGGCTGCCGCGACGCCCTGAAGGCGATCGACCAGGCCTGGCGACAGCTGGGAAGTTGAGCGGCCGCGAGGGCCTATCCGCCGGCCTGGTCGTCGAAGAACACGAGCTGGTTGCGCTCGAACACGTTCTTGACGAACCGGGCATCGATCGGGATCGGATAGTCGCCCGTGAAGCACGCGGTGCAGTACCCCTCGGCCCCGACGCGCACGCACGACAGCATCCCTTCCAGCGAGAGGTACGCCAGCGAATCCACTTCGAGGAACCGGCGTATCTCCTCCACCTCGCGCCGGTCGGCGATCAGCTCCGCCTTGCGCGGAAAGTCGATGCCGTAGTAGCACGGATAGCGGATCGGCGGGCTGGCGACGCGCAGGTGGATCTCGCGCGCACCGGCGTCGCGCAGCGACTGCATCTTGCCGCGCGTCGTGGTCCCGCGCACCACCGAGTCCTCGACCACCACAAGCCGCCGGCCCTCGACGCTTCCGCGGATCGGGTTGAGCTTGAGCCGCACGGTCAGATCACGGATCGACTGGGTCGGCTGGATGAACGAGCGTCCGACGTAGTGGTTGGTCGTGAACCCGCGTCCCAGCGGGATGCCCGACTCCTCGTGGTAACCCAGCGCGGCGCAGCGGGCGCAGTTCGGCACGGGGATCACCAGGTCGGCGTCGGCGGGGGCCTCGCGGGCCAACGCCGCCCCCATCGCCCGGCGGACCAGATGCACGCTTTCCTCGAAGATCCGGCTGGAGGGGTCCGCAAAGTAGATCAGCTCGAAAATGCACCCCGCCCGGCGCGGGCTCTCCGCCGGGGCGAAACGCCGGGAGCGGACGCCGCCCGCCGTCAACGTGACGATCTCGCCGGGCTCGACGTCGCGCTCGTAGCGGGCGTTGACCAGGTCGAACGCGCAGGTTTCGCTGGCGACGACCCAGGCGTCGTCGAGCCGCCCCAGACACAGCGGCCGGTTGCCGGTCGGGTCGCGCACCGCCTCGACGCGATCCGGGTACATCAGCAGCAGGCAGAACGAGCCGGTCAGGTGCCGCAGCACGGCCGCCAGCGGGTCGGACTGCTCGCGGTATTCCAGGTCGGCGAGCATGTGCAGGATCACTTCGGTATCCGAGGTGGTCGTGAAGATGCGCCCGCGGCGCTCGTAATCCTCGCGCAGCGCCACCGCGTTGACCAGGTTCCCGTTGTGACACACCGCCGCGTGGCCCATGGCCGCACTGGCGAGCAGCGGCTGCGCGTTGGAAGCATTGCACGAGCCGGTTGTTGAATATCGGACGTGCCCGATCGCCGCCGAGCCGTGCAGCGTGCGCAGGTGCTCCGGGCGGATCGCTTCGGTGACCAGTCCCATCCCCGCGCGGCGCTGGATCGACTCGCCGTCGGAGCAGCATATGCCGGCGGACTCCTGGCCGCGGTGCTGCTGCGCATAGAGCCCCAGGTAGGTCAGCTCCGCCGCGTCCGGGTGGTTGACGATTCCGAACAGTCCGCAATGGTGACGCAGGGACGACACGGACAACCTCGCTGCTGGCAGGTACGGGCCCATCCGCCGGCCCGCGAGCGAAAACGTCATGGTAATCCGGCGCCGGCCGGATGGTAAGGGGGCGAGCAGCGTGTGCCGTAGCGCGAGCACCCAACCGGGGCAGCCCACGGCGCGCGGGGGTTCCGAGACCAGCCGGGACGCCGGGCATGAGACAGCGCCCCGCACCGGCCATGCCCGGGCCCTTCATCGTTGGCCTTCCGCAGCTGCGCAGAGGCCACACCTCGCGACGTTGGCCAAATCCGCGCGAATCACGGAAACTACCGGCTGAAGACTCGTACCACCTGATGAGGATCGACTGATGGGAATCGTGCTGGATCAGGCGCTGATCGTGGATTTCTGGCCGCCGGCGGTTGAAGCCGGAGCACTGCGGATCGACGGCGGGATCATCGTCGAGCGCGGCCCGAACGTGGCGCGCGAGGCGGACGATGAGGTGGTGGACTGCCGCGGGAGGCTGGTGCTGCCCCGACTGGTCAACGGACACACCCATCTCTACTCGGCGCTGGCGGTCGGGATGCCACCACCGACGGAAACGCCGCAGACGTTTCCCGAAATCCTGGAGCGCATCTGGTGGCGGCTGGATCGGGCCCATGACGCGGAGTCGATCGAAACGTCGGCGCGGATCGGCGCGCTCGACGCACTCCGCTGCGGGACGACCACGCTGATCGATCACCACGCGTCAC
Organism: uncultured Planctomycetales bacterium; assembly: GCA_964428275.1. Taxonomy (GTDB): domain Bacteria; phylum Planctomycetota; class Phycisphaerae; order UBA1845; family Fen-1342; genus JALSRY01. The sequence continues at coordinate 4,857 of CAYRXN010000062.1, read as the reverse complement.
CGAACCTGATCGACGGTTCGCTCGACCTGATCGAACGGGGGATCGCGGCGGTCGGGCTGCGCGGAATCCTCTGCTACGAGACGACGGATCGACACGGGCCGCAGGGTGCCCAGGCCGGCCTCGAGGAAAACCGGCGGTACCTGACCAAACGCATCGACCATCCCAGCACGCAGTTCGCGGCCATGGTGGGGGCGCACGCGGCGTTCACGCTCGAAGAACGGACGCTCGAAGCGCTGGCCCAGCTCGCCGGCGAGTTCGACCGGGGCGTGCACATCCACGTGGCGGAAGACTCGTGCGACGAAAACCACTGTCAGGAAAGATTCCAGATACTCCTGATCGACCACCTGGCCAACCACGGGCTGCTCTCCAAGACCGACTCGTTGTTCGTACACTGCACCCATCTCGACGTCGAGGCCCTCACGCGCCTGGCCGGGGCGGGCGGGGTGGTGGCCCATTGCCCGAGATCGAACATGAACAACGCCGTGGGAACACTCCCGATGGCGGCGACGAAGGTGCCTTACGTCCTCGGAACCGACGGGCATGGCAGCGACATGTTCTGCGAGGCGCGCCTGGCCTACCTGGCGGCGCGGCAGGACGGGGTTTCGCTCGCGCCTGCGCAGGTGCTGGCGGGACTGGCCCGAGCGGGGGAGTTCGCGTCACGGATTCTCGACGTCAGGTTGGGAGCGTTGCAGACCGGTTGCGTGGCGGACGTGGTCCTGACGGACTACCGCGCGGCGACACCGCTGGATTCGGACAACCTGGCGGCGCACGTGGTCTTCGCGCTCGGAGCGCAACACGTCTGTGACGTGCTGGCCGGCGGGCGGTGGCTGCTGCGGGCGCGGCGAGTCGTCGTGCGTGACGAAGAAGCCGACCGGGCCGGTGCGCAACCAATAACCCGACGGCTGTGGGAGCGAATGGAACAGCAGTAGCACCGCGACCCGATCGCCCCGTCCGCGCGCGATGATTACGCGGACCCGACTGCGCGCGAACCGAACGGTCGCGCCCCCCCCAGGCGTGCGGTGGGCTGCCATGCGGGGTCTTGTTCCTGAACCCCCGAATGTCCGCCGCGTGTCACACCCGACCTTCCCGCATGCCCGGGTCCTTGTCTCGTCACTGTTGGGCGGCGGTGCGGAACGACGACGCGGGCAGGCCGGCGCGGTTGACCAGATTGGGCTGGTCGGCAGCGCCCCACGCGAAGCGGACCTGCGTGGGGGCAGGCACTTCGTCCGACCGGACGATGATGGTTTCGCCTTCGATCTTCGCCTGGGCGGGGACGAACTTCCCGTCGGCGCCGGCGACTTCGAAGCAGGTGGGCGGCTTGCCGTCACGGGTGGTCAGGCCGCCGTCTGCGTAAGCGAAGTGCAGGCGGATACGGTCGCGCTGAACGTTCATGGACTTGTACAGCGGCCCGGAAAAGACGATGCCATCGCGGCCGTAGGTCCTGGCGAGGGCCCACCGGGCGAGGCGGTCGCCCACATCCTGCTTGTTCGTGGGGTGGATGTCGGTCGGATTGCCGATGTCGAGCGTGACGGCCATGCCCGTGTTGGGTACGGCGGCGAGCGTGAGCCGCTGGGCGTCGCGGAGTTCGGCCGCCTGGCCGGTGTCGTTGGGGTATCGGAACGGGGCGATTTGAACGAAGTAGAAGGGAAAGTCGCCCTGGCCCCACTGTCTGCGCCAGTCGCGGATCAGGCAGGGGAACAGCCGGCGATACTGCGATGCGCGCGGGCGGTTGGACTCACCCTGATACCAGATGGCGCCGCGGATGCGGTAGGGGATCAGCGGTGCGATCATGGCGTTGTAGAGTGCGGTGGGCGAGTTCTGGTTGAACCCCACGCCCCGCGGCCAGCGGGGAAGCTGCTTCCAGGCCACGCCGACGTGATAGCGCCACTGCCCGACCAGCGAAAGGGCGGCCTGAGGGCCAAGCGCGCCGGGGTAGAGCTTGAGCTGGGCGGGGGTTCCGCGGATGCCGCCGAGGCCGCCGATATCGACGACGCGGACGGCGATGACGTTGCGGCCGGCGTGGACGAGGTTTCCAGGAACGCGGTACTTGCGGGGCGTCTTCCACAGGCCCATGGACTCGAGCCCGCCGACTCTACGGCCGTTGAACCAGGTCGTGTCCATGTCGTCGATGGGACCGAGTTCGAGGCGGAGGTCCTGGCCGGCCCACGTTTCCGGGAGCTGGACGACGTGGCGCAGCCAGACGACACCATCGAACGGTTCGAGGTCGGGCGTACTCCAGGTAGCCGGCACGGTGATTTTCTTCCAACCGCCGTCGTCGAAGTCGGGCCGGGCCCAACCACGGCCGCGGCTGCCGGGGTCGCGCTGTTCGAGCCGCGACCACCACTGGCTCACCTTTCGGCGGTAGACCTCGCGGGCCTGCTCGTCACTGCTGCGGGCAACCGTGGCGAGGGCCTGATCGAAGTCGCCGAGTTCTTGGAGCGACTCCCTGCTGGTCCAGGCTTCGGCGACGGTCCCGCCCCAGCTGGAGGCGATCAGCCCGACGGGTACGCCGAGGTCGCGGTGGAGGCGGCGGCCGAAGAAATACGCAACGGCGCTGAAGTTGCGGGCGGTTTGCGGCGTGCACGGATTCCAGGCACCGGTACAGTCTTTGCGGGGGGTTCGCGCCATAGCACGCTTGACGGTAAAGAAGCGGATCTCGGGGTAGTTGGCAGAAGCGATCTCGGCGGCGGCGTTGGCAACCCCGGCGAGCGTGAACTCCATGTTCGACTGGCCGGAGGCGACCCAGACTTCGCCGAGCAGCACGTTGTCGAGCGTGATTGTGTTGTCGCCCGTGATGGCCAGCTGGTGCGGCCCGCCGGCGGTGGTCGTACGGATCCTGACGCGCCAGGCCCCGCGCTGGTCCGCGGCAGTCTGGACGGGAGAATCAAGCCAGTCGGCCTCTACGCGCACGGATTCGCCCGGGCGCGCCCAACCCCATATCGGCACCACGGACTCGCGTTGCAGCACCATGTTGGAACCGATTACAGCAGGCAGCCGCACGTCGGCGCGCGTGGCGGCGGCGAGCAGGGATCCGCAAACCGCGAGTGTGATCAACACGAAGATCGAACGCCGTCGAGCGGGCATGATTGGTCTCCCGGGGGGGCTGGCGATGTGCAAGATACGGCGCCGCCGGCGCTTCTGCCAGAGGAACGCCGGCTCGAAGTCCCGACGCGGTCCTGGCGGTGGCGCTCGTCGCCCTCGGGGCGCCGGCTGGTCACATCGCATGCCCCGCGGTAGGCTCTTTGGAAGCATCGAGCTCCACGTGCGGCCGGCGGTAGCGGCAGCGCCGCCGCGCGGGGGCGCGTCCTGTCTGCGGAGTAGGCCCATCGTGTATCGAAGCATGTTCTGGTACGGTCTGGCGGTTCTGGCTGCCGGTCTCGGGTCGGCGGCGGAGGCGCGGCCGCCGTATCCGCCCACGCGGATCGAACCCATCGCGGAGGTGATCCACGGCGTCCGCGTCGAGGATCCCTACCGCTGGCTGGAAAACACGCGCTCGCAGGAGGTTCAGGAGTGGATCGCGCGCCAAAACGCCCTGACGCGCGAGATGCTCGACCAGTTTCCCGCGGTGCGCCGCAAACTCGCGCAGCGGCTTGAGCGACTCTACGCGGCGCCGACCGTCTCCTCGCCGCTGATCCGCGGCAAGCGCTATTTCACGACCCGCCGCAGCGCCGGCCAGAACCACGCGGTGATCTACGTCCGCGAGGGGCGGTTCGACGCGCCGCCGCGGGCCGTGCTGAATCCCAACGAGTTCAGCGCAGACGGTACCGTCGCGCTGGACTGGTGGTTCCCTTCGCCCGACGGCTCGCTGATCGCGTACGGCAAATCGGCCTCGGGCAGCGAGATGAGCACGCTCTACCTGCGTGACGTCGCGACCGGACGCGACACGGGGCTGACGATTCCGCACACGCGCTCGTGCACGGTCGCGTGGGATCCCGACGGGCGGGGCTTTCTCTACACGCGCTACCCCGCGCCCGGCAGCGTCCCGCCCGGAGAGGAGGTCTACCACCGCACGGTCTACCATCACCGGCTCGGCACCCCCTGGCGCGACGATCCGGCCTGTTTCGGCCGCGACCGCCCGAAAGAAGAATGGCCGGTGGTCTACGCCTCGGGCGACTACCGGTTTCAGTTCCTGCTGATCGAGCACGGCTGGAGCCGGCAGGACCTGTACATGCGCAAGGCCGGCGAGGCGCCGTTCCGCCCGGTCGCGGTCGGGCTGAACGCCCGCCACACGGCGGACGTCCTCGACGAGCGCCTGCTGATCCTCACCAACTACCAGGCGCCGCGCTACCGCGTGGTCGCGGCCCCCGTCGATCGCCCCGGCCCCGACGCGTGGCAGGAGATCATCCCCCAGCGGGCCGGCGTCATCGAGAGCCTGCACGTCGTGGGCGGCAAGCTGGTGGTCGCCGAGCTGGAGAACGCCTATTCGCGGCTGCTGATCTTCGAGCCCGACGGCACGCCGGTCACCGAGGTCGAGCTGCCGGCGCTGGGCAGCGTGCTCGACATCCACGGCCGGCCCGACGGCCACACGCTGTTTTTCCGGTTCGAGTCGCTGGCGTATCCGCCGACGATCTTCCGCTACGACCTGGGGACGCATCGGCTCGAAAAGGTGGCGGCGCTGGCGGCGGACTTCGACCCGACAGCATTCGAAACGCGCCAGGTCTGGTTCGAATCGAAGGACGGCACGCGCGTGCCGATGTTCGTGATCTGCCGCGCCGGGCTCAAGCTTGACGGCCACAACCCGGCCGTGCTCTACGGCTACGGCGGTTTCAACATCTCGATCCGCCCGCGGTTCATCCGCCACGCCATCCCGTTCATCGAGGCGGGCGGCGTCTACGCGCTCGCGAACCTGCGCGGCGG
>CAYRXN010000061.1:0-4215 GCA_964428275.1 uncultured Planctomycetales bacterium | reverse complement strand
CGTGTTCGCGGACATGGGTTACTCCCCCGGCGGCGAGATGGCGATCGCAAAGGCCATCGAGAAGGCCCTGAAAGACGGCGAGTAGGCGGGGCGCTGGACGCGGCGGACTCGATACGCGCGGGACGCCGTGGTCCGGGCTCGCCGACTGCGCGCTGCGTCTGCCGCGGTCGGACGGCGCGCGGCCGGCCGTCGGTGTGCCGCCGTGCGCTGGACCGGGTTATTCGGCGCGCGTGTCGACGAGGAATCTCAGCCGTTGGTTGGCCAGCTGGACGTCGAAGCCGGCCGAGCGTCCCGGCTCGCCTTGCTCCGCGTGGGATGAACGCAATCGCAACCAGTCATTGTACAGGTGGATGCCCCCGCAATTCTCGGGCGGGCACGCTCCCCGGCCCGCCAGGCAGATGGGATACGTCTGCTTCCGGTCGGGTTCGGCGATTCTCTTCAACTCCACGCGGTGAATCCACGAGTCGCCGAAGTCGTACTCGTAGATGGCCCACGACCCGGGCTGCTCGAGAAGATCGGTAACCGTGTACCGGGCTTCATCGCAGGCCCCCGCGATGCCCGCGTCTTGCGCGTCGCGGTTGGAGAACACCGTGCGGGGCGAGCGTTGTTCGAACAGGTGCAGATGCACGTTCGCCCATCCCATGACGGCCTGGATGATCTTGTGCAGTTCGCTGAGCGTCGTGTCGTCGCGAACGGCGATCCGCCGCCAGATCGGCGGCTTGGCGCCGCGCAGCGAGATCCGCAGCACATAGACCATGCCCCGCGGCTTGCGTGGCTCGATGATCGTGGGAGGCGGTTCGTCGTCGAGGGGCAGGCCCGGCGGCGACATCGTGCCGATCAGGGCTTCGACCAGGTCGGACAACCGCGACAGCATGTCGGTCGGGGACTCGCCGTCACCGGCCGCCGCCGCAGGTGGTGCGGTCCGGGGGTGCGCGGGCGTGATCCCGTCGGGGCCGATGCGAGCGATGACATCGCCGTCGGCCGCCGGTTCGAGCGGCGTCCTGGGCGAAGGACCGCCGTGCCGGTCGGCCCACACATAAGGAATCAGTCCGTACTCGAACGCCTCGACCTGGACGTCGCGCGGGGCCTGGCGCAAATCCAGCACCACGCCGCCCGCTTCGACCAGCCATGGCAGGTCATCTTCGGCGTAACCGGCTTCGGCCGCATGGCTGGCGAGGTCGGAGTAGTCTGTCATCTCGATGGCCTGTTCGAGGGCTTCGCGGATCAGCTCGAACTTGGCCCTGGTGGTGGACTCGGATACCCCGAAAGCATCACCGACTTCCGATGCGGCAAATGGCAGGACCAGCTCGCAGTCGTACCCGCCATCGAGGCGCATGGCGGCGTAGGCGATCCCGGCGGCCCAGCTCTGCACGCGCCCGCGCATGACGGGAAGGTTGCTTTGGAATACGCACGACGCGAACCGGCGCATGAGGTCCGTGTACGCTGAGGGCAGGTGTTTCGCGCAGAAGTCGTCGGTCAGCGCGACAACCCTCAGGAACCGCGCACGCCTCGGCTCGGGGACGGTCGTGCTCCATTCACCTGGACTGGAATCGAGGGGCAAGAGTCACCTCCCGGCAGGGCTTCGGGACTTGCACAAACCAGACAGCGGCCCAGCGAACACCACCACCTTCCGCCTCGATTATACACTCTCGTTTGTGGCGTTCGTGGAGAAAAGACGCCCCCGCGGGTGGAAGGCGGTGCAGCCCCTCGCGGGAACGAGGTGCCGCTGGAGATGCGATGATCGTGCCGTGCCCCGATACGGCGATCGGCGGGCAGGGCTGCCGCCAGGGGGCGCGGCCCGGCGTTGCCGGCGTTACGCCATCCGGCAGACCTGCGGGCAGGCGCTGGCCCTGGCAGTCAGAGTACGATCGGCACGACCCGGCGTCAGGCCAGGTTCATGGTCATGAGGAAGACGGCGTTGGCCTCGGTCTTCTCCAGCCGGTTGCGGAGCAGCTCGACGGCCTCGACCGGGTTCATGTCGCTCAGCACGCGGCGGAGCATGTAGACCTTTTCGAGCTCCTTCGGGTCGAGCAGCAGCTCTTCCTTGCGGGTGCCGCTGGCGGCGATGTTGATCGCCGGCCAGACGCGCTTGTCCACCAGCCGCCGATCGAGGTGCAGCTCGCTGTTGCCGGTGCCCTTGAACTCCTCGAAGATCACCTCATCCATCTTGCTGCCGGTATCGACGAGCGCCGTCCCGATGATGGTCAGGCTGCCGCCCTCCTCGATGTTGCGGGCCGCCCCGAAGAACCGCTTGGGCTTCTGCAGGGCGTTGGCGTCGACGCCACCGGTGAGGATCTTGCCCGAGTGGGGCACTTCGGTGTTGTAGGCCCGCGCCAGGCGCGTGATCGAATCGAGCAGAATCACGACGTCGTTGCCGAACTCCACCAGGCGCTTGGCCTTGTCGATGACCATCTCGGCCACCTGGACGTGCCGGCTGGCGGGCTCGTCGAACGTCGAGCTGATGACTTCGGCCTTGGTGGCCCGCTGCATCTCGGTCACCTCCTCGGGCCGCTCGTCGATCAGCAGAATGATGACCTTGGCGTCGGGGTGGTTCTCCGAGATCGCGTTGGCCATCTTCTGGAGCAGGACCGTCTTGCCCGTCCGCGGCGGCGCGACGATCAGCATGCGCTGGCCGAAGCCGATCGGCGTCACCATGTCCACGATCCGCATGTTGAGCTCTTCGGGCTTGGTCTCGAGGAAGATGCGCCGGTTGGGGTGCAGCGGTGTGAGGTCTTCAAAGTTGGTCTTCTCGGCGACCGAATCCGGGCTCTGGTAGTTGATCGCCTCGACCCGCAGCAGCGCGAAGTAGCGCTCCGACTCCTTCGGCGGGCGAATCTGCCCGGCGACGATGTGCCCGTTGCGCAGGCCGAACCGGCGAATCTGCGAGGGACTGACGTAGATGTCGTCCGGGCACGGCAGGTAGTTGTACTCCGGGCTGCGCAGGAAGCCGAAACCGTCGGGCAGCACCTCGAGCACGCCTTCGCCGTAGAGCAGCCCGTTCTGGTTGATGCGGGCCTTGAGGATCTGGAAGATCAGTTCCTGCTTGGGCAGGCCGACGTAATCTTCGATGTTTTCCTTCTTGGCGACTTCGTGCAGCTCGGCGACCGTCATCTTCTGAAGGTCGGTGATGTGCAGGTCGCCGCGCTTGACGCGCTCGTACTTTTCGTGCGTCTCCTGGTCGATCGGCGAATTCTCATCGACCTGTTTGCGGCGCGTGGTTTTCTTGGTGGTCTTGCCGTCGCCGGAGGCGGCCCGCTTTTTGGTCTTGGCGGGCTTTTCGGGCTCGGTTTCGGCCTCGGGCTGCGCGTCGTCCTCGGCGGTTTCGACGAACTTGGACTCCGTCGCGTCGGTCGTTTCCTCGTCATCGGCCGGAATGACGCTCTCGCCCTCTTCGGGGATGCTCTCGATGACGTCCTGAAGTTTCTTCTTGCCGCGCGAGCGTGTCGTTGCCTTCGCCATGTTGTGATGCTCCAAAGATTACTCAAATCGGGAAAGTGCCGAGACGGTCGTGTGCAAGTGCCGTATCGGCGGGGTGTTGCGACCGCGTTCAACGATCGGATGCGTGTTCGGCGATTATTCGTTCAAATACGTTTTTCACCTGCGTGCGCAGTTCGGCGCGTGTGCCTTCGTTGCGGATGACATACTGGCAGCGGGAACGTTTCTCGGCCAGTGGCCGCTGCCACTGCTCCCTGAGCCGAATGTCCCGGATGTTCCAGCCCCGCTGTTTCCGCAGGCGCTCTGCTCGTCGCGTTTCGCTGGCCTCGACAAAAACGACGGCATCGCACTCGCGGTCGAGGGAGCTTTCAAACAGAAGCGGGGAATCAAGGATGATGGCTTTGACCTTCGGGTCCCCAGCACTCGTCCTGATGATATCCGCCCGCCGGCGGGCAATCAAGGGATGAACCAGAGATTCCAGCCGGCGTTTTTTTTTCGCGTCCTCGAATACGATCCGGGCCAGCGCCCGCCGATCGACCCGGCCGTCTTCGCCGATCACCCGATCCCCCCACCACCCGCGGAGCGTTTGCGCAACTTCCTCAGAAGCAAGCACTTCGCGATTGAGGTCGTCAGACGAGATCACCAGCGCGCCCAGCTCTCCGAACGCCTGTGCGACCGCCGACTTGCCGGCCCCGATCCCGCCGCTTATCCCTATGATCGGCTTGGAGCGACTCATCGGTAAACCCCGAAAACGCCGGAAACGCGCAACGGCGGCGACTT
>CAYRXN010000060.1:0-3641 GCA_964428275.1 uncultured Planctomycetales bacterium | reverse complement strand
GATCGCGGCGGTCAGCAGCACGAGCGTCAGCACGATCAGCATCAGCCGGGTCAGCCCGCGCAACCAGCTCGTCGGGCAGGTCAGCCGTGCGATCAGGCCGGCGTCGGCGAAGCGCCGCAGCGCCCGGCGGCGCTGCCAGATTCCCCACACACCGGCCGCCGCCACGAGCAGGACCACCCACAGCAGGTGCAGCCAGCGCAGATCGTCGAAGGCCACGTTGCTCACGGCGTCTTCCTCAGCAGGGTGTGATCGAGCAGCGTTTGCAGCGCCAGGGCGCCGAAGGCCGCCACCAGCCACCAGTGCGAGCGCTCGCCCCAGCGCGTGTAACGCTTCTCCTCGACCCTGGTCCGTTCGAGCTTGTCGATCTCGGCGTAAATCCGCTCGAGCGCCTCCGCGTTGGTGGCGCGGAAGAACTTCCCGCCGCTCACGTCGGCGATGCGTTTCAGGTCGTGCTCGGGTACGGGCACGCGGAATCCGGGACTGACCAGTTTTCCGGTCCCCGCCAGAATCGTATACACCTTGATGCCGTACGTCGCCGCCAGGTCGCCGGCCTGTTCGGGCGCGATCATGCCGCAGTTGTTTTCGCCGTCGGTGAGCAGGACGACGATTCGACTGTCGATCGTAAGCTGCTCGCCGGTGCCGAGGGTACGCTTGAGATCCTTGAGCCGCTCGACCGCGAGCGCGAGTCCGTCGCCGATCGCCGTTCCGTCCTCGTCGCGGCGGGTGACGATGTGCGTGTGGTCCAGCACGTCGAGCAGGGCCTGGTGGTCGAGCGTGAGCGGGCAGACCGCGTCGGCGTAGCGGGCAAAGCGGATCATGCCGATCAGGTCGTTCGGGCGGCCGGCGAGCCCGAGCGATTCATCGCCGACGACGAACCTGCGGAACACATCCTTGACCAGGTCGAGCCGCGTGGCCCGCGCGCCCGGCGGCGACAGGTCCGTGTCACGCATCGACCCCGAGGTGTCCACGATCATCTGGATCGCGATGCCCTCGGCGTAGACGTGCGTGGCTTCGTCGGGGCGTTGGGGCCGGGCCGCGGCCACGATCAGACACACCAGCGCGATCGTGCGCAGGATGGGCAGGATGTAGCGGATCCTGCGCCGCAGCCCGCCGCCCGCGGCCTCGAGCGCGGAGAGGCCCGAAAACCGGATTACCGTCTGCCGCCGCGGCCGCAGCCACAGAACCCACAGCAGCGGCAGCAGGAACAGCAGGAGCAGGAGCCAGACCCACGGCTCGGGCCACTGGAGCCAGTCGGGTGTCAGCGGAAGGTGCCTGTGAACCACCGGATTCATGCGGCGTACTCCTCCGGGGGGCGGGCCCGGGTCGCCTCACGCCGGCGCTGCGTGGCGGCGGCGGTCGCGTCCACGAACGCCCGGGCCGTGCCGAGCGCCGTGCGGGCGTCCTCGACGCGCGGCGCGTGTGCCGCGTATTTGACCAGGTCGCACGCGGTGAGCAGATCACCAAGCCGGTCCGGGTCCAGCGCCGGCGCGGGGCGGTCCTGCGCCAGCGTCCGCAGGAACTCCTCGGTCGTCATCTCCGGCGCGGCGAGGCCGAACTGCCGTTCGATATAGGCGCGCACAATCTCGCTCAGTGTGTAATAGAACTCGCGAAACTCGCCGCGTTCGAGCCACGGTCCCGCTTCGAGTTCGGCCAGGGCCCGCAATGCCCAGACCTCCGGCGGAATCGGCGGCGCGGGCCGACTGCGCCGGGCGCGGGACCACCGCGCCAGCCACCAGGCCAGCGCCGCCGCCGCGAGCGCGCCGCCGGCAAGGAGCGTCCAGAAAAGCGGCCCGTGGGGCGGCGGCGGGGGGGCCAGCGGGGGGGCGATGTCGCGCGGCTGCAACACGCTGTCCTGCGACGTGAGCGCCGAGCGCACCTCGACCTGCACCGCCGGCGTCTCCAGTTCGTGATCCAGCGCCGGCTCGGAGCCCGCCTGGGCCGGTTTGGGACCGTAGCGCACCGTCAGCGCCGGGATCTCGACTCGCCCGGAGGCCAGCGAGCGGAGCGTGAAGGTCTGCTCCCACTCGGTGCCGCCGACGGGACCGGGACGCGGGCCGCGAACGCGCGGGTCTTCGACGATCCAGTCGCCCAGCGAGGAAACGTCGGGCATCCGGGCGGTCAGCCCGTCCGGCAGATGCAGCCGCAGCGTCACCGCGAAGGGATCGCCGACCCAGCCGTTCTGGGGCGACACCTCCAGCACGAGCCGGATCGGACCGCGCTCCACGGTACGGAGAATCGCGGCCGGCGCCGGCGGCGGCGCGCGCTTGCAGCCGACAAGCAGGACACCGGCCAGCACGCCCGCCCAGACCAGCCGTTGCAGACCGCGACCGCCGCGCCTCATCGCCGCCGCCCCCGCTGGTGGAAGAACCGCCGCAACGGCTCGACGAACGATTCCCCCGTCTGCACCTCGACGACGTCGATCCCCAGTCGGCGAAAGCCCGCGAGCAGTTCGGCCTCGCGCGCGTGGGCCCACTCGGCGAAGCGGCGGCGCACGGCGGCGGAGGAGGTATCCACGAGCAGTTGCCGGCCCGTTTCGGGATCGTAGAGCTCGACGTAGCGCACGGAGGGCAGGGCGCGCTCACGCCGGTCGCGCACGAGTACGGGGATCACGTCGTGCCGCCGGCGGACCGACTTGAGCGCCCGCGAGAAGTCGGGCGTCTGGAAGTCGCTGATGAGAAACACGACCGCGCGGCGGCTGAGCACGCGATCCACGTATTCGAGCGCGCCGCCGACATCGGTGCCGTGGCCGGCCGGCTTGTGGTAGAGCAACTCGCGGATGACGCGCAAGACGTGGCGCGTCCCCTTGTCGGCCCGCACGAACCGTTCGACGCGATCCGAGAACAGTACGAGCCCGACCTTGTCGTTGTTGCGCACGGCCGAGAACGCCAGCGTCGCGCCCAGCTCGGCGACCAGCTCGCTCTTGAGCTGGCAGCGCGTGCCGAACTCCAGCGACGCGCTGACGTCCACCACGAGCACGACGGTCAGCTCGCGTTCCTCCCGGAAGCGCTTGACGAACGGGCGGCCGTGGCGGGCGGTCACGTTCCAGTCGATGGTGCGCACATCGTCGCCCGGCAGGTACTCGCGCACCTCCTCGAACTCGATGCCCATCCCCTTGAAGGCGGAGTGGTACTGCCCGGCGAGCAGGTCGTTGACCATCGCCGAGGTGACGATCTGTATCCGCCGAACCTTCTTGAGGATTTCCGCAGGGACCATCGCGCACCGTTGCTCCGGCGGCCGCACGCCCAAAGCCGGCCGGTCGAACATTCTATGGAAAGACGCGCCCCGAGGCCAAAGGCAGGCGGCGCACGGCTTGTGGCCAACGGAACGTGGCGCTGGGCGCGGTTGTTCTCTGCACGCGTGGCAGGCGCGGGCCACGGCCAGGATCACGCGGGCTGGCGCGGCCTTCGTCCCGGTGCCCCCCGGTCCTCAGCCTCTTGGGTTGCATCCGAAAACCACGCCGGGCTACCGCGCCGGCCCCGCCTGGTCGCGCGCAGGGCTGGGCTTAGAGCCGCTCCGCGATGCTCTTGCCCTGCATGAACAGCAGCAGGTAGTCGCGTCCGCCAAGGGTACCGGGGGCGTACCGGGACAGTCGCCTGACTGGCAGGACGTCCTCGGCCTCCATGACGCGTGGGGCGTTCCGC
>CAYRXN010000059.1:0-7137 GCA_964428275.1 uncultured Planctomycetales bacterium | reverse complement strand
AGCGCGGCAGCGCTCCCGGCGTCAACCAGCTTTCCAACGAGAGCTTCGAGCAGGGGCCCGGCGGCGCCAACGGGCTGACCGACTGGACCGAGTTCGGCGCGCCCAGCGTGGCCGAAACGCAAAAGAGCTGTTTCGAAGTGCCCGCCCAGGATGGTATCTGCACCGCGCGGGGCTGGGGGCAGAGCGTGACCGGCGTGTTCCAGGAGATCCCCGTGACACCCGGGGAAACGCTGAGCCTGAGTGTGTGGCTCTACACGCCCGGCTTTGAGCCGCTGACCGGACCGGGCCGGGCGGGCCTGAAAGTCGAGTGGGCCGTCGGTGGTGTACCGGACGACATCGACATCGGCGGCGCCACGAACACGCTGGACGCTTCAGCGCCGACCGACACGTGGATTCCGATCTACATCGACTACACCATGCCGGCCGACTCGAGTGCCCTGGGCCGCTTTACGTGCATCATCGAGAAAGGCACGGCGCTGAGCGGCACCGTGTATATCGACTCGTGCGAGGCGGTCGTGCTCAATCGCTACGACGGCGCCGACGTGGACGGCGACGACGACGAGGACATGATCGATTTCGCGGGGTTCCAGCGCGCGTACACGGGCAGTGGCGCGGGAACCCTGCCGTTCAACGGGCTCACGTTCGATCACGACGCCGATCAGGATGTCGATCTCGACGACTGGGCGTTCTTCTGGCCGCGGATCACCGGACCGGGCCAGTAGTCCTCCGGGCGCCGGTGCCCCCGCGGAATGTGATCGCAAAGCGCAAAGAAACACGAGATGCAGCAAACGGAGCGAAATCCGATGAGAAAAAAAGGCAACCTCCTGGCAAGCGCTGCGATCCTGGCCGTCTGCGCGGTCGCGGCCGGGCAGACCGTGACCGTCACGCTCGATTCTTCCCAGCAGGGACAGACCATCGCGCCCGGCGCGACCGTGGACTGGCAAATCACGTTTGCGGTTTCCGGCGGCGACAACGCGGGGTTGGCGCTGCTGGTGTGCGATCTGGTGCAGGACGCGGCCAACCCGGCGCTGTTCGATATTCCGCCCGCGGACGCGGTGCCGGCGGGGATGAGCAACTTCAGCCGTCCCGCCGGCATCAGCAATCCCGGGGAGGGTGGCGCTGATTCGGGCTACGTCGGCGTCCAGCGGGGCACCGCCGGCGCGATGGACCTGATCCAGATCGGCGGCGGCCAGAACACCTTCGGACAGGCGCTGCCGGCCGGTACGGGCCTCGGCGAGAGCGCCGACGTGGTGGCCGGCGTGGGCCAGAGCGGCGCCGCCGTGCTCGCGTCGGGCTCGTTCGCGGCACCGAGTGCCTGCGGCGATTACAGCCTCTCGCTGGCCAACGTGGTCGCCAACGTGCTCCAGCAGGCCAACGAGCCGCCGGCGTTCTCGCCCGTCGTGCAGGCGAACGTGGACACTTCCGCCGCCACGCTGACGTTTTCCGTGGGGCTGGCGGGCGACGTCGACGGCGATGGCGATGTGGACCTCGCGGACCTGGCCGTGCTCCTGGCGAACTACAACACACCCAGCGGCATGACCTATGCCGACGGCGACCTCGACGGCGACGGCGACGTCGATCTGTCCGACCTGGCGATCATGCTCGCCAACTACGGCAGCAGTTGCTGAAGCCGGCGCGCGACCCTGCGAACCAGGACCGCATGACACCGGCGTGAGGGCCCGCCGACCCGCGCCCTTGCAGGGCCGCCGGGCTGCGCGCGTCTCCTGGTCGTTGCACGACCGCGCAAGCTGTCGGGGCCCGATCGTCGGGCGCACGGGTGGGAGTTACTCCGGCGCCCGTTCGGATGTCATCGCGGCCTCGCACTGCCTGATGCGCTCGGCCAGTTCCGTTCCCGTCTCCGCGTCGGCGGGCGCGACGATCTTGCGCTTGCGCATCTCGTCGAAGATCGCGCGGGCGCGTTCGAACCAGGCGCGGGCGGCTTGCCAGTGGTCGCGCGCCCGAGCGGTCGAGTCCGCCTCGGCCGCCCGTTGGACTTCCAGCTTCCCCAGCGCCCGGCAGGCGGCACCCCGGAGCCGCAGCACGTCGGCGTGGGTCGAGCCGGTCCGGACCAGCGGGTCGAGCGCCTCCAGGGCAGCGAGCAGGTCCGTCCGGGCCGCTGCGGGCCGGCCCGCCGCCACGCGCGACTCGCTCGCCCTGATGAGCGTCTCGGCGATGTCGGTTCGCACGAGATCGTTGGCGGGATCGTCTTTGTGCAGGGCGCGCAACGCGGCCAGCGCCCGTTCGTAGCTCGCCAGCGCCGCCGCGTGGTCGCCGCGGTCGGCCTGCGTGATGCCGATCCACTGATGCGCAATCGCCACGCAGCGCCGGCCGTAGCTGTGCTGGGGCATCGCGGCGACGAAGCGCTCCGAGAGCTCCAGGAACCTGCGCTGGCTGGCCAGCGCCTGGTCGGGCAGACCCTGCGCAAGCTGCAACTGCCCGAGCCGCGAGTAGTTGGCGGCCAGACGCTGGGCGAGCCACGGGTCGTCGGGGTCGCCGGCCAGGGCCTTCTCGTGGAGCCGCATGGCCCGGCGGATGTGCTCGAGCGCGCCGGGCAGGTCGCCGCCGGTCTGGAGCGCCCAGCTCATGCGGGAGTGGGCAGCCGCGAGCTGGTCGCGCACAAACGCGTCGGCCGGGACTTCCGCCGCCAGTTGCTCGCCCAGGGCGAGCGCCTGCCGGTAGGCGTCGCGCATTTCCTCCGTCCGGCCGAGGCTGTCCAGCGTGTCGCCGATCTTGAGCCACGCCAGCAGCGCGGTGCGCCGGGGCCCGACGGCCTGCGGCTCGACGGCCCGCACGCCGTCCAGGATGTCGATCGCCTTGCGATAGCTGGCCAGGGCGTTGTCGAGCTCGCCGAGGTTCGAGGTGATCAGGTCGCCCTGCACGTCGCCGATCGTGACGTACGCCCCGGCGAGATCGCCCTGGAACCGCAGATCGTCGGAAGCCTCGGCCGCGAGCGCGTCGAGGTACTTGAGTCCCTTTTCGACGATGAACCGGCGCAGCGGCGCCGAGCCGGGCAGCGTGGCCAGCTTGGGGTCGAGCTGATAGATGAAGACGTGCGCCAGATCGCGGACCTGCCCGAACCGCTTGCGGGCACGCGCTTCGGCGGCGCGGGCCAGCTCGGCCTGACGCTTGGCTTCGCGCGACTGCTGCTCGGCCACGGTCCGCGCGGCCCGGGCCGCGTCGCGCTCCGTGGCGGCCTGACGCCAGAACGTGAGCGAGACCGCCAAACCCGCGACGATGATCAGCAGGAACGCGGCGCCGACCGCCGACGCGACGCGGTAGCGGTAGAGCGTCTTGCGCAGCACGTACCAGCCGCTGCCGCGGCGGGCTTCGATCGGTTCGCCGGCCAGGTGGCGCTCGAGGTCGGCGGCCAACTCGCCGGCGGTCTGGTAGCGCTCCTCCCGCTCCTTGGCCAGCGCCTTGAAGACGATCGTTCCGAGGTCGGTGCCGATCCGGTCGATCAGCGCGGGTGGCGTTTCGGCGATGTGCCGGAGCACCCGGATCGTGTCGCCCTCGACCGGGTAGGGGTACTCGCCCGCCAGCAGCTCGTAGAGCATCACGCCGAGCGAGTAGACGTCGCTGCGCACGTCGATCGCGTCGGGCAGCCCGCGGGCCTGTTCGGGCGACATGTAGGGCAGCGTGCCGGCGACCTGCCCGGTCGCGGTCATGGCCGCTTCGCCGTTGGCGACCGCGGGCCGGGCCAGGCCGAAGTCGAGCACGTGCGGCTCGCCGTCCTCATCGACCAGCACGTTCGAGGGTTTCAGGTCGCGGTGGATCACGCCGCGCTGGTGGGCGAAGTTCACGGCCCGACAGATCTGCACAAACAACGCCAGTCGGTCGCGCCACGGCAGCCCGCGGTCGGCGACGAACCGGTCGAGCGACCGGCCGCGCACGTAGTCCATCGCGAAGTACAGGCGCCCGTCGCGCGTGGTGCCCGAGTCGAAGACCGTGACGATGTGGGGATGGCGCAGGCCGGCGGCCAGTTCGATCTCGCGCTGGAACCGCCGGCGGGTCGTTTCCGAAGCGTGGCACCCCTCGCGCAGCACCTTGAGCGCGACTTCGCGTTTGGTAGACCGTTGCAGCGCGCGAAAGACGATGCCCTGCCCGCCGCGCCGGATCTCGCCGAGGATTTCGTATCCCGGGACATCGTCGGCCGCCAGGGCCGGTTCTTGGGGCGGTGCCAGGCGGACCGCGCGGGTCAGGACCTGCCGGGCGCAGCGCACGCGCTCGACCCACGCGTTGTGTTCGTCGAGCAGCCGCGCGGACGTGGCCGCACACGCCGAACAGCTTTCCAGATGGTCGCGGACCGCGGCGGCCCGCTCGGCGGGCAACTCGCGGGCGTGGTAGCGGCGCAGCTCGTCTTCGGCCGGGCACGTGTGAAGGCTGTGTTCATTCGGTGCCATCCAGCAGCTCTTTCATCTTGGCGGCGATTCGCTCGGTGACCCGCCACTTGATCGTGTACACGTTGTTGGGCCGCAGGTTCAGGTCCGAACACACCTGTGCGATCGGCTGCTCCTCGATCACGTAGTTCCAGAAGGCCCGGAAGGTCGTTTCCTCGACTTCGCCGCGCAGCTCACGCAGGCAGTGGGCCAGGTGTTCCTCCATCCAGATACGATCGAAGACCTCTTCGGGCGAAGGCTCGCGCTGTTCGAGCCGCTCGAACTCTCCCGTGCGTCCCTGGCGGTCGTGGCGGCAGCGCAGCAGGTCGCGCACGCGGTTGTTGACCAGCGTGCGCAGGTAGCTTCGAAAACGCCCTTTTTCCGGTTGGTAGGAGAACTCGCCGATGTGGTTGTACACCGCTGCCAGGCAGTGCTGGGTGACGTCTTCCGCGTCGTCCTCGCCCAGCCCGCGCGCCCGGGCATAGCGAAACAGCAGCGGCCGGTAGATGGAATCGAAGACGCGCCACGCCTCTGTGTCCGCCCGGTCGCGGATTCGCAGCAGCAGGCTCGGACGGGTCGTGTCCATGGGGCCGCACGCCTCCAGCAACCTCGATTCTACCCGGTCGTTTCACGGCGTGCATGGCAAATCCTCACTGGTTCTGCCGGGGCCGGCGGCGGACAGCGGCCGCCCGGCCCTCTCTGTACGACCGTCCCGACCGACTCTCACAGTCGCGGCGTGTTTTTCTCCCGCGGGCGTGTGAGATTTTCCGCCGCGCTTCGTACAGCCCTGCGCAACCCCCCAGCGCCCGCCGGCACGACGTGGGATCTGCCGCGGACGCCGGCAACGCTACGCCCCCGGCCGCGACCGGGAGCCGTCCGAGAACCAAAGGAGGTAGCGGCCATGTCGTCCAGATCGCGCAAGAACCCAGCCGCGAGCCTGTCTGTCGCAGGGCTCGCGCTCGCAGCCTGTGTGTGGAGCGCACCGGCACCGGCCGCCTGGAACGCGGCGGCGATCGAGTACCGCCAGACCATCACCCGCATCGTCGAGCCCGAGGCCTTCGACGACTGGAAACCGGCGGGCCGGCACCTGACGATCCGGGACATCACCACCAGCGCCGACGGCGCGCGCGTGGCCTTTTCGGTCGGCGCGTACACCGGCGGAGACCCCACCCACCTGCACCTCTACGTCGTCAACGCCGACGGCAGCGGGCTGACCGACCTGACGCCCCATCTGCACGGCGACGTCGATGGCACCTCGTGGTCCGACCTGCACCTGACCGACGACGGATCGCGGCTGTTCTTCATGGCCGTGGACAAGACCCATGCCAACGGCCTGTCCTGCTTCTACTTCGACCTCAACACGCTGACCTGCCACGTCGTGGCGCGCGAGCTGACCGGTACGGGCTACAAGAAGCGGTTCGTGGTCAACGGAAATCGGAGGCGACGGAATGAACTGCATCATCGATCCGGGAGACACAAATTATATGTACGGCGCCCTCTATTACGGCGACATCCGCCGTTCGACAAATAGCGGACAAAACTTTTACACCATTGCCGATAACGGTACAAACGGTATCAACGAAGGAGGAGCATGGGTAACACCTTACACTCTAAGTTCGGGCTCAGCATCCACCATGTTCATCGGTTACAAAAATGTATGGAGAAGCACAAACATCAAAGCCGGGTCGTCGTCATCGGTAAACTGGACCAAGATTTCAACCTTCGGAAACAACACAAGCCTCAGACAAATAGAGAGCTGCAAAGCCGATGCTAATGTGCTTTATGTAACACGCGGAACAAATATGTTTCGCACCGACAATGCTAATGCAGCAACACCGTCGTGGACATCGCTTTCGGCACCGGGAACGGTATCTGATATAGAAACCCACCCCACCAACCCGAATATCGTTTATATCACAGCCGGAACAAACATTTATAAATCAACAAACAAAGGAGCATCGTGGACATCCATAAAAGGAAATCTGCCCAATATAAATATGAACACTTTGGTATATGATACCACGTCAAATGAAGGAATATATGTAGGAACGGATATCGGAGTTTTTTACAAAGACGCCACAATGGCTCAATGGACATCATTTTCAACGGGCTTACCGGCAGCGGCAGAGGTTTCCGACCTTGAAATTTATTATGGAAATCCGTCAAGTCAGTCGAGATTAAGGGCAGCAACATATGGTCGCGGACAATGGTCTTCAGATCTTTACAGCCCGCCAAATGCTCCTCCTGTAGCCGACTTTTCGGCAACCAACACAACCCCTTGCCTTGGCACCGCAACTACATTTAACGACCTCTCGTCCAACAATCCCACATCGTGGCAATGGAGTTTCACTCCCTCGACGGTAACATTTGTTTCAAATACATCAGCAACATCACAAAACCCTGTTGTTCAGTTTAACACAACAGGAAATTACACGGTTAAACTTATCGCTGCAAACCAATACGGAAGCGATACCATTATCAAAACAAGTTATATTGCCGTAGGTTCGCCATATACTGCACCGGTATCCGAGAATTTTGAATATTTCACCGTTGGAAATCCCGGTACATTTATTCACGGATGGACGTTCAGCAACACCGGTGCTTTCAACTGGAGAGTAAATTCGGGAGGAACCCCGTCTGCGGGTACAGGTCCTAATTACGACCACACTACCGGAACATCCAGCGGCAAATATCTATATACGGAAGCCTCAAACCCTGCACAAACAGGAGAGGTTGCCAACCTGATAAGTCCTTGTATTGC
>CAYRXN010000058.1:0-3741 GCA_964428275.1 uncultured Planctomycetales bacterium | reverse complement strand
AGCCCGGCCCAGATTGGCTTCCTCCGTCCCTTCGTCCCTCCGTCCCTTCGTCCCTGTCTTCGTCTCTGCTTGTCGGGCAGCAGGAACCCACTGTTCGATCAGCACGTGGGCGTTGATGCCGCCGAAGCCGAAGGCGCTGATGGCCGCCCGGCGGGGACGTTTGCCCGGGGCCTCCCAATCCTGGGCCTGCGTGAGCAGGCGGAACGGGCCGGCCTGCGGTTCGAAACCGGCGGCGGGATGGGCGAAATTGGCTGTCGGCGGCAGACGCCTGTCCCGCAGCGCCAGGAGGACTTTGATCAGCCCCGCCGCACCGGCCGCCGTCAGCAGGTGCCCGATCATCGACTTGACCGAGCCGATCGCGCACTGTCCGCTGCGCCAGCGCTGGCCTTGCCACAATTCGTGGAGGCTGCGCAGCTCGGCCGCATCGCCCACCGGCGTGCCCGTGCCGTGACACTCGATCAGGTCCACGTCGGTCGGCGACCAGCCGGCCTGGTCGTAGGCCTGCCGCATGGCCCGCAGTTGCCCCTCGGAGTCGGCCGCCAGCAGGCTGCCGGCGATGTCGTTCGACAAACCGACGCCGCGGATGACGGCGTAGATGCGGTCGTGATCGCGCAGGGCGTCTTCGAGCCGCTTGAGCAGCACGATTCCGGCGCCTTCGCCGACCACCAGCCCGTCGGCGTCGCGGTCGAACGGGCGGCAGCGGCCGGTGGGCGACAGGGCCTGGAGGTGGCAAAAGCCCATCTGCGTGTAGAGCGATTCGGGCCGCGAGACGCCGCCGGCCAGCATCGCGTCGGCCCGCCCGCGCCGCAGCTCGTCGCAGGCCAGTTTGATCGCGTACAGGCTCGATGCGCAGGCCGCATCCAGCGTGAGGCTGCCCGCCCCCAGCCCGAGCGCCGCCGCCAGCAGCGCCGCCGGCAACGAAGTGACCTGCGCGTTGAGCGGGTTCAACTCGGCCAGCGCGGGCGCGAGGAATTGCGAATGGCCAGCGGCCGGTGGCGAACTGGCGGCATCCGGGGGCGTCTCGCCAGATGGCCCGGGAGCGGATGTGGCCGAGGACTCTGACCCCCCTGTGGTCCCCCCTGAGAGGGGCGACGGTGTGGCCGCCGCCAGCCTGTCGAGCAAACGCTGCTCGAACACGCGCCCGAGTACCGCCCGGGTGATCGCCGAGGCACCGTCGGTCGGCAGTGCGATCGCCGCGAGGCAGACGCCGACGCGGGCGCGGTCGAGCCGCTCGGTCACGCCGTCGCGCCAGGCCTGCCGGCCGGCGTGCAGGACCAGCTCGTAGAGCGGATCGAGCCCGCGCAGCAGCGACTCGGGCAGGCTCAGCCCGGCCGGATCGAAGCGGAACCCCTCGACGAAACACGCCCGGTCGCAATAGACGTGGTCCGCCCGCGGCGTCGGGTCGTATACGTCGTCGCGGTCAAGCACCCAGCGGCCCGGCGGCACCGGCCGGCTCACGTCGCGGCCGGCGTAGATGTTCGCCGCGAACGCCTCCAGGTCGAGCGCGCCCGGAAACACGCCGCCGACGCCGACAATCGCGATGGACGCCGCGTCAGCCATCGGTGGCGCTCCCGGTCTCGCGCGCCGCGCCGGCATCGGGTTGGCGCCGAGCTTCCGCACCGTCTCCCTTTTCAGGGGGGACTACGCGGGCGGCAGAGCCGGCGGCCGCTGCGGCCCGACGACTCGACGCGGGTGCGCCGCCGCCCCTGAATCCCTCCCCGGAAGGGAGGGGGCTGGCTGGCGCGTCCACGTGCCGCCGGCGAAACGCCGCCGACAGGGACTTCGAGACGGTCCACTCGCAGTCGCTCAGCCGGGCGGCGGGCGGAGCCGGCCGGTCGGGCGGGGTTACGGGGCAGAACTCAACCGTCGCGACCAGTCGGCCGGCATCGTGCGCGACGACGCGCAGCGTCGCGACGAGCGGGCCGGCGGGCAGCCGCTCGCAGAATTGTTCGTAGCGCCCGATGCGACTGGGAAGTGCCGGGGCCCCCACGCTCTCGCAGCACCATACGATGCCCATCTGCAAGCCGGCGTCGATCACCAGCGGATCGGTCAGCCAGGTTTGGCGGACGGGGCGGTCCATCCACGCCGCCGGCGCGGGCGCCCGGCGCAGCCGGGCCGTCATGCCGGCCGGCGAGATGCCGTGCACGGTTTCGAGCGCGCGGAAGTGCGGCCCGTGGAAAAGCAGCTTGCTGTAGATGCGGTGCGGATCGAGCGTGGTCGGCCGTGCCGCCTGCGCCGCGGAGTCGGCGGTCGTGTCCGCCGGCGGTTGGATACCCACGACGACGCGCCCGCGGGCGTGGAGCACGTCGCCGGCGGCGCCGCCACGCAGCTCGGCGGTCAGTGCGAGTACGTTTTCGTTGAGGGTCTGCGGCCGGCCCACGGCGACGCGCACCGGCCAGGAGTCGCCCTGCACGATCACGCCCTTGAAGACGCGCAGGTCCTCGACGGCGAGCAGGTGGGGCAATTTGCTGTGTGCCAGCGCCGCCGATGCGAGCCATTCGAGCGTCAGCGCCAGGGGCAACACCGGCTGCGCGTCGATCACGTGCGAGGCGAGCACGGGATGCGTGGTGAGGCTCAGCACGCGCTCGAAGACGATCGTGTGTTCGCGTCCGCCGTCGCGCCCTTGAGGGGGGGCCACAGGCGCGGCGCAGCCGGCGGCTGAGGCAACCCGATGGCCCCCCTCGTTGTGAGCAAGGGGAGCCGCCGCGTTGCCGAAGCCAGCAGCCGGGGCACCGCCCCTGAATCCCTCAATCCCCGTTCCCTTGGTCCCTTCCTTCGTCCCCGCGGGCGCGGCCAGTTCGCCAGTCGTCGCCCGTGCGTTCGTGGAGTGGCGGGCGGCCTGCTTTCCGTCCGGCTGCGCCTGGTCGAACCCGTTGCCGATGACCAGCTCGACGTCGCGGCCGGGCGGGGCGCGCAGCTCGTCGAGCAGCGCCTGCGCGCCGGCTTCCAGCGGGATCAGCTCGATACCGAGCCGCTCGAACTCGCGCGCCAGGCTCGGCGTTACCATGCCGCCTTCCCACGGACCCCAGTTGAGCGCCACGACGCGGCAGTCCGGTCGGCGGCGGGCCTCGCGCTGGGCGAACTTGTTGAGCACCTCGTTGGCCATCGCGTAGTCGATCTGCCCCTGGCGGCCGAACCGCCCGCTGACCGACGAGAACAACGCCAGCACCCGCAGCTCGTCTTCGCCCAGGCCCGCCAGCAGGTTGCGCAAGCCCGCTACCTTGGTGTCAAAGACCGCGTCGAACTGCTCGGCGGTCTTGTCTTCGATGCGGTGGTCGGCCAGCACGCCGGCCCCGTGGATCACACCCCGCACCGGCCCGAAGCGGCGCCGCACATCGGCCAGCGCCGCCCGCACGGCCCGCGCGTCGCGGATGTCCGCGGCGCGATACGCGACCGTCGCGCCGGCGGCCCGCAGCGCGGCGAGATTGCGGGCGATCTCGCGGTTCGCCTGTCGCCGGCGATACTCGGCCTCCAGCTCGATCGGCCTGGGCCGCTTGCCGCCGAAGGCGTGTTGCAGCAGGGCGCGCTTGATCGCGGTTTCGTCGGCCAGGTTCGCCAGCCAGTCGGGCTCGGGCTGCGGCTCGGGCGACCGGCCCAGCAGTACCAGCGTCAGCGGAAGCGCCCGGGCCAGCGCCAACGCGCACGCGGCCGTCACGCCCCGCGCGCCGCCGGTCACCACGACCACGTCGCCGGCGGCCAGCGGCCAGGCGCCGCCGCCGGCCGGACGCTCGACCAGCGCCA
>CAYRXN010000057.1:0-11131 GCA_964428275.1 uncultured Planctomycetales bacterium | reverse complement strand
CGGACACCTGCTGGGCCGACCTGGCCCGCCAGCGGCTGACCGTGCTGCAACCGCCCGCCGGCGCCGGCGAGGGCACGCCATGACCCATCTGGTCCTGGGCATCAGCGGGGCCAGCGGGGCGCCCTACGCCCGGCGGCTGGCCCAGTGCCTCGTGCGGGCCGACCTGCACCTGCACCTGGTGGTTTCTCCGCCCGCCAAGCGGGTCATGGCACACGAGCTGGAGTTGCGCGAGTTCTCCGTGGAGGGGTTGCTCGGCGCCCCGGCCGCCCACGTCACGCTGCACGCCTACCGCGACGTGGGCGCCCGGATCGCCAGCGGGTCGTTTCGCACGGCCGGCATGGTGATCTGCCCCTGTTCCTCCCACTCGCTGGCCGCCATCGCCGGCGGGCTGGGTGACAACCTGCTCACGCGGGCGGCGCTGGTCACGCTCAAGGAGGCCCGCCGGCTGATCGTCGTTCCCCGCGAGATGCCGCTGGGCACGATCGAGCTCGAGAACATGCTGAGGCTCAGCCGCGCGGGGGCGATCGTCTGCCCCGCCTGCCCCGGGTTCTACCACCGCCCGGCGTCCGCGGCCGAGCTCGTGGACTTCGTCGTGGCCCGGGTGCTCGATTTGCTCGATGTCCCCCACGACCTGAACGTGCGCTGGCACCCCGACGATGCTCTTGACGACTCGCGGACAGGAATCTAACATGCTGGGCCGCACGCAGCAGCGTGTCGCAGCCCGGATGGCGGAATTGGCAGACGCGCCAGGTTGAGGGCCTGGTGAGGGTTAAACCTCGTGCTGGTTCGAATCCAGTTCCGGGCATGGGCTTCCGGCCGGCGCCCGGCGTCGGCGGAACCCGGCGACCGGTGTGCCCGGCGCCCCTAGCTCAACTGGATAGAGCATCGGTCTACGGAACCGAAGGTTGCAGGTTCGAATCCTGCGGGGCGCGTTCCGCTTTTCCCGCCACCAAGCGGTGGCTTCCGCGGGGCGAGAATCCCGGCCCCCCCATGCCCTGCGCCGCCACACCGACCCGCTTCAACGTCGCGTCGCCAGCGCATCGGCTGGACGCAGGCCGGCGCGACGACGAAAATGGAAGCGCAATCAGACAGCCGCGCCGCGCCCGTAGCTCAGCAGGACAGAGCAACGGTTTCCTAAACCGTAGGTCGCAGGTTCGAATCCTGCCGGGCGCGTCGGACCGTGGGCCGCCCCGGGGCTGGCCGCCGGCAAGCCCCGGGGCCGACCCGCTCGCCCAACGGCCGGTTCAGTCACCGCCGAGCGCAAGATCACGCAGCCTGTCGCGAAACTGCCCCCACGCCCTGGGCGCCGAGACGCCCCCGCGAATGCGTACCCACACGATCAGATACCGGCCGCTCTTCGCATCGCCGTCGATGCGCAGCCAATCCACGACGTAGTGCTCGGCGAACCCCCGCTCACGCAGCGCGCGGGCTTTGCGTCCGCACGCGGCAGCCACTTCCGGCGCACCAGCCGGTCCCACGACCCAGGCATCGAGCACGGTCGGTGCGCAGGGCAGAAAGAAGTCGATCGGAACACGCTTGTCATGCCCCGGCGAACGCAGCGGTTCCTCAGGCGCTACGGCGCGCCGGGCCACCTCAGGCGTCACGAGGCCATGCATGTCGTAGATGTTGTAGCCCGAGTAATAGCCGATCGCGCCAATCGCACCGGCGACACAAGACGGTGTCGCCTCGACCAGGTCTCGTTCGTCGGCGTACCGCCGCAGCGCCCGACCGCGCCGGGCCCAATCGGCTGCGTTCTGGACGTGGCTTTGCCACTGCTCGTACTCGGTCTCGTAGTTTGCCGTGTTGAAGCGGAATCGGAATCGCTCCCGAATGCTTTGCGGAACGACGTGCACGTTCCACGCCGGCAGCAATGCCAGGACGATCGCCGCCGCGCTGACTGCAACGCCCACCGCGCGGCCCGACGTGCCACGGGCCATCGTGTCTTCCAGCAACCACGCCAGCAGTATCGCGCCGAAGGCGAACCCCGGCACCAGGAACCGGCCCATCGCCATGAAGTCACCCGTGACGATCACGCTGTATGCGGGAAACGCGAACGCCATCGCGGCAATCGCGAAGCCGACCGTGCGGCGCCGCGGCCGCAGCGCCACCCAAGCCGCCGGCAAGAGCACAATCGGTGAAACGAACGTGAGCACGAAAGACGCGACGTAACTGACCCCGCGGCCGAGCCGGCGCGGATCGAGGTCGGCCTTGGCGTAGGCCGTATTCGGCAGCGGAAGACCATAATAGGCATAGCGCCACGCGAAGTACGCCGCATACCCCGCCGTCACGATCGCGGCACAAACCAGCAGGGGACGCGGCGCCCGGCGGCCGCGCATCCGTTGGACACCCAGCGCCAGCAGGAAGATGACCACGAACCACGCAATCCCCTCGACCCGGATCAACGCGAGGGCCAACCCTGCCAACGCACCGCCGACGGGGTCCGGACCGTCCGGGCGCAGCACGAGCCGCTCGAACGTCACCAGCACCAGCAACGCGAACGGCATCGTGGCCAGCCCGCTGCTGGCCCACATCGCAAACGGAGGGAAACACGCCAGTGCCAGCGTCGCCAGGCCGGCAGCCGGCAAAGCGACTTCCAGATGGCGGGTGAGCACCCGCAGGACCAGCCACAAGATCACGCCGCCGCAGGCCAGTGAAATCAGCGCCGGCCACCAGGTCACGTCGAGCCGCAGGAACTCGAACAGGCTGCAAAGAATCACCCACAGGAAGTTGCTGTAACCCTCGACGGGCGGCCGGTCCCACAGGTTGAAGCGCAACCCGTTACCCAATGCCAGGTTGCGCGCGTAGCGAAACGAGATGAAGGCATCGTCGGTGATGAACCACAGCCGCCACGCGAGCAGGACGTAGGGCACGCAAACGCACGCGAACACGAGGGCGCTCCGCCGGTGTCCCTCGTCACCGCGCCCGGCCGACGCCGCGTGCGCAGCCGCCTCGGTCCGCGCAACAACTGCACGGCTGGCAACGGGAGGTTCCCGGTTGGGCGAGGCAGACGACATCGGCCAGAGTGTGCCCCCCGCGGCGTCTCCTGTCCAGCACACGGAAGCACCAGCCCCCGCGGCCCGCCCCAGCGCCCCCTCGCCGGGACCGGCCGGACAACCGCGCGCTTCGAGGCGAGGCGTCGCAAACGCCGCCCCCGCGCCCGTTCCCGCCCTGCCGTCAGATGCGCGCCGGCGTACTGGACGCTGGCGGCGTCCATTGCTACATTCGCCTGAAGGACGCATGGGGAAGGGTGTTTTCCGCCTTTTCGCGATGCGCCCAGCGGCCCATTTGCCCTCCGCCGCTGAGCCAAGCGCGTGTCGATGTCTCCAATGGACCGGGGTGGGATCGTGGTGCGGGCGCTCATCGGCTGACGGAGTTTGCCGATGTTCGGAAACGGTTTTCGTGCGATCCTGCGGACGGTGGGGTCGCTGTGGTTCGCCGCGGTCCTGCTCGTGCTGATGCTGTTCGCGATGGCGTGCGCGACGGTGTTCGAGACGATGCACGGTTCGGAGCAGGCCCGCGAGATCTTCTACCGCGCGTGGTGGTTCCAGGGGCTGCTCGGCATCTTCGGCCTCAACGGGCTGGCCTCAATCCTGATGCGCCTGCCGCTGCGACGCAAGCACGTCGGGTTCCTGATTACGCACCTGTCGTTGCTGTGCGTGCTGATCGGCGCGTACGTCACGCACGTCTACGGGATCGACGGACAGGTCGGCATCGCCGAGGGGCAGACCGTCGATCAGTTTCGCGACACCGAGCGCGAGGCGCTGATCCTGACCCGCCAGGGCGACAACACCCAGACCTCGCTCGAACTCGACCCGCGCGTGTTCGGCAAGTTCGCCGCGGCCTCGTTCGATCCCCCTCCGGCGCTCAGGCAAAAGGACTTCCGCATCGAGGTGCTGCGCTACCTGCCCGACGCCGAACCCATCACGGAAGTCACTCCCGTAAGCGACGCGCGCTTCCCGGCGGCGGCCCAGGTCGCGATGACGTCGCCCGAGGGCGCGTACGACGAGTGGGTGATCGGCGACCATGACGCGGTGCTGGGCACGCGCCGGGTCATGCTGCGGGTCGCCGCGACGCCCCGCGAGCTCGAAGGGCTGCTTGCCCCGGCCAGCCAGCCCGCCGGCGGCCGCACGCTCAAGGTGACCTACCAGGGACAAACGTGGGAAATCCCGCTGCGCCAGGCCCTGTCGGGCGCCGTGCCGATCGGCGAGACGGGCTACCGGATTCACGTCTTGCGCTACATGCCCCACGCGATGGTCGGCAAGGACCGCAAGATCAGCAACGCCTCGAACCGCCCGGTCAACCCGGCGGTCGAGTTCGAGATCACCGGTCACGACCTCACCGAGCATCGGGTGGCCTTCGCGAAGTTCCCGGGCTTTCGCCACGGCGACAACCAGATCAAGGACATGGAGGTCACGTTCGTGACCGACGCCGACACGGCGCCGCTCGCTCCGATCGAGATCATCGCGGCGCCCGACGGCAAGCTCTACGCGCGTTTCCAGACCGGCGCCGCCCCGCCGACGACGCGGCCGCTGGCACCGGGCGCGGCGATCGACACGCCGTGGACGGACACGCAACTGGTGGTGCGCCGGTTCCTGCCCCACGCCCGGCAGAGCTGGGGCATGCGGCCGGTGACGCCGGCACGCGAGCAGCGCACCGAGGCGATCCGCATCCGGCTCGTGCTGGGCGACCATACCGAGGAGGCCTGGATCACCAAGTACAGCCCGCAGCAGGTCAACGTGGGGACCGATCGCTACACCCTGCTGTACAGCGACCGCAGCCTGCCGCTGGGATTCTCGCTGCGGCTCGACAGTTTCACGATCACGACCTATCCCGGCACGGGCCAGCCGCGAACGTTCGAGAGCCGCATCACCGTCGAGGACCAGGCCGGCAAGCGGAACTATCTGATCAGCATGAACAACCCGGCGAAGATCGGGCGGTACCACCTGTATCAGTCGAGCTACAAGCTGGCCGGTTCGCAGCGGATCAGCTACCTGAGCGTTTCGTGGGATCCCGGCCAGCCGCTGGTCTTTGCCGGCTATTTCGGGTTGATGGGCGGCATGCTCGTCGTGATGGCCATTCGGGCCGGCGAGCAGCGCCAGCGCAAACAGCGGGCCGCGACGGCCGCGCAGCGCGTGAAGGAAACGGAGGTGGCCGCATGAACGCTCGCCGGATACTCGCCGCGACGCTGGCGACGACGCTCTGGGCCGCGACCGGGGCGGCGGCCATGCCGCCGGTGCCCGCGCATCTCGATCTGTCGGAGATTCGCAGCCTGCCGCTCCAGCACGACGGGCGCTGGCCGCCGCTGGACACGGTGGCGCGCGATACGGTCGAATCGATCACCGGGCGAACGTTCTTCCGCGATATCGACCCGGTCGTACTGACGCTGGCGTGGGCGTTCGTGCCGGAACAGTGGAAGTCCGAGCCGCTCATCACGATCGGCAACGCCCAGCTGCGGGCCGAACTGAAGCTGCCGGCGGACCGCACGACGTTTTCCTTCATGGAACTCGCGATGCACCGCCGGCTGGCCGAGGTCGTCCGGCAGGCGGCGTCCGTCGGCAACAGCCGCAAGCTCGATCCGCTGGAGGAAAAGGCGCTCGGCATCCAGAAACGACTGACGCTGCTGAGCCAGGCTTTGGGCGGCCGGCAACTGCTGGCGATCCCCGACCCCCAAGACCCCAAGGGCGCGTGGCAGCCGATCACCGGGGAGCACGTCCCCGCGCCGGTTCGGGAGGCGTGGACGGCGTTGCGCACCTCGTTCCTGGCCGACGATGCGCCCGGCTTCCTGACCGCTTCGCGGAACCTCAAGGCGGCGCTGGCGGCGCTGCCCGCGGCGTACTATCCCCCCGCCCGGCGCATCGAGATCGAGATCGACTTCAACCGCACCCACCCCTATCGGCTGGCGTGGGAGATCATGGCGGTCGGGGCGCTGCTGGCGGCGCTGGCGCTGCTCGCGCGGCGGCGCTGGTTCGACATGCTGGCGGCGCTGGCGTTGGCGGGCGGGTTTGCCGTGCTGAGCTACGGCCTGTGGCAGCGCTGGCAGATCGCCGGCCGCATCCCCGCCGCCAACATGTACGAATCGCTGCTGTTCCTGAGCTGGGGGACCGGGGCCCTGGCGATTCTCTCGATGCTCCTGACCCGCCAGCGGCTCGTACCGCTGACGGCCTCGGTGATGGGGGCCCTGTCGCTGTTCCTGGCCGACGTATTGCCCCTGGATCACTACATCCGACCGATCGCGCCGGTATTGATGGACACGGCGTGGATGTCGATCCACGTGCCGATCATCATGGTGTCTTACGCCGTGCTGGCGCTGGCGGTCCTGATCGCGCACGTGCAACTGATCGTGCTGGCCGTGGCGCCGCGCCATCGCGAGGCCATCCAGGCCGTGGATCGGCTGCACTACTGGTACGTCCAGTTCGGTTCGCTGACGCTGACCGCCGGCATCATCACCGGCAGCATGTGGGCGGCTTCGTCGTGGGGCCGCTACTGGGGCTGGGATCCGAAAGAGGTGTGGTCGCTGGTGGCGCTGCTGGCGTACCTGGCGATCCTGCACGTGCGCATCGACCACGAGAAGGTGCCCTGGTGGATGTACCTCGTCGCGCTGGCGCTCGGCGCAGGCGTGTTCGCGCTGGTCGTGCCCAGGCTCGGGACGCCGACGCGGCTCGAAGCGCTGGCGCTCGGCGGGGCGGCCGTGGCGATGGTGCTCTTCGTGCTGGCGCGCGGCGAGCTGGCCACCGTGCTCAAGAGCGTGCTGGCCTTCTGGCTGATCATCATGACCTACGTCGGCGTAAACTTCGTGCTCGGCATCGGCCTGCACAGCTATGCCTTCGGCAAGGGTGCGGTCGTACACTATCTCTACCGCATCGGCGGCGCCGACCTGGCGCTCGTGCTGCTCTGCTGCGTGGTCTACCTGCTGCGCCGCCCGTCGCGGAACGAGGCCCTGCCCATCGCAGCATGACGCCGGCGGCGGGCGTACAGGCCTGCCGGCGAGGCGGCTGTCGGGAGGGCAGGTTCGCAAGCCGCTGACCGGGGCCGCGGTCCGCAACCGGTCGGCGGCGGCGCAACGGCTGCCGGGAGGAGAGGTTCGTGGAGCAGGCCAAGCCCCCGCTGGAGTGCTGCCCGTTCGCCCCCGCCGCGGCAGAACCTTCGCCGCCGCGTCCGCCGGAGCGCCCGGGGCGCAAGCTGCTGCGGGCCGTGTCGGCGTTCGTGTTCGTCTACATCACGCTCGCGGCCGGCCACCTGATGATGGTCGCGATCAACGCGATCGACCTGCGCGTCAGCGCCGCCACCTATCGCCGGCCCGGCGTCGAGGCCCGCTGGTTCGGGGACGAGCCGCTGGCGACGGCGCTCCAATACGCGCACAAGGGCGCCCCGCGTCGCGCTGGCGCGTCCGCCGCCTCGTCGCCGACGCCCCGGCGCTCGGGCGCGCACCTTGCCATGCTTCCGGTTTCGACGTTCCTGATCGCGGCGACCCTCGGCCTGATCCTCGCGGGGCTGGGACTGCTGCTCTGGTCGCGCGGCGTGCGCAGCGACGCCGCCCAGACGGTGCTCGGCGTGTTCGCGGGCCTGAGCATCTGGACCGGCGTGGAGTACAGCCTGATGCTCGCCAGCCGCGTGCTGGGCATCGCCAAGGCGGTGCGGTACCACGGCGGCGCAGCGATCGGCACCTATGGCGAGTACGTGCTGCTCAAGCACACCTGGGGCATCCTGGCGATGGTGGGCATGTACCTGCTGTTTCTCGAATCCAACCGCTGCCCGTTCTTTGTCTGGTGCCGGCGCCAGGTTCCTCTGATGCGCGGGGCGGTCTGCACGGGCCGCATCGACAATTACGCGCCGCGGACCGCCTTTGAGTACATCGCGATCGTCTGGACGTTCTACCTCGTGCTGCTCTGGGCCTACGACCCGGAGGTGTTCGGCGTCGAGGGCCTGCTCACCCACGCGCTGTTTTTCGGGAGCTTCGCGCTGACCGGCTACCTGATGTTGCGGCTCTACCGGCAGTCCGCGATCGGCCCGGCCGTGCGCTACGCGATTGGCGTTGCGATCATCGCGTGGATTCCGATCGAGATCGCTGCCAAGTGGCGGCTCTTCCGGGAGCCGTGGCTGATCCTCTCGCCGATGACGGCCGTGGCGTTCTTCGGGGGGGCGGCGCTGGGCACGTGGCTGGTGGTATGGGAAATCCGCCGCAATCGGCGGGAGGCGGCCGAGGGGCAGGCGATCGGCGCGGAGCCGGCGGAGCGCCGCTGACCGCACGGAAGCGCAAAAGAACACGACCCCATCCGGCGGGTAAGCCCGATGGGGTCGCTTAGTTGTGTCACGCCGCCGCGGCGGCGGAGATTACTCGGCGATCGTCACGTTGACGGCCTTGGCACCTTTCTGGCCCTGAGTGACCTCGAACTGGACCTTCTGTCCCTCTTTCAGCGTGCGGAACCCATCCATCTTGATCTCGGACTGGTGGACGAAAACGTCCCCACCGTCGTCCGACTGGATGAAGCCGAAACCCTTGGTGTCGTTAAACCATTTGACTGTTCCCTGTGGCATGCTACCAAACCTCTGATACGCGAACGATCGCCGCCAGAACCTGGTGAAAACGTCTGTTTCTACGGGAACAGGCCCTAGAAAGACGGCGATACTCATACCGGAGTATCGTTCCGCGCAGGTCGTGCGTCAAGCGCGAATTCCGTAAGTTGCCGTGAATTCGCGGATTCGTCCGAAAAAAGGCGCATCGGCGCCCGTCAGCGTTGCCGTGGAAGCCGGGCGCGGTCCCGGTGACCAGCGCAAAACCGAAGTGACGGCAGGCCGTCAGGCGCTGCGCGATTTTGGTTTGCGTCGCCGTGGAAGTACCGCTAAACTCCGCTCGGTTTGTTGGGCGACCCTGCTTTGGTGCGCCGGCCACCTCGATGTTTGGCGGATCGAGGGCCGGAGGGTGCACGAGTCCCCAAGGAGATTCCCGCAATGAAACAGGCTGGACGATTCACCAGCGCGTTGGTCTTGCTGGTCGCTTTGACGCTCGTGCCCGCGTCGCTCGCGGACGACGGGCAACTCGCAAAGGCGAGCGACCTGTTCAAATCTCAGCAATACACGGCGGCGCAGGAGGTGTTGCTCAAGATCGATCGCAGCAAGCTCAGCGAGGCCGAGATCAAACTCTACGACGATCTGCTCAAGAAACTCCCGCAAGCGATCCGTCGCAGCAAGGAAGCCCAAGAGGTGATCGTCCAGGCGGACAAGGCCTTTCAGGAGGGACACTGGAAGCAGGCCGAGCTGACCTACGCCCGCGTGGCCGAAAACCCCTACGCACCGGCGGCGCTGCGCCAGCGGGCCCAGGTTCAGCGGCAGCGGTCCCGCGAAAAGCTCGACCTCCTGGCGGCCAAGCATCGCAGCAGTGGTTCGGACGCCGCGCAGGCCACGACGCCGGCGGCCCGGCCCGCGACTCCGCCGCCCGCCAAACCGGCCGCCCCCGCTCCGGCCGCCGGGCCCCGGACGCAGAGCCCGCCGCCTCCGCCGCGCATGGCGGCCCCCGCTCCGGCCAACCGCGGTCCGCACCGCCGCACGCTGGTAGACGATCTGCGCTCGCGTGACGAGCTGCTCTGGCAGCGCGCCGTGGCCAAGATGCAGGACGCGATCAAGAAGGCCGGCGAAGCGGTCGCGGACGAACGCTACGACGAAGCGACCGAGCTGGCCGAGTCGGCCGTGCAGGTGATCGAGGCCAACCGCATCTACGCCGAGCCGCCGTCGAAGTAT
Organism: uncultured Planctomycetales bacterium; assembly: GCA_964428275.1. Classification (GTDB taxonomy): domain Bacteria; phylum Planctomycetota; class Phycisphaerae; order UBA1845; family Fen-1342; genus JALSRY01. The sequence goes on along the minus strand of CAYRXN010000057.1, from coordinate 1,396 downwards.
GAAGCGGCCCGCAAGGTCGCGCTCCAGGCCAAAAAGAGCGTGGAGCAGGCCCGGGCCGAGTACGATCTCCGCGCCGCCGCCGAGCAGCGCGAAGCGATTGCCAGGCAGATCGAACAACGCCGGGCCTCGCAGGAAAAACAGAAACGCGAGAAGATCGAGCAGCTCTTCAGCACCGCGCAGCAGTTGCAGAAAGAGCAGCGCTACAGCGAAGCGGCCGAGGCGATGCGCACGGTGCTGGCGATCGATCCGGCCAACGCCAAGGCGAGCTTCTGGCTCGACACCTACGAGGACTTCGCTTCGTATCTGTCGCAAAAGCGCGTGGACGAGGATATTCGCCGCGAGACCCGCCGCATTCTGGAACAGGCGGACGAGTCGCGGATTCCGTGGGGCCACGACATTCTCTATCCCAAGAACTGGATCGAGATCGTCACGCGGCGCGAGGGGATCGAGAACACCGTCGGCCCCGAGGAAGACTTCGAGCTCAACCGGATCCTCGACTCGACGCAGGAAGAAGTCGACTTCGAGGAGCAGCCGTTCGACCAGGTCATTGATACGCTCACCGATCTGAACGACCTGAACATCGCGGTGGACTGGGAAGACCTGGAGCGCAGCGGGATCGACCGCGACAAGCCCGTGTCGCTCAAGCTCCGCAACGTCACGCTCCGGACCGTGCTCAACGAGGTGCTCTCGCAGGTCGGCGGCGACGTGCCGGTGCGCTTCGCGATCGGCGAGGGGCTCGTGCGGATCGCGACCAAGGAAAAGCTCGACCGCGACAAGTACACGCTGGTCTACGACATCCGCGACCTGATCGTCAACATCCCCCACTTCGCCAACGCGCCGCTGATCGATCTGAAGGCTGCCGCCTCCGGCACCGGTGGCGAGGTGCTCATGCCCCGCGGCCGCGACGCGCTGTTCGGCAGTGGTGGTGCGGGCGATGATGCGAACGTCCCCGAGCAGGACAACGCCAGCAAACGCATCGTCAAGCAGATCATGGATCTGATCCGCACCACGGTCGAGCCCGACTCGTGGCGGGAAACCGGCGGTGGCGACGGCGCCCTGCGAGAGCTCAACGGTCAGCTCATCGTTTACAACACCTCGCAGGCCCACGAACAGACCCGCTCGCTGCTCGACCAGTTGCGTGACGCCCGGGCGCTGATGATCGCGGTCGAGTCGCGCTTCCTGCTGGTCAGTTCGAACTTCCTGGAAGAGTTGGGCGTGGACCTCGATTTCGTGTTCAACGCCGGCTCGGCCAGCTTCGATCCGGCCCTCACGCCCACCGGCGCTCCGATGGTGGACCCATTCACCGGGGCCCAGGTCCTGATCCCGCGTCAGTTCTCGCGTTCGGGACTTCTGCCGGCGGTTCCGCCCGGATTCGGGTCGCCGATGGGCCAGAACG
>CAYRXN010000056.1:0-30109 GCA_964428275.1 uncultured Planctomycetales bacterium | reverse complement strand
ACGACTGCACCGTGACGTCCAACGACTCCGAACTCCTGGTCGACACGGACGTCGCCAACATCCTCACCCAGCCGCAGGATGTCACGGTAACGGAGGGCGACCTGGCCATTTTCTCGGTGCAGGTGGAGAACAACATCCTTTACGACTACCAGTGGCGGATGAACGGGGTCGAGCTGAGCGATGGCGGCCGCTTCTCCGGCACGCAATCCACCTCGCTGGGCATCAGTCCCACGGAGCTCGGCGACGACGGCGCCCAGTTCGACTGCGTCATCACGTACCAGCTCGGCGCGCAGTGCGCGATCACCTCCGACGCCGCAACGCTGACCGTCACGGCTTCGGGCAACGACTGCCCCGAGGATCTCGACGGCGACGGCACGATCGGGCTGGGCGATTTGTCGATCCTGCTGGCCAACTATGGTCAGACCGGCATGAGCGCTGAAGACGGCGATCTTGACGGGGATGGTGAGATCGGCCTTTCCGATCTGTCGATCCTGCTGGCCGTCTACGGCCAGGATTGCCCGACGCACTAGAACGAGGCACGCATGACGCGGCCGCATCGTCGCCAGCGGCGGCGATGCGGGCCGCTCGCCGGATGCAATTCCGCTCACCCACCCGACCGAGAGCTTCGGCCGGCGGCGATTGCCCGTCGGTCGAAGCTCTCGGACCATTGCCAGACGGGCGCTCGTCATCCGAACCCGTCCGGAAACAGGACCAGCCCCTCGACCTGCGGCGTGCGGTCGCACGCACGAGGCGGGGACTTGCGTCCCCCGGTGCGCCTGCGCCTCCGTGACACTCGGGCGGGCGCCACGAGCCCCTGCAAAATTTCCGGAAAAATTCCCGCATTGCCCATTTTCGTCCGCCGATGCCCGCCACCGCAGCACGTCCCCGTCGTGCAGCGCACCGCCGGAGCTGCGTAACGAACCGACCTGGTTTCCCGGACAAGGTTCGTTGCCTGCCCCAAAGGGCGTTCCCGCACAGCAACGACGCACAGCGCTAGCAGACTTACATTTTGCGTCATGCCACAAACGCAGGTATTTTAACTGCACGCACACATTCGCATAGAAAGTTGTCAACAAGGCGGTCGCGGAAACCACGTTGCCTATTTTGACAACCCGGAAGTGAGAAAACGGCCGCGTATTCCGCGCGCCGTCTATTTCGGGTTTTTCTGGTGCGATTAACTTGATTCCGCCCATAACCGGTTGTAAGCTTTTTGCGTTCGGGCGAATGTTGGGGATTGTTTAACAAGCGGGTATCCCGCTTAGGCAACGGCGATCCCACCAAAACGCGGAGAAAGCGGCACCTGAACAGGGTGTTGCGTTTCGGGGTGCGCCAACTGCTCGCGCGCAGGCGGAGCTATCGGTACAGGCGGAGCAATGGACAACGGAACCCGGCAATGCGAGTGGTGCGGAACCCGCGCACGCGTGCGCGTGCTGTCCGGCTACGCCGGCGACGTGCCGCTTCTTCGGCACCTGTGCATCGCCTGTGCAGATGCGTCTCCCGCGGGAGGCGCTCGCCGGCAAGGGCCCGTTGTCTTCTTCGCGATCCTGCTCGCGGGGGTCGCCGGCCTGTTCGCGGCCGGCACGATATTTGTGATTTTCGCGGATATTCCGCGCCTTTGGCATAAGAACGTCGTCTTTAGTTATGGGCACTGGTTGGTGGTTCTCGCGGGCGTTTCTTTCATTCTATCGGCTCTTACGCTGCGCAACGTCCGGTCGACCGTCAACACACGCGGTTGATTCGCCCCGCTGTTGGCGAATCGTGTCGTCTTATTACAGGTTATTTGTGTCATCGCACTCGTTTGAAGGGGAAGTGAAACGATGTCTCAGCTTGGAAGCCAGCGCTGTTGTAGCTGCGGGGCGCCTGCGCAGGTGCGCATCCTCCACGGCTACGACGGCGAGACGCCGGACATTCGCGCCTACTGCCTCCCGTGCGCCAACCGGGCGGACCGTGAAGCCATTTATCGGCGCAAGGAACACGCCTCCCGGGTCGGCTACGCCTCGGCGATGGCGATGTTGGGTCTGATAACAGAGGTCTTGGCCGCCTTTGTGGTACGTTCGGGAATGGAGGCTTTCGGGCTGCTGACGGCCGGCGGGACGCTGCTCATCACGGCGATGTTCCTGCGCAGCCGTACCGAAGAGTCCGTGCAGGCCTGGCGGCCACATGTTTGGGGTCAGATGAACTATCGCACGCACGCGTAGCGTCACGAAGCCGGTCGAGTCGCCTGGGTCGCAAGAGGAGCCCGGCGACGGCGTTCGTGAGACTTCGGGTGCTGCGATCAATGCGCGTTTCCGTGCTCGGGCGACTCGGAAACCGCGAAACCGGCAGCGCGGATCCCCATGCGCTGGCCGGCGGGACACTCGGCACAGCCGTTTGTCCAATCTGCGTGGCACCCGAATCTACGCGTAACCCGCTCGAGCGATATGGACGATGAGAGGTCTGGGCTACCGTTGCGCGTGCGGACGCGCGATGCGCGCGAGTGGACCTTTCGACGGTCCGGCGCAGACACCCCGCTGCGGCGGATCTGAAACGTAACATCTTTATTCCCAATCGGTTGCGCCAGGAAGAGCGGCGCCGCCGACGGGGACGGAGTCTGCCCGAACCGCGCGCAACCCGTTTACAGATAAGGGCTTGCGAACGACGGCGCCGGCCGGGTGCTTCCGTCGTTCGTGATTTGGCACGGCCCCGAAAGGTGCGTAGCATGAAAGTCGCAATTCTGGCCGGAGGCGTGGGAACGCGCCTCGCCGAAGAAACCGACATCCGCCCCAAGCCGATGGTCGAGATCGGCGGCCGCCCGATCCTGTGGCACATCATGAAGCACTACGCGGGTTACGGCTTCAACGAGTTCGTAATCGCCCTGGGATACAAGGGCAACTACATCAAGAAATACATGGTCGAGTACTGCTCGCTGGAGAGCAACCTCACCGTCCACGTGCGAACCGGCGACGTGCTTCGGCACACCAACGGTTCGCCGGACTGGAAAGTGGACCTGATCGACACGGGCATCGACACCCTCACCGGCGGGCGGATCAAACGCCTGGCCCCCTACCTCGGGAACAGCACTTTCATGCTGACCTGGGGCGACGGCGTCTCCGACGTGAACATCCACAAGCTGATCGAGTTCCACCGGGCCCACGGCAAGCTCGCCACCGTGACCGCGGTGCGGCCCCCCGCCCGGTTCGGACACATGGTCTTCGACGGCGATCTCGTCCGGGAGTTTTCCGAGAAGCCCCAGACCGCCGAAGGGTGGATCAACGGGGCGTTCTTCGTACTCGAACCGGGGGTGTTCGACTACATCGACGGGGACGACACGCAGTGGGAGCGCGAGCCGATGGAGCGGCTGGCCGCCGACGGCCAGCTCGTCGCGTATCGGCACGACGGCTTCTGGCAATGTATGGACACCTTGCGGGACAAACGCCTGCTCCAGGACTTGTGGGAAGCCGGCGACGCCCCCTGGAAAACATGGGAGTAGCACAGTGCGCGTACTGGTCACCGGACACCTCGGCTACATCGGAACGATCCTCACCCCCATGCTGCTGCGCGAGGGGTTCGAGGTCGTCGGACTCGACAGCGACCTCTATCGCCGGTGCACGTTCGGCGATGGGATGGTCGAGGTGCCCACGATCCGCAAGGACGTGCGCGACGTGACGCTCGACGACCTGCGCGGCATCGACGCGGTGCTGCACCTGGCGGGCCTCTCCAACGACCCGCTGGGCGATCTCAACCCCAAGCTCACCTATGAGATCAACCACAAGGCGTCGGTCCGGCTCGCGGAGCTGGCCAGGCAGGCCGGCGCGCGGCGGTACGTGTTCTCCTCGTCGTGCAGCAACTACGGCGCCGCCGGCCAGGACTTCCTCGACGAGGACTCGGCGTTCAACCCCGTCACGCCCTATGGCGAATCGAAGGTTCTCACCGAGCGCGACGTGTCCCAGCTGGCCAACGACGGCTTCTCGCCGACGTTCCTGCGCAACGCCACCGCCTACGGCGTCTCGCCGCGCATCCGCTTCGATCTGGTGCTCAACAACCTGGTCGCGTGGGCGGTGACGACGGGCAAGATCATGCTCAAGAGCGACGGCAGCCCCTGGCGGCCGATCGTGCACATCGAAGACATCTCGCGGGCGTTCGTCGCCGTGCTCAAGGCCCCGCGCGACGCGATCCACAACGTGGCGCTGAACGTCGGGCGCACGGAGGAGAACTTCCGCGTGCGCGAGATCGCCCAGATCGTGGCCGAGACGGTGCCCGGCTGCGCGCTGACTTTTGCCGACAACGCCGGCCCGGACAAGCGGAATTACCGAGTCAACTGCGACCGGATTCGGCAGGTGCTGCCGGAGTTTCGCCCGCAGTGGACGGCCCGGCGCGGCGCGCAAGAGCTGTATGAGGCGTACAAACGCATCGGTCTGACGCTGGAGGAGTTCGAGGGACAGCGCTTCCAGCGGATCGCCCATATTCGGATGCTGATCGAGAAGGGAATCCTGGACTCCGATCTGCGCATCTGTGAGGAAAAAGCCGCGGTGGCTGGTTAGGCACCTCTCGCGTGTCAACGCGTCGCCCGAGCCGCCAGCCATCCGCGGCCCTGTTCGAATGGGGAACGAAGGTGACAGATTGCGAATGACGAATGGCGAATGCCGAAGGGCCCTTCGGTGCCCGATCCCTTCGTCCCTGCGTCCCTTGGCCTTCGTACCCGTGTCCCTTGATCCCTCAATCCCTGAATCCCTTTGTGAATGGCGAATGGCAAATGGCGAATGCCGAATGGCCCTTCGGTGCCCGATCCCTTCGTCCCTGCGTCCCTCAGTCCCTACGTCCCTTGGCCTTCGTACCCGTGTCCCTTGATCCCTCAATCCCTGAATCCCTTGATCCCTTTGTGAATGCCGAATGGCCCTTCGGTGCCTGACCCCTTCGCCCCTACGTCCCTTGGCCTTCGTGCCTCGTTTCGCCTCGCCGGCCCACGCAGAGGAAAGCCATGCCAGACCAGACGACCCGATCGCCCGCAGTCGGCCAGTGCACCGTGTCGAGTGCCGACGCTGCCTTCGCGGAGAAGTGCCGCGCCGCGGCCTGTCGCAGTTGCAGCCGCACCGGGCTCGAACCGGTGCTCGATCTGGGGATGATGCCGCTCTCGGACGGGTTCGTGCCGGCAGAAGGGCTCGCCGAGCCGGACAAACGGTTCGCGCTCGAAGTCGCGTTCTGCCCGGCGTGCGGGCTGATGCAGATTCTCGAAACGGTGCCGCCCGAGAAGCTGTTCTGCGAGGATTACCCGTACTACTCGTCGTTCTCGGACACGCTGTTGGAACACTCGCGGGCCAATGCCCTGGAACTGATCGAATCGCGCGGCCTCGGCGCCGAGAGCCTGGTCGTCGAGCTGGCCAGCAACGACGGCTACCTGCTCAAGAACTTCGTCGAGCACGGCGTTCCGGTGCTCGGCATCGACCCGGCCGAGGGCCCCGCCCGCGCCGCCGAGGAAAAGGGCGTACCGACGATGTGCACGTTCTTCGGGCTGGGCCTCGCGCAAAAGCTGCGCGACGAGGGGCACCGGGCCGACGTGATCATCGCCAACAACGTGCTGGCCCACGTGGCCGATACCAACGGGTTCGTGCAGGGTATCCGCACGCTGCTGGCCGACAACGGCGTCGCGGTGATCGAAGTGCCCTACGTGCGCGACCTGATCGATCACGGCGAGTTCGACACGATCTACCACGAACACCTGTGCTATTTCTCCGTGACGGCGCTCGACGCGTTGTTCCGCCGCCACGGCCTGTATCTCAACGACATCCGCCGGCTGAGTATTCACGGTGGATCGTTGCGGCTCTACGTCGAGCCGGTCGAGCGGGTGGGCGAGCGGGTTCGCGCGATGCTCGACGCGGAGCGGCGCGACGGGCTGGACCAGCCGGCGTACTACCGCGATTTCGCCGGGCGCGTCGAGACGTTCCGCAAGCGCATGCGGGCGCTGCTGGCCGACCTGAAGGCCCGCGGGGCCCGGATCGCGGCGTACGGGGCCGCGGCCAAGGGCACGATCATGCTCAACTACATCGGGGCCGACGCCGACACGATCGAATTCGTCGTGGACCGCAACGTACACAAACAGGGCAAGTACGTGCCGGGCGTGCGCATCCCGATCGAACCGACCGAGGCCCTGCTCGAACGCCGGCCCGACTACGCGCTGATTCTCGCGTGGAACTTCAAGGACGAAATCATGCGCCAGCAGGCCGCCTACGCCGACGCGGGCGGACGTTTCATCGTCCCGATCCCCCAGCCGGAAATCGTGGCGGGGGCCTGACGCGCCTGGCGCGGCCGGTGGGCCGGCGGATCGCCGCAGCGCTCGTTGCCCCGTGGTCTTCCCCGCGAGGGGAGGCGGTTGGCGGCAGGCGTCCCCGCCTCCCTGCCCAAGAGGGGTCCGAGGAGGGCGCCGCGGGTATGCGGGCGAACTTTTCAGCGCAAGGTTTCCCATGCGTATCGCGTTCGTACACCAGCCGTGGGACGACGCCGACCCCGACCGCCGCGAGGGTTCGCTCGCGGTCTGGACGTGGGAGGTCGGCCGGCGACTGGCGCGGGAGCACGAGGTTCACGTATTCGGGCGGCGCGCGCCGCACGGTCCCGCCGACCGCACCGCCGCCGGCATCGCGTTTCACGGCGTGCGGGTGGCGCACGACCGGCCCCTGCTGAAGCTGCTGCGGGCGGTCCCCGAAGGACGCGACGGCCGCCGGCCGCACTTCGCCCACGGGCTCTATCACGCGGCCTACGCGTGGAAGATCGCCCGGGCGGTGCGGCGGCTCGGCTGCGACGTCATCCACGTGCAGAACTTCTCGAACTTCGTGCCGGTGCTGCGCCGGTACAACCCGCGGGCCCGCATCGTGCTGCACATGCATTGCGAATGGCTCTCGCAGCTCGACCCGGACCTGATCGCGCCGCGTCTGACCCAGACCGACGCGATCGTCGGTTGCAGCGATTACGTGGTCGGGCGCATCCGCCGGCGGTTCCCCGAGCACGCCGAGAAGTGCCACACGGTGCCCAACGGCGTGGATTCCGCACGGTTTGAGGCGGCCGGCGAGGGCGTCGAGCGCAACGGGCGGCGGCGCGTGCTGTTCGTCGGGCGCGTCTCGCCCGAGAAGGGCGTACACACGCTGCTGGCGGCGTTCGAGCGGGTGGCCGCGTGCCGGCCCAACTGCCTGCTCGAAATCGTCGGACCGCTGGCGCCGGCCCCGCGCGAGTTCATCGCCCGATTGTGCGAACCCGATGTCGCCGAGGCGCTCGCGCCGTGTTACGACGGCGACTACATCGCCGACTTGCAGCGCCGCGCGACGCACTGCCGGCAAGTCGAGCTGGCCGGGCCACGGCCGCACGAGACGCTGCCCGGCGCGTACGGGCGGGCCGACGTGCTGGTCAACCCCTCCCTGTCCGAAGCGTTCGGCATGAGCCTGGTGGAAGCGATGGCGGCCGGACGGCCCGTCGTGGCGACGCGGGTGGGCGGCATGACCGAGATCGTCGAGGACGGCGCCACGGGGTTGCTCGTGCCGCCGCAAGACGAGCAGGCCCTGGCCGACGCGATCCTCGAGCTCGTGGACGACCGGGTAACCGCCGACGCGATGGGCGCGCGGGGACGCGCAATCGCCCGGCAGCGATACGCGTGGGACCACGTGACCGAGCGCCTGGTGGCGGTATACCGGGGGGCGTGAAGCCATACGCGGGCCCCACGGTCGCGCCCGGCTGGAAAGGGCGCGCGGGCTTCCGGGCCGCGGACCTCCGTGCGGGTCTGGGCCACCACCGCTTGACCAGCGGTGTCACAGCACGGGCCCGATGCAGCGTCGCCACCGTGCTCCGCTGTTGCGTCGCCCCGTTGTTGCGCTGTTTCATGTCCGCCGGCTGTGGGCCGGCCCTTTCGGTAAGGTGTTGTGCTTCGCGGTTGGTTGCGACGGGTGTATCGACGCCGGCTGATTCGCCGCCTGGGCGCGTGGAGCGACGAGTTGTTTCGCCAGCCGGCGCTGATCGTCGCGCCGCACCCCGACGACGAGACGCTCGGATGCGGCGGAACGATCGCCCTGAAGCGCCGGGCCGGCGCGGACGTGACGATCGTGTTCGTCAGCGACGGGACGGCCTCGCACGCGGGGCGGATCGATGAGCCGGCGCTGCGGGAGATGCGACGCGGCGAAGCACGGGCGGCGGGCGCGACGCTGGGCGTTGTCGCCGATCGGCTGGTCTTCCTGGGACTGCCCGATGGACACCTGCGGTCGGAGCAGGCGGCGCTGGCGGATCGCCTCGCCGAGCTGATCGGACAGAGCGCGGCCCGGCAGGTCTTCGCTCCGTACCGTCACGATACGACCGACGACCACGTCGTGGTCCACGCCGCCGCCCGCAGCGCGGTCGGCCGGGCGGGCCGCGGAGTGACGCTGTACGAATACCCGGTCTGGTTCTGGCGCAGGTGGCCGTGGTCGTCGTCGCGGGGCCGCGGCCTGCGCGGGGCCTTGCGAAACGCAAAAGATGCCCGGCTCTGGTGGCGGGCGCTGTCGCGGGATTTCTCGGACGGAATCGACATCCGCGAGGTGCTCGACACGAAGCGGCGCGCACTGGCGTGCCACGCGTCGCAGATGACGCGGCACGGCGGAGACGGCGACTGGCCGATTCTGGCGGACGTGGCGGGCGGGACGTTCCTGGAGTGTTTCTTCGAAGGAATCGAACCCCTGGCCGTCCGGCAGCCGATAGAATAGTCAATGCGAGTCTTCCAGACGATGATCCTTATTGTGCAATTCTGAGACGTTTTCACGCAACGGCATCCATTGTGCTCCGGGGGCAAACGACCGGAAACCATGCCAGGTGAACCGAACACATTCTCGGGAACGAAACGAGCGCGGGCGGTCTGGATGACGCTGGTGGCGGTCGGAGCGGCGTTGCCGGCGCTGGCCGGACCGGACGACGGTGTCATCGACGTGTGGTACGGCCCCGTGCAGCACTTCGGCCATCTCGGCAACGTGCAGCGCTGGGTCAACGTCCTCGGCAACGCGAGCGATCCGGACGGCATTACGTCGCTGACCTGCACGCTCAACGGCGGCGACGAACAGACCCTCGGCATCGGCCCGGATACCCGCCGACTGCAACGCGCAGGCGACTTCAACGTCGAGATCGACCGGGCCGACCTCGTCGCCGGCGATAACACCGTCGTGATCGCCCTGGTCGATTCGCTCGGCAACCGCACCGAAACCACCGTGACGATCACGTTCGACGACGGTCCGGTCTGGCCCGAGACGGCGACCGTGGACTGGGCCGCGGCCGCGCGCATCGAAGACGTCGCCCAGGTCATCGACGGCAAGTGGACGCTCGCGGCCGACGGCGTTCGGACGGTCGAGCCGGGCTACGACCGCATTATCGGAATCGGCGACATCACCTGGGACAACTACGAAGCCACCGTCCCCATCACGATCCACGGCATCGACCCCAACGGGTTCAACTGGCCCAGCGTCGCACCGGGGCTCGGCGTCCTGCTGCGCTGGAAGGGGCACAGCATCTGGGGCAACTGGCAGCCCAACATCGGCTACCTGCCCGAGGGCGGCACGATCTGGTACGACTGGGGCGACAACGGCGGACGGCTCAAGCTCTTCGGCGACGACGGCCTCAACATGCTCGACCAGAGCGGTCGCAAACTCGATTTCGACGTGCAGTACATGTTCAAGATCCGCGCCGAGACCCGGCCGGGCGAAGGCACGCTCTACAGCGCCAAGGTCTGGGCGGCCGGCGAGTCCGAGCCGCCGGGCTGGGACTTGAGCGGGATGGACGGGCCCAGCGACCTGCCCGACGGCTCGATGCTGCTGGTGGCCCACCACGTCGACGCCACGTTCGGGACCGTCACCGTGACCCCCCTGCCCGACCCTTCGCCGCTGGCGATCACCAACGTGCAGATCGAAACGGGGCAGACCTGGGCGACCATCGCGTGGGAGACGACCACCCCGGCGGACACGCAAATCGCCTGGGGACCATCGACCGCCTACGACGCCGGCTCGATCAGCGATCCCAACCTGGCGACGACGCACATGGTCACGCTGATCGACCTCGTGCCGGACACGCAGTATTACTTCCGCATCGACGCGACGGACGCCGACCTCAACGCCGCCCGGCACGAGGACGGGTTTCACACCCGCGCGCCGGACGCATCGGGGATCGTCTCCGACGATTTCCACGGGACGACCCTGCGGACGGACGTGTGGACGTTTCTCGATCCCGTCGGCGACGCGCGCGTCGCCATGAGCGGAACCCAGGCCGTGATCTCCGTCCCGGCGGGCCCGGCCCACGTACCGTGGACGGGCGGCAACTTCGCGGCCCGGCTCATGCAACCGACCGCCGACGTGGACTTCGAGATCGAAGCCAAGTTCGAGACGCCGCTCACCGAGCGCTACCAGCTGGAAGGGATGATCGTCGAGCAGGATCCCAACAACTACCTGCGGGTCGAGTTCCACTCCGACGGCACGGGCGTCAAGCTCTACATCGCCAGCATCGCCGACGGCGTCCCCACCACGCAGAAGTACCAGAGCGTGCCGGCCGGCCCGCCCTTGTACCTGCGCGTCCACCGCACGTCCGACGACTGGACGATCTCGTACTCGACCAACGGCGCCGTGCTGTCGTGGGTAAGCCTGAGCAGCTTCAACGTCCCGCTGGCCGTCACGGCGGTGGGGGTGTACGCCGGAAACGACTCGGATTCCCCGCAGGATCCGGCGCCGGCCCAGACCGCCGTGATCGACTACTTCTTCAACACGGCGTCGGTCATCAACCCGGAAGACGGGGGCCTGGCCTCCGTGACCGCCCTGACGAGCGGCGACGGCACGGTCCAGCGCGATCCCAACCAGGCCGGCTACAACGCCGGCGAGGTCGTCACGCTCACGGCCAACCCCGGTCCGGAAGCGATCTTCACCGGCTGGAGCGGCGACGTGGTCGGCACGGACAACCCGCTGACCGTCACCGTCGGCAGCGACCTGCTCGTCACCGCGACGTTCGCATCGACCGCGGACACGACGCCGCCGACGATCAGCAGCGTGGACGTGCAGGCCGGGTCCGACTCGGCCGTGGTGACCTGGCTCACCGACGAACCGGCCAGCAGCAGCGTGGCCTTCGGCACCTCCACCGCCTACGAGCTGGGCACCGTCTCGGACCCGAACCTGGTCACCGTGCACAGCATCACGCTCGGCGGCCTGAGCGAATGGACCGAATACCACTTCCAGATCAGCTCGACCGACGCCGCCGGCAACCCCGCGAGCACGGCGGACGACGCGTTCACCACCAGCGGGTCGGACCTCTCGGGGATCGTCTCCGACGATTTCTTCAGCGATACGCTCGACCCGAACACCTGGACGTTCGTGGACCCGGTCGGCGATGCGAGCTACGCCATGACGGGCACGCGGCTGGAACTGACCGTGCCGGTCGGCGTGGATCACAGCATCTGGACCGGCGGCAACCACGCGGCCCGCGTGATGCAGTCCTGCGCCGATGAGAACTTCGAAATCGAAGTCAAGTTCGAGTCGGCGGTCAACCAGCGCTACCAGCAGCAGGGCCTCGTGATCGAGCAGGACCCCGACAACTTCCTGCGGCTCGAGTTCTACAGCGACGGCGGCAACACGTGGCTCTTCGCGGCGCGCCTGGCGGACGCGGCGCCGACCACGTACCTGAACCAGGCCGTCACCGGCGGGCCGCAGTCGTTCATGCGCGTGCGGCGCTCGGGCGACACCTGGACGCTGAGCTCCTCGTTCGACGGCACGACCTGGCACACCGCCGGCACGTTCGTGGACCCGCTGGCGGTGAGCGGCGTGGGCGTGTACGCCGCGAACTCGGCCGACGCCGGCGAGGCCCCGCCGGCCCACACGGCGATCGTGGACTACTTCTTCAACACCGCCAGCCCGGTCGTGCCCGAAGACGGCTATGCCCTTATGGTGGGCCAGAGCGGCGAGGGGACCGTCACGATCAATCCGGAGCAAGCGCAGTATGCCCAGGGCCAGAACGTGGACCTGCAAGCCGCGCCGGCGGTCGGGTGGACGTTCGACTCGTGGACCGGCGACGTCGTCAGCACGGACAACCCGCTGACGGTGACGATGCTCGAAAACCTCGCGGTCACCGCGGTATTCGTTCCGGCGGACACGACGCCGCCGGCGATCAGCAACGTGCAGGTGACGCCCGACCTCGATTTCGCCGTGATCTCGTGGGATACCGACGAGCCCGCCCGCGCTGCGGTCGCGTGGGGCCCGACCGACGGGTACGAGTCCGGCACGCTCGATGATCCGAACTTCGCGACGCACCACAGCATCACGCTGACCGGCCTCACGCCGGCGACCGTGTACCACTATCAGATCACGGCCACCGACGCGGCGTCGAACGCGTCGAGCACGGACGACGCCACGTTCGAGACGCTGACGCCGCAATACACGCTCACCGTCAGCGTCAGCGGCCAGGGCGCGGTCGGGCTCGACCCGAACCAGACGAGCTACCCCGCGGGTGCGGCGGTCACGCTCGACGCCGTCCCCGACGCCGGCTGGCGGCTGGACCACTGGGAGGGCGACCTGAGCGGCGCCGCCGACCCGGCCACGCTGGTGATGGACGCCGACAAGTCGGTGACGGCGGTCTTCGTCGAGAACGACTGCCCCGGCGACCTGGACCACGACGGCCAGGTCAACCTCGGCGACGTGTCGATCCTGCTGGCCCATTACGGCACGGCGTCCGGCGCCACGTACGAAGACGGCGACCTGGACGGCGACGGCGACGTCGACCTGGCGGACCTGGCCGGGCTGCTCACCCGCTTCGGGCAGCCGTGCTAGCCCGCGATTTCTTTTTGTCCCGGAGTTTCCCGATGGCATCAGCCGGACTGGACCACGCGACGCCGGTCGCCGGCGTTTCGATCGACCACGCGCGCGACGCGGCGGCCGCGTGCCCGAACTGCGGGCAGACGGGGCTGGAGACGTTCTACCGCGTCGAGAAGATCCCCGTGCACAGCTGCCTGCTCGTCGCCGACCGTGAGGCCGCCCTGGCGTTCCCGACGCGCGACCTGCACCTGGGCTTCTGTCCCGCGTGCGGCTTTGTCACCAACACGCTGTTCGATCCCGACGTGCACAACTACTCGGCCCTGTATGAAGAAACCCAGGGCTTTTCGCCGACGTTCAACCGGTTCGCCCGCAACCTCGCGCAGCGGCTCGTCGATCGGTACGACCTGCACGAGAAGCGCGTGCTCGAGATCGGATGCGGCAAGGGCGAGTTCCTGATCACGCTCTGCGAGCTCGGCCCCAATCGCGGCATCGGCATCGACCCGAGTTACCGCCCCGAGCGCACCCGAAGCCCCGCGGCCGAGCGGATCGAGTTCATCCGCGATTTCTACGGCCAGAAGTACGCCCACCTGACCGCGGACTTCGTCTGCTGCCGGCACACGCTCGAACACATCGCGCCGACCGGAGCGTTCCTCCGCGACGTGCGGCGGACCCTCGGCGACCGTACCGACACGATCGTATTCTTCGAGCTGCCCGAAACGCTGCGAATCCTGCGGGAAGGCGCGTTCTGGGACATTTACTACGAGCACTGTTCGTATTTCACACCCGGTTCGCTGGCGCGGCTCTTTCGGGCCAGCGGCTTCGACCTGCTCGAGCTCGCGCTCGATTACGACGACCAGTACATCCTGCTCGTGGCGCGGCCGGCGGAGGGCCCGACCGGGCCGGCGCTGCCGCTGGAGGACGACCTGGACCGGACCCGCAGGCTGATCGCGGACTTTCCGCAGACCTGTGCCGCGCAGCTTCGCCGCTGGCGCGACTGCGTGCGGGACAACGCCGCGAAGGGGCGTCGCGTGGTGTTGTGGGGTTCGGGTTCGAAGGCCGTCGCGTTCCTGACCACGCTGGGGCTGCGCGACGAGATCGAGTTCGTCGTGGACATCAACCCCTACAAGCACGGCAAGTACATGCCCGTGACGGGACAAACCATCGTGGCGCCGGCGTTTCTGAAGGACTACCGTCCCGCGTGCGTGATCGCCATGAACCCGATCTACCGCGCGGAGATCGGACGCGACCTGGAACGCATGGGCGTCGAGGCGGACCTGGTCGCGGTGTAATGCCGCCCAACCCGCGAGAGGACCCGGCCGTGAGCTGTGCGATGATGAATCAGGATGGCGACTGCGGCCCCTGTCCGGGGGACCGGGCCGAGCGGATCGTGTTCTTCGAGCTGCCGCCGGTGCCGGTCCACTGCAACGTGCTGTGGGACAGCCGGGCCGCGGCCCTCGCAGCCCCGGCGGCCCCCGTGCGGCTCGCCTACTTCCCCGACTGCGGCCTGATCTACAACGTGCTGTTCGATGAGAGCCTGACGCGCTACCGGGCGACCTACGAAAACGCGCTGCATTTCTCGCCGCGGTTCCGCAAGTACGCCGAGGAACTGGCCGACCGGCTGGTCGAGCGTTACGGCATCCGCGACAAGAACGTGATCGAGATCGGCTGCGGCGACGGCCACTTCCTGGCGTTGCTGTGCGACCGGGGCGGCAACCGGGGCATGGGCTTCGATCCCGGGCACGACCCCGGGCGGGCGGCGACGGCCCGCGTGGGCGCCATGCAGATTCTCGCCGAGCCGTACACGGCGCGGCACGCCCACTATCCCGTGGACCTGCTGGCCTGCCGGCACGTGCTCGAACACATCGGCAACCCGTGTGCGTTCCTGGCCGGGCTGAGCGAACCGCTGCGTCGGCACGGAGCCCCGGTGGTCTACATGGAAGTCCCCAACGCACTGTACACGCTGCGCGACATGGGGGTCTGGGACATCATTTACGAACACTGCTCGTACTTCACGCCCGCGTCGCTGCCGGTACTGATGCAGCGGGCGGGATTCGAGGTGTTGCGGGTCGCCGAAGCCTACGGCGGCCAGTTCCTGGGCGTCGAGGCCCGACCGGCGGCCGACCCGTCCGCCGGCGACGACGCCCGCGCCGCCGCGGACGACGCGCGTGCCGTGCGCGACCTGGTCGATCGCTTCGCCGAACACTATCGCGCCAAACGCGACCAGTGGGCCGCCGCGCTCGAACGACTCGCCCCGGGCGAAGCGGTCGTGTGGGGCGCGGGCTCGAAGGGCGTGATGTTCCTCAACGCGCTGGCGGTGGCGACGGAGCGGATCGAATACGTGGTCGACGTCAATCCGCGCAAGACCGGCAAGCACGTTCCCGGAACGGGGCAGGAGATCGTCCGACCGGATGCGCTGCGCCGCATCGCGCCGCGCACGGTCATTCTGATGAACCCGCTCTACCGAGCCGAGGTGGAGCGTTCGCTGGCGGAGCTGGGCGTCGTGGCGGAAGTCCGCGCGGCCTAGCGACGCAAGGGGGATACCGAAGCACCCACCCACGAGGGGATTGGACACCACAGAGATGGCCCATCGGAGCATGACAAAAGAGACCCGCGCTCCCCGGACGCGCGGGATCGTGCTGGCCGGGGCGCACGCCTGGGACGGTCAGGCTCTCGACGGCGTACTGCCGCGCTGCCTGCTGCCCGTCGCGCTCACGCCGCTGATCTGCTACGTGCTCAAGTGGCTGCGCGACGCCGGCGTGGTCGAGACGACGGTCTGTGCGAACAGCGCTTCGCGCTGCGCCCGGCGGTTCCTGACCGACGGCTCCGACTTCGGCGTCACGCTCGACTACTTCGAGGACTGGGTGCCGCGCGGTCCGGCCGGGTGCGTGCACGACGCGGCCCTGGGCACCGACGCCGACCTGTTCGTCGTGACCGAGGGAGCGGTGATCCCGCCGTTCCCGCTGCGCGAGCTGCTGCAAACGCACCTGCGCAACAACGCCACGCTCACGGTGGTTCTCACGCGCGAGTCACCGGCCGCCGCCGATGCCCCGGACTTGCAGCCGGCCGGCGTGTACGTGTTCGACCGCCGGGCCCTCGGCTACATCCCGAAGATGAGCTACCAGGACATCAAGGAAATCCTGCTGCCCAAGCTCCGGCGGGCCGGCGAGGCCGTGGTACCCTACATCGCCGACCAGCCGCCCGTGCGCGTGTCCGGGCTGGATTCCTACCTCGCCGTCAACGAGTACATGGTGCACGAGATCTGCCGCACGCCCGAAAACGTCCCGGGATATCGGCGCGTGGCGGAGAGCCTCGTGCACGAATCGGCGTACCTCTGCCCGGACGCCCGCCTGATCGGTCCCGTCCTGGTCGGGCCGCGGGCCCACGTCGCCAGCGGCGCCACGCTCGTCGGCCCCAGCGCGATCGGCGGCGCGTGTCGCGTGGAACAAGGCGCCCTGGTCAACCGCTCCGTACTGTGGGACGGCGTGACCGTCGGAGCCGGAAGCTCGGTATTCCGGACGATCCTGCCCTGCGGCGCGAACATCGACGCCGCCGTGCACGTACACCACACGCTGGTCGTCCCGGCGGCGCGGTCCGAAGCGGGGCCCCGCGCTCCTTCCGCCCCGCCGGCCAGCCAGCCGCCGGCCGATACGTGCGAACGCTGCGAATGCCAGACGGAACCGCCGATCATGCACATACCGGCGTCTTCGGACAAAGGATAGCGCCGCAAGCCGAGGCCCCGCGGGGCGATCCCGTCGCCCGGCTGAAGACCGGCGCCACGAACCGGCGTTGGGTGGGCCCGGCCCGCCACGGGTTGGAAAGCCGCGTCATACTACAATCTACTCGGGCGCCGCACGTAACGGCGACCCAACCGACCGTCTCCCCCGCCGGGGGAGCGGCGATTCCAGGAAACGACAGCCATGGTTGACAACACCAACAACAACGCGTCACGCTCCTCGCAGTGGCCGGCGCCGCTGGCGCCGGCTGCGCGTCCGGCTCCACCGGCAACGGTGGACGGGTTCGCCGAAACCGGCACCCCCGAAACCGGTCCCGGACAGGTCGGGAGCAATCCCGGCCCCTTCTCGCTGCACACGCTGCGCGAGTACAAGTGGACCGCGATTCTCGTCACGCTGCTGGTCGCCGGCGCCGGCCTGGGTGCCACGTGGACGCTCGTGCATCCCAAGTACCGGGCCAGCGCGACGATCGAGGTGCACCCCACCAAGCAGGTCGTCGCCTTCAACACCGAGGACAACGGCGTCGTGCCGTTCTACCAGCAGTTCCTCTACACGCAGATCCGCAAGCTCACGAGCACCAAGGTCATCGAACGCGTGCTCAAGCGCGACGACGTGAAGAAAAGCGAGTGGCTCTTCGGCGAATCGGACTCGCTGATCGAACGCCTGCTCGGTCCGGCCGCCGCCGACGCCCGGCTGCTCGACGCGCTCGAAGTGGACAACGAGAGCGGCTCCTCGCTGATCGAGGTCGCGGTCAACGCGCCCGACCCGCACGACGCGGCCCTCGTCGCCAACGCCGTGGTCGAGGAATACCTCAAGGCGTTCCACGAAGAGAAGAACCGGCAGGACACCGAGATGGACCGCCGACGGCGGGAACAGGAGATCGCCCTGCGGGCCGAGATCCAGCGGCTCGAACGCAAGGCCGAGCAGATCCGCGCCAACCTGAAGGTGCTCACGCCCGAAGAGCTCATCAACTCGCGCCGGCTCCAGCTCGACGACCTGCTGGTACGCAAGGACGACCTGATCCTCCAGCTCAAGAGCCTGCGTTCGATGCTGGCCCAGCTCGAATCCGAGCAGCAGGCCGCCGGCCAGGCCGCCGCCGGCGACCAGACGCACATCATCTACGAGCAGGATCCCACCTGGGCCAAGATCAACGAGGAGCTGCAAACCGCGCGCTTCGAGCTCGACCTGGCCGACGACAACTTCGGCGAGGCCCACCCCAAGATCGTGCGGCTCAAGAAACGCATCGCGTTCCTGCAAAAGCGCCTCGAAGCGCGGCAGCGCACGCTCGACCACCTGCCGGCCGTGCCCGCCGTGACGCAGAGCGACGACCAGGCGGCCGCGCCGATCGCCGCCTCGCCCGAGGCGCTGCGCTGGCAGATCAGGCAGAAGGAGGCCGAGCTCAAACACCTCGACGAGCTGATCGACCGGCGCAGCGCGGCGTTCAACAGCACGTTCGCCGAAGGCGACCTGCTCGAATCGACGCTCAAGGAAATCGCCTACAAGCAGGAGCTCTACGACACGATCAAGCGCAAGCGCGAGACGCGCGACATCGAGCGCTTCGCCCCCGCGGCGATCGAACAGGAATCGCGCGCCGAGGCACCGCCCTACCCCAACAGCGACCCGCGCAAGAAGCTGAGCCTGGCGGTCGTACTGGCCGCACTGGCCGCCGGTCTCGGGGCGGCGTTCGCCCGCGGGATGCTCAACACCACCGTCCGCGAACCCGACGAGCTCGCCGGCGCGGCCCCCGTGCCGTTCCTGGGCATGCTGCCGCTGCTGCGCCATCCCGACAACCCGCGCCCGCTCGAGGAAACGATCGAGAGCGAGTGCGTGCGGATGGTGCGCACGTCGCTCTTCCAGCGTCTGGGCCATCGCGACCACAACGTCGTGCAGATCACCAGCGCCGGCGCCTCGGCCGGCAAGAGCACCTTCGCCATCAAGCTGGCCCGCAGCCTGGCCCAGTGCGGCAAGTCGGTGCTGCTCGTCGATGCCGACCTGCGCAACCCGACGCTGGCCCGCCGGATGGCGCTGCACGTCGAGGGGCTCGGCCTGATCGAGTCGCTGCTCTCCCCCGACGCGGACAGCTACACGATTCGCCCGACGACCACCGAGCGGCTCGACGTGCTGCCCTCCGGCCGGCCGGCAAGCCCGCAGGAGACCGAGCTGCTGGCCAACGGGCGGATCGGCCAATGCCTCAGTCGCTGGCGCCAGCGTTACGATTTCGTGCTGCTCGACAGCTCGCCGCTGCTGCCCGTGGCCGACGCGCGCATCCTCGCCCGCCACGCCGACGGCACGATCCTGCTGGCCCGCGAGGGACACTCGCGGCGCGAGGACGTGGTCGAGTCGCTGGCGTGCCTGACGACCGCCGGCGGCGAACTGCTGGGTACGGTGCTCGTCGGCTCGCGCCGGGCGTCGGGCTACACGAGCGGCTACTACCACGACCACTACGGCGCGCAGACTTCGCACGAGGAAACGTCGCTGCAGGTGCGCAAGTAGTCGCCGACTCCGCAGACGGGCGGGCCGAGCGCAACGCCGACGCCGGAACCATCGGTTCGCGCGCCAGCCCGCCGCCCGGGACGCCGGTTCCCAACCGGGGGAAACTTCCCTCGCGGGGGGCCGATCTGGAGAAACCGTCCCCCCGTTGTTCCGTTGTCACCCCACCCGGTGACCCAGGCGGCTCGCGCGTGAGCTGTTCGGTCGCCGGTCCCGCCGCGGTCGGGGAGCCCGGCTGAAACCGGTTCTCGCCCGCTGCGGGAAGAAGAACCGATTGTCGCCGAAGGACACGATGGCTGCTCACCTCTTTCCGGTCTTGCTGGACGCACGGCCCGCCTGGCTGCGAGGCGGCGGACCGCCTCTGTCGCTGCTGCAACTGCCCGCCGGGGCGGGTTCGCTGGGCCAGCTGCTTTGCGCGCAGTCGCTGGGCGACAACGACGAGACGATCCGGGTGCTGCCGGGCTTCGAGCCCTGGCCGGGTTACGCCGACGCGCTGGAGCGATCGCTGGCCCGCCCGTTCGAGATTCTCTCGCCCGCCTCGTGGCGGTCGTTCGTGGCGCACTGCGAGCCTTCGGACTGGCTGCTGCTGGTGGACCCGCGCTTCGTCCCGCACGAGAGCCTGGACGTGGCCCACCTTCTGCCCGACGGCGGCGCCGGCTGCTGGCAGGTCAAGAACCTGGTCGTGCTGCAGCGCAGCGACGGCGGCACCCGCGAATACGCCCTGCTCGACGACCACGGACAGGTCGAACGCATCCAGCGCTACTACGACGGCATCACGCACCTTCAGGCCTCCGGCGTGGCCTGCGCTGTGGTTCCCATGACCGCGGCCCGGCGGCTGCCCGCGCAGCGTTACGAATCGGTCATGGAGGTGCGGGCCGCCCTCAACGCGCACGGCGTCCCCGCCAACGACGTGCCCATGCGCATCGGCGTGATCGACGCCGGCTGCGCGTCCGGCCTGCTCGAGCTCAACGAACGGCTGCTCACCTCGACCGAGACCCCCGGCCGGAACTGCACGCCGCAGGCGCGGTCGTGGGCCGGCCACCGGGAAACCCACGCCACGGTGGACCCGAGCGCGGTCCTGTCGGGAGACGTGATCCTGCACGCGGACGCGACGATCGAACGCCAGGCCCACATCATCGGCCCGACGGTGATCGGGGCCGGCGCGCGGGTCGGCCACAATTCGGTGGTCGCGCAATGCGTGATCGCCCCCGGCGTGACGCTGCGGCCCGAATCGATCGTACGGCAACAGGTCGTGATCGATCCCGACCCGCGGCCGACGACACCGCCGGAGATCGTCACGCCCCGGTCCGGCGGGCAGCTTCGGGTCACCCCCGCGCCGCGCTGCGACGACGCGCCGGCGGCGCAGGCCCCCCGGCGTCTGTACCCCTGTGTCAAGCGCGTGATCGACTTCTCGGTGGCCCTGGTCGGACTGACGGTGCTCTCGCCGCTGCTGGTGCTGACGGCGTTGCTGGTCAAGCTCACCTCGTCCGGGCCGGTGTTCTTCGCCCACGCCCGCGAGGGGCTCGGCGGCAAGGTGTTCCAGTGCCTCAAGTTCCGCACGATGGTCGCCGACGCCGACCGGCGCCAGCGGGCGATGTACTCGCAGAACCAGGTAGACGGCCCGCAGTTCAAGCTCAAGCGTGACCCGCGCGTCACGCCGATCGGCCGCTGGTTGCGGCTGAGCAACATCGACGAGCTGCCGCAACTGTTCAACGTACTGGTCGGTCACATGAGCCTGATCGGACCGCGGCCGTCGCCGTTCCGCGAAAACCAGATCTGCGTGCCGTGGCGCAAGGCCCGGCTGTCGGTGCGCCCGGGAATCACGGGGCTCTGGCAGATCTGCCGACACGCGCGCCACGCCGCCGATTTCCACCAGTGGATCCACTACGACACGCTCTACGTGCGCCACTACTCGGCGTGGATCGACTTCAAGATCCTGGTCGCGACGGTGCTCTCGCTCGGCGGGCGCAAGCCGGTGCCGCTGGAATGGATCATTCCGTGGCGCAAGCTGCGGAGCTGGGGGCCGCCGCTGTTGAGCCGCACGGGGCTGCCGATCCCGAGCGATTCGCGCGCCGGCTCCCGGCAGCCGGCCCCGGCCAACACCGGGATCGGCGGCGACGGTGCGATCCAGCGCCGGGCCCGGCGCCGTTGAAACGCCCCGCAGGCGCCGAGAGCAACGAAAACAAACCATGACGAGCCGCGGGCCTGAAGCCCGCGCGGTCACACGCAGCAGGAGCGCGGGCACCGGTTTGCCAGGCGGGCCCCGAGTCCACTACCCTCCCTCCGAGGGCGTGGCAACCGGTTTTCGACGGGTGAAGGAAGACCGCATCCGCTGATCCTGCGCCACGCTCGATGCAGTTCCAGGTAACCGAGGGCCGGCCGCTTGCCGGTGCGGTCCTGCGCGAACGAAAGGAATCGACACATGATTGAAGGGGTCAAGACCGTTCCGCTGAAGCTGATTCCCGACGAGCGGGGCTGGTTGATGGAGGTCTTGCGCTGCGACGACGATCTGTTCATGAAGTTCGGACAGGCCTACGTCACGGTCGGCTACCCGGGTGTGGTCAAGGCGTGGCACTGCCACGAGCTTCAGACCGACCATTTCGCGGTGCTGACCGGCATGGCCAAGATCGTGCTCTACGACGGCCGCGAAGACTCGCCGACCTACCAGGAGATCAACGAGTTTTTCGCCGGCAAGCACAACCGCATGCTGCTGCGTATCCCCCCCTACGTGTATCACGGGTTCAAGGCGGTCGGGACCGAGGAGTGCATGATCCTCAACATTCCCACCGAGCCGTATAACCGCAGCAAGCCCGACGAGCTGCGGCTGGACCCGCACAACGGGCCGATTCCCTACGACTGGTCGAGAAAGGACGGTTGAGCATGAAAGGCGTGGTTCTCGCCGGCGGGCTGGGCAAACGGCTGTGGCCGCTGACCCGCATCACCAACAAACACCTGCTGCCGGTGTTCGACAAGCCGATGATCTACTACCCGATCCAGTGCCTGGTCAACGCGGGCATCCGCGACATCCTCGTCGTGACCGGTGGCAACAACGCCGGCGGGTTCCTCGAACTGCTGGGCAACGGGAGCGAGTTCGGCCTCAAGGAACTGCATTACACCTACCAGGTCGGCGAGGGCGGCATCGCCGACGCGCTCTCGCTGGCGCAGGATTTCGCCGACGGCGAGAAGATCGTCGTGATCCTCGGCGACAACATCATCGAAAAGAACATCCGCCAGGGGGTGGCCAATTTCTTCGCCCAGCCGCGCGGGGCGCGCATCTACCTCAAGGAGGTTCCCGACCCCGAGCGTTTCGGCGTGCCCGTCTTCGACCGCGAGCAGATCGTGCGGATCGAGGAAAAGCCGGCCGAGCCCAAGAGCAACTACGCCGTCACCGGCATCTACATGTACGACGAGCAGGTGTTCGATTTCATCGGACGGCTGTCGCCTTCGGACCGGGGCGAGCTCGAAATCACCGACGTGAACAACTTCTACATCGAACAGGGCACGATGGAATACTCGCTGCTCGAAGGCTGGTGGACCGACGCCGGCACGATCGAATCGCTGCACCGCGCCGGCAACCTGGTGGCCGCCGGCGGCGCCAACCACGCCGAACCGGTCGAGGCGGACGCCAAGGTCGGCGGCTGATTCACAGGCGACAAGGCACAAAGGCACCGGGGCACGAAGGTGACGTGACCGCCGGGGGCCACGAAACGCAATGAAGAGCCGCGGGCACCTGGCCCGCGCGCGACTCCGCCGGTGTGTCGGCGCCCGCGGGTCGCAAGCCGGGCCTGCCCTGCGGTGGCACTGCCGCCGGCGCGGGCCGCCGGCCAGCCGGGAACCTGCTCCGTTTGTTCATTTCGCGAGGCGGGGGCCTCGTGATTTCCTCACCCGTTTGCGAGTGTTTTCATGAAACGACTGATCGTCACCGGCGCGGCCGGCTTCATCGGCTCCAATTTCGTCCGCCGCGCGCTTGAGACCCAACCCGACTGGCACATCGTCGGCTACGACGCGCTGACCTACGCCGGCAACCTCCAGAACCTCGCCGGCCTGGAACAGCGCGGCCGCTTCGAGTTCGTGCACGGCGACATCTGCGACGCGCCGGCGGTCGCGGCGCTGTTCGAGACGCCCGTCTGGGGACTGATCAACTTCGCCGCCGAAACGCACGTGGACCGCAGCATCCACGGGGCCGCCGCGTTCGTGCAGACCAACATCGGCGGAACCCAGGTGCTGCTCGACGAGGCCCGCAAGCACGGGATCGAGAAGTACGTGCAGGTCTCGACCGACGAGGTCTACGGCTCGCTGGGGCCCGAGGGCCGCTTCACCGAGCAGTCGCCGCTGGCCCCCAACAGCCCCTACAGCGCTTCCAAGGCCGGGGCCGACCTGCTGGTCCGCGCCTACTGGCGGACGCACGAACTGCCGGCCGTCGTGACGCGCTGCTCGAACAACTACGGCCCCTACCAGATCCCCGAGAAGGTCATTCCCCTGTTTATCACCAACCTGCTCGAAGACAAACAGGTACCGCTCTACGGCGACGGGCTGAACGTGCGCGACTGGATCCACGTGCGCGACCATTGCGACGCGCTGATCGCGGTCCTGCTGCGCGGCGAGCCGGGCGAGGTCTACAACATCGGCGGCGACTGCGAGCTGACCAACCTCGAGCTCACGCACGCGATCCTGCGCGCCCTGGACAAGGACGAGTCCATGATCCGCCGGGTGAAGGACCGCCCCGCGCACGACCGCCGCTACGCCATCTGCGCCGACAAGATCGAAACCCAACTCGGCTGGTCGCCGCAGGTCGATTTCGAACACGGCCTGGCCGAGACCGTCCGCTGGTACGTCGAGCACGAGCCGTGGTGGCGGGCCGTCAAGTCGGGCGAGTACCAGAAATACTACGAACTCCAGTACGGCGGGCGCTAGGGCTGGCGCAGCGGCCTGTCACCGGCGACGGGACGAACCCGGCCAGACGCCGCGGGGCGCAGGCCCACGCGGTCCGCCGACAACCCGGCTTGCCGGCCATCACGCAGCCCCCCTTCCATCCCCTCGGCAGGACGGGGGGATGTCGCGGAGAATCAAACCGCATGCGAATCACCCTGATCGGAGCCGCGGGCCAGCTCGGCCATGATCTGCTGGAGCTGCTCGACGCCGATGTGGGCGCGCTCGATCTGCCCGGTTTCGACGTGACCGACGCAAGCCAAGTCGAGCGGACGCTGCGCGAACACCGGCCCGATTGCGTCATCAACTGCGCCGCGGCGACCAACGTGGACGGCTGCGAAGACGACCCGGACGCCGCGTGGCGGGTCAATGCGCTCGGTGCGGGCCACGTCGCCCGGGCGGCCGCGGCGATTCGCGCCCGCGTCGTGTTCGTCAGCACCGACTACGTGTTCGGCCTGGCCGGAGCGCGCGTTGCACCCTACGTCGAGAGCGACCTGCCCGGCCCGCTCAGCATCTACGGCGCCACGAAGCTGGCCGGCGAGCACCTGACGGCGGCGAACAATCCGCGCCACCTGATCGTGCGCAGCGGCGGGCTCTATGGCCACGCCGGCGCCCGCGGCAAGGGCGGCAACTTCGTCGAGACGATTCGGCGGCTGGCCCGCGAGCGCCGGTCGCTGCGGATCGTGCACGATCAGCGGCTTTCCCCCACCAGCACGCGGATTCTGGCGGACCGGCTCGTGAACCTGCTCGCAACCGACGCGAGCGGGATTCTGCACGTCGCGGCGCGCGACAGTTGCACGTGGTGCGAGTTCGCGCAGGCGATCGTCGAGCTGGTCGGCGCCGACACCCGCGTCGAGCCGATCCGCTCGTGCGACTATCCGATGAAGGCCCGCCGGCCGGCGATGTCCGCGCTGCAGAGCGAAAGGCTGGCGGGACTGGGCATCGAGCCGTGCCCACCCTGGCGCGCGATGCTCGCCGCGTACTTGCAAGGTCAGTGACCGGGCCGGCGGCGTCCGCCCGACACCCGCGGCACCGCCCGGCGACCGGCGCCCTGGCGGGCCGCGTCCCCCTGCGCCGCAGTGACGGCCACGCTCCACACCACCGCCTGCGGGCGGGTTTCCCCTACGAGCCCGAATGAGCACCAACGTCGAAGTCAGCAAGAAGCTGGTCCTGGTCAACTCGGCCAGTTCCGTCGGCGCGCGCCTGTTGAACATCTCGGTGCTCGTGTGGCTCCAGCAGTACCTGTTGGCCCACATCACCGCGGAGGAATACAGCCTCTATCCGCTGCTGATGGCGGTGATGGTCTTCGTCCCGCTGATCACGAACGTGCTCACCTGGGGGCTGGGGCGTTTCGTGGTCGAGGCCTACGCCCAGGGCGACGAGCGGCGGGTCACGCAGATCACCTCGACGATGTTCCCGCTGCTCACCGGCGTGGGCATCTGCATGTTCGCCGGCGGACTCGTGTTCGCCTGGCACATCGACAAGTTCCTCACGATCGCCCCGGAGCGGGTCTGGGATGCCCGCTTCATGCTGTCCGTGATGGTCTTCTCGGCCGCGGCGCGGTTGCCGCTGGCTCCCTTCGGCATCGCGCTGTACGTCCGCCAGAAGTTCGTCCTGCACAACAGTCTCCAGCTCGGGGCCGAGCTGCTGCGCGTGGGTCTGCTGCTGGTGTTCCTGTTGGGCATCAGCACGCGGGTGATCTGGGTGCCCGTCGCCCAGGCGGCCGCCTACCTGTCGGTCGAGTGCCTCCGGGTCATCATCAGCCGGCGGATGATCCCGGCGCTGCGCTACCGGCGCGGCATGTTCGATTTCAAGATCGCCCGCGCCGTCTCCTCGTTCGGAGCCTGGAATTTCGGCAACCAGGCCGCCGAGAGCCTGCGGGCGGCGGCCGACCCGATCATCCTCAACAAGCTCTGCGGGGCCGCGGCCGCCGTGCAAGTCACCTGCTTCTACCTCGGCAACCTCGTCTTCTATCACATCGCGACGCTGGCCCACCTGGCCCGCGGCCCGCTGACGCCGGTGCTCACCGCCCTGCACGCGACCGGGGACGACGGCCGCATCGGCCACGCCTATGTGCGGGGCAACCGCTACGGGCTGTGGACCTCGCTGCTGGCCGGCGTGCCGCTGATGATCTTCGCCCACGAGTTCTTCATGCTCTACACGGGGCCGAAGTACATCCGGGCGGCGGTGGTGATGACGATCCTGCTGGCCCAGTACCCCTTCGTGTTCACGAGCCTGCTGCTGCCGTCGATCGCCGAGGCCCGCAACCAGTTGCGCGGCCTGACGATCATCAGCATCGTCCGCAACGTGCTCAACGTGGGCCTGTCGATCTACCTGGTCGGGTTCGCCGACATGGGCGCGGTGGGGGCGGCCCTGGCCGCGCTGATGACTTCGGTCGGTTCGCAGGTGTTCTACATGCCGCTGGGCATCCGGCTCTCGGGGGTCAGCTGGGGGCGCTGGTGGCGCGAAACGGTCGTGCTGGGCTGCCTGCCGGCCCTCGTGACGGCGCCGGTCTGGATCGTCACCCGCTACGCGTTGCGCCCCGCGACCTGGTTCGAGCTGGCCGTCGCTTTCGGAATCGGTGCCGTGGTCTACGCCGCGGTGCTGCTGATGTTCTGTCTTCAGCCGCACGAACGCCGCGACCTGCGGCACCTGGCCGAGCGGGTGGGCCTGCGGCGACCGGCCCAGTCGGCCGCCTGACCCCGTGACCGCAAACACGAAACGCGCCATGACGCCCAAGATCACCATCGGATTACCCGTCTACAACGGCGCGGCGCTGCTGTCGGCGGCGCTCGATTCGCTGCTCGGCCAGACGCTGGGCGATTTCGAGCTCATCATCGCCGACAACGCCTCGACCGACGCGACGCCGGAGATCTGCCGGCGATACGCCCGGCGCGACCGCCGCATCCGCTACCTCGGGGCCGATCGCAACCTCGGGGCCGCCGCGAACTTCAACCGCGTCGTTCCGCTGGCACGCGGCGAATACTTCAAGTGGGCGGCCCACGACGACTGCTGCGAGCCGGAGTTCCTCCAGAGGTGCGCCGCGGTGCTCGACGCCGAGCCGGCGGTCGTGCTGGCGACCACGCGCACCCGGCGGATCGACGCCACCGGGCGCCCGCTCGACATCTACGACTTCGACCTCGACTGCGACGGCGCCGACCCGGTCGAGCGGTTCGCACGCATGTTGCGGGGCCACAAGTGCTACGAGGTCTTCGGTCTGATCCGCACCGCCACGTTGCGGCAGACCGACCTGATCGGCCACTACGCCCACGGCGACGGCGTGCTGCTGGCCGACCTGGCGCTGCGCGGCCGGCTGCGCGAGATCCCCGAGCCGCTGTTCCTGGCCCGCAGCCACGAATCGCAGTCGATGGCGATGGTGCTGGATTACCACGCCTACACGGGCTGGTTCGACCCGGCCAAGGCGGGACGGCTGGTGTTTCCCTGCTGGCGGATCCTGCGCGAGTACCTGCGGGTCATCGGCCGCGCGCCGATTTCGGCCCGCCAGCGGCTGGCCTGCTACCGCCACGTCGCCGCCTGGTGCGTACACTGGCGCCGCCGGTTGCGGGGCGACCTGACGGCGGCCGTGCGGCACGTGACCGGCATCGGCCGGCCCCGGCCCGCGAGACGCCCGGACCCGACCACGTCCTCCATTCACCCTGACGGACGCACCTCCTGAAGCCACATTCGGGGCCCACGATTCCTGAGCCAGAGGGTTTTCCTGTGGATCGCAACCTGGACATCAGCGTATTGATGCCGACGCACAACCGCGCGGCCATTCTGCGCGACACGCTCGAAGCCATGACGCGCGTGCGACGGGACGGACTCGAGGTCGAGTTCGTCGTGGTGGACAACGCCAGCACGGACGACACGCGCGAGGTCATCGGCAGCTACGCAAAGCGACTGCCGGTGCGCCGCGTCTACGAACCGCGGCCGGGCAAGAACCGGGCGCTCAACCGGGCCCTGGCCGAAGCGGAACTGGGCCGTATCGTCGTGTTCACCGACGACGACGTGACCCCCCGAAGGGACTGGCTGCTCGCGATTCACGACGTCTGCGCCCGGCGGCCGGAGTACAGCGTCTTCGGCGGGCAGATCCACGCCGTGTGGCCGAGCGACAAGGTTCCCGGCTGGGCGCTCGACCCGTTCATCCACGCATTCGGCTTCGCGCACCACGACTACGCCAAGGAGGAACGGCCCTACGCCCCCGACGAATTCCCCTTCGGCCCCAACTACTGGGTCCGCCGCGAGGTCTTTGCCGACGGCCTGCGGTTCTACGAGCACATCGGGCCCCACCCGCGCAACCGCATCCTCGGTGACGAAACGCTCTTCCTCAAACAGCTGCGCGGCCACGGCTTCGAACCGTTCTACACGCCGAAAGCGCTCGTGGGCCATCGAATCCAGCCGGAGAACTTCAGCGCCGCGGCGATCGTGAAGCGCGCCGCCACGCTGGGACGCGGGGCCCCGGTGGTCAACGGACTGTGCCAGGCCGACCTGCTGCACTCCCACCCGCACATCTGGCGCCTGCGCCGGCGGATGGCCCTGTGGTGGTACGCGCTGCGCTACCTCAGGGCCCGGCTCACGCGCGATCACGACCGGCAGGTCGTCCGCTCGGTCCACGCGATCTTCAACATGGCCTACAACCGCGCATCGCTCGAGCTGGCACGGCACGACGGCCACCTGCCCGATCCGAACCCCTCCAGCGCGCCGGAAGCGAGTTCCGAACCTCCTCCGCCCGCGGAAGCCGCGCCGCCGCGCAGCGCCGAACCGGCACGGACCGCCGACGCCGCCGCCAAGAAACTGCGTTCCGTACACGGCTCCCAGTGTTAGGGGCGGGACGCCGAAGCCCACCCACTTGCGAAAGAAGCGATAGCCCGGTGGCACAAGATCCTCGCGCCGCGACTGGACTCGGGGCGAACTCCCGGCGGTGCCGCCCTCACGGTGTTTCGACAGCGTAAACCTCGATCTTCGTTCCCGCGCGGCTCTTACGCCGCCCCGCCAACCCATGACCCCCACGGCTTCCCAGACCCGATCCCGCCCCCGGACGCAACCGCCCGACGCCGGCGCTTCGCCGCTCGTGACGGTCGTGATCTGCGTCTACAACGCCGGAAGCTACCTGCGGCCCGCCGTCGAGAGCGTGCTCGACCAGACCTACCGCAATCTCGAAATCCTGATCATCGACGACGGCAGCACCGACGGGTGCATGGACACCATCGCCGACCTCGACGATCCGCGGATGCGGCGGTTCGCCCAGCCCAACGCCGGCAAGCCGGCCGCGCTCAACCGGGCGATCGAGCTGGCCCGCGGGGCGTACTTCATCCTCAACGACGCCGATGACCTCAGCCACCCGCGGCGCATCGAGCGCATGGTCGCCGCGATGGAAGCCGAGCCCGCGCTGGGGGCCGTGTTCAGCGGCTACGAACTGCTGATCGACGATCGCCGCGTCGCGCCGCGCTTCGCCGCCAAGGACGCCGACGCCTGCCGGCGCGACATCGAGGCGTTCCGCATGCCGTCGCACGACCCGACCGCCATGTTTCGCATGTCCGCGATCCGCGACCTGCGCTACGCCCCCGATCTCAAGCTCGGCGAGGGGCTCGACTTCATCCTCCAGGTCGGCGAACGTCACCCGCTGCGCGTACTGGGCGAGTGCCTGTATTCCTATCGCGTACATCCCGCCTCGCTCACGGCGGTCGCCGAAGACGAGAAACTCGCCTACGCCCGGCGGGTCGTGCAACGCGCCCGGCAGCGCCGCGGACTCACCGGCGAGGGGCCCGCCGCCGTCCCGGACGAGCGCTCCCACCGGCGCAGCCGCCGGCAGACGCTCGTGGCGCACTTCATGGAGAGCGTGCTCGACCAGCGCGCCGCGGGACAGCTCGGGTCGGCGATCCGCACCGGATGCGAATGTATTCGCCTGGCACCGTGGAACCCTTACTATTATCGGGCGCTGGTGTACGCCGTCGTCCCGCAGGTACTCGTGCGGACCTATCGCAAGCTCAAACGCCGCTAGTCGATGAATACGGACTTTGCCAATCAGACGCTGCTCAACCCCGTCGGGCTGTTGGCGGTGATCGTGCTCGGGCTGGCGACGCTGGCGCTGCCGCGGCGCTGGGCCGTCGTGCCGATGATCGTGATGGCGTGCCTGATCGCGCCGGGGCAACGGCTGGTCGTCGCCACGCTCGATTTCGACCTGCTGCGGATCATGGT
>CAYRXN010000055.1:0-3118 GCA_964428275.1 uncultured Planctomycetales bacterium | reverse complement strand
GTGACGAGGAAATCGCCCACGCCGAGGAAGAGGGCATCGACTTCCGGCTGTTGTGCAACCCCACCAAGATCCTGGGCTCGGACGACGGCTGGGTCCGCGGGCTGGAATGCGTGCGGATGGAGCTGGGCGAGCCGGACGATTCCGGCCGCCGACGGCCGGTGCCGATCGAGGGATCCGAGTTCGTCGTCGATTGCGACGTGGTCATCGAGGCCCTGGGCGCCGGCGCGAACCCGCTGCTGCCCAACGCCACGCCGGGACTCAAGCTCAACAAGTGGGGCTACATCGAGTGCGATCCCGACACGCTGATGACGAGCATCCCGGGCGTGTTCACCGGCGGCGACATCATGCGGGGCGCCGCGACGGTGATCCTCGCGATGGGTGACGGCAAGACCGCCGCCCAGCACATTCACAACTACCTGCAAACCAAGGTCGCGGCCCCGGCAACATCCTGAGGCTGCGGCAGTTACATCCTCAACCCGCCGGCGGTCGGGGGCGGTGATCGTATCGGGTCGTCGCCCCCCCCCTGCGCCGTGCGCGGGCGGCGCCGGCCCGGGCCGCTCGTGGGCGCGAATCGGCGGCGACCGTTCCCCGGCGATAGCCGGCAGCGCTCAGGGTTGGTGCCGCGTCCACCACCTGGCGTCTTGCGGCAGGGGGCCGCGGCACTGGCACCACGCGGGCCTTGGGGCGCGCAGTTCTTCGTCGTTGTTGGGGCCCGGGGCTTTCCGTCGTCGGATTGCACGCTGACCGAGCGCTGCGCGGCAAGGACGGCGCGACCTTTTCGTACCCCCCATTCCGGTTTCGTAACGCCCCTGCCGTTTCCGTCTCACCCCTGCCGGTTTTTCAGGGGGCGTGAATTTCGGCTAATTTTTCAGAGGTTATCTGATGGCGCGTTAGTTTGTCGGTCAAGTCCCAGATCGCGAGCGCGTGCGTGATGGCTGTGATCGCCGACAACCTGTCCCGCTGTCGAATGCAAACGAAACCGCGTGGCGCGATGCGCCGCGGTGCGCGTTCCGCGGGGCGAGACCGTATTCGGATTGGGGGCAGTCCGCGGCGGCGCCGGCCGGGATCCGTGGTTGACTGGTGCCTTAGCCTCCCGTCGGCGCGCGCCGCCGCTTTCCTCCTCCCACGGGGCCGGGCCCGGGTCGGATGTCCTCCCCTGACCCGGCGTCCCCGGCCCCGGGGCGCCGCAACGATCCGACGCGCTTGAAACGCCCGCCACGGTTCCCCAAGGGCGCAATCGCCCGCACCTTCGTCTTTCCCGCCCTCCCCGCGTTCCCGGGGGGTGCTTCAATAATTACAAAAAAGATCGGATTTTGTGAATAGTTCCGGGTAAGTGAGTGTTTACTCAGCCGGCATGGCATCGCAACGAAAAAACAGGAAACAGGCACTGCGCAACGCCACCGTGCGACTCGTCGCGGAGCGCGGCTTGCGGGCCGCGACGGTGCGCTCGATCGCCCGCGAGGCCGGCGTCACCGAGGGCGCGCTCTACCGACACTACGCGAGCAAGGCCGCCCTGTGCCTGGATGTCTACACCCGGATCGTGACGGACATGATCCGGGCCAAGGAAGCGATCTCCTCCAGCGACCTGCCGGTGCGGGACAAGCTCGCGCAGTGGGTACGCGTGTCTTATGCGTGGTTCGATTCGCACCCGGACGCGTTCACGTTCGTGCTGCTGACGCCGCACGAATTCGCCGAGAGCGAGCGGGAAATCGCCACGCGGCAGGGCGAGGTATTCATGGAGCTGGTGAAGCGCGCCCAGGTGGCCGGGCAACTGAAACCGATGCCCCCCGCGCTGGCGCTGAGCCACTTCACAGGCGTGATGCTCAACGTGCCGCGGCTGATCAACGAGGGCGTGCTGACAGGGCCGGCCTCGCAGTACGCGGACGAAGTGTGCCAGGCCGTCTGGCGCATGTTGAGCGTACAGGAATGAGTACGCCCGCCTGGGCGTGACGTACCGGCAAGCAGCCGGCCGACGGGCCGAGCCGGCTGCGCGCGACCTTCCGGCCGATCCGGTCGCGTTGTGAATATCCCGAACGAGCGGACTGCTGGAATGGTCCAGCGGGCGAGTCGCCGTGCGCGGGGTGAACCCTCAAGCGGGGGAGCGAAAGGAGTTGTGATGCGAATCAGCACTGCTACCCGAGTGAGTCTGTCCGCGATCGTCGTGACGGCGGGCCTGGGGCTTGTGCCACGACCGGCGCCGGCCGAGGAGTTTCAGATCACGATCGAGAACCTCGGTCCCAACGTATTGACGCCGGCGCCGTTTGTTTCCCACGATGCCGGGTTCGACCTGTTCAGTGCCGGCATGATGGTTTCTCCCGAAATCGAAATGCTGGCCGAGGACGGTATGACCGGCGGGGTCGTCACGTTGGCGGGAGCGGCCCTGGGCGGGGCCGTGGCCGATTACGGGGTCGCCGGCGCCGGTCCCATCGGCCCGGGCGGATCGGCCACGGTCACGATCCAGGCCGACGCCGCGCGTCCCTACCTGAGCTTCGCCAGCATGCTGGCCTTCAGCAACGACGCTTTCATCGGCTGGGCGCAGGGCGACGGTGCGATCGACCTGATGCCGGGCGGCACACCCATTGCGGGCCAGATCATGATCATGCCCGGCGACGTGTGGGACGCCGGCACCGAAGTCAACGATGAGCTGGCTGCGCACGTCCCCGCGCTGGGATCCCCCGCCGGCGCCGGCGTGGCCGAAAACGGCGTATTGATGCGCCCGCACGCGGGCATCGCGGGGATCGGCGACATCCCCATCAGCCGGGACTGGCGCGGCGGTGCCGTGGCCCGCATCACGATTGTCCCCGAACCGGCCGGCCTGACGCTCCTGGGGCTGGCGGCGCTGATGGCGGGGCGACGCAGGTTATGACCGAGGGAGCCCGGAAGGGCGTCGGGGGTCGGCCACTCTGGCCGACTCCCGCCGATCCGGCGGGCTTCTCCAAGAAACAACGCGAATCAGAACTCGAGCGAAACGAACGTAGCACAGGAAAGGCGACCTGACATGAAGACTGCAAGAATCGTTTACGGAATCGTGATTGTTCTGTTGGCGACGTTGACGGCGCCGATCGCGTCGGCCGAGAATGAACCCGGATACGTGTACCAGACAGCCCACAGCGTGTCG
>CAYRXN010000054.1:0-13251 GCA_964428275.1 uncultured Planctomycetales bacterium | reverse complement strand
GAACAGGGACTAAGGGATCAAGG
Organism: uncultured Planctomycetales bacterium; assembly: GCA_964428275.1. GTDB lineage: Bacteria > Planctomycetota > Phycisphaerae > UBA1845 > Fen-1342 > JALSRY01. Next base: position 13,228 of record CAYRXN010000054.1, on the reverse strand, counting down.
GACTGAGGGACTGAGGGGCGAAGGCGATGCGCCGACGGAAGATAATTCGCCATTCGCCATTCGCCATTCGCCATTCAGAAAGGGACTGAGGGAGCAGGGACTAAGGGATCAAGGGACTGAGGGGCGAAGGCGATGCGCCGGCGGAAGGCACTTCGCCATTCGGCATTCGGCATTCGCCATTCATCAAGGTAACGAAACAACACGACGAGCCGCGGGCCTTTCGCCCGCGCGGTGTCTCCCGGTTTCGCCGGCTTGACGCTGGTGGCCAGCGCCGACCCGAATGCTTGTCGCTCGTCGTGCAGCTTGTTGGCCGGTTCTGTTCTCACCGCGTTGCGTCGCGCGGGAATGGCGAGGCTGTGTGAGAACCGTCGGAGCGCTCCGTGAATCGTCTTTCGGGAACAGTTTCGGCGCTCCGCTGGCTGCTGGTGCCGCTCTCCGGCATCTACAGCACGGCGATGTGGCTGCGCAACCGGCGCTACGACCGGTCGCCGGCGGCCTCGCAATCGGCCGGCATCCCCGTCATCAGCATCGGCAACATCACCACGGGCGGGACCGGCAAGACGCCGCTGGTGATCGAAACCACCCGGCGGCTGCTCGAACTCGGACGCCGACCGGCGATTCTGACGCGGGGATACGGCGCCGCAGCCGGCGCGACGGCCGACGAAGTGCTCGAGTTCCGCGAGGCGCTGCCCGACGTGCCGGTGGTCGTCGATCCCGATCGCGTGGCGGGCGCCGCGCGGGCGCGCGCCCAGCACCACGCCGACTGCCTGGTACTCGACGACGGTTTTCAACACCGCCGACTGCGCCGCGATCTTGACATTGTCCTCCTCGACGCGCTCGATCCGTGGGGGGGCGGCTTCGTGCTGCCGGCCGGCAGGCTGCGTGAGCCGCTGGCGGGGCTTCGCCGGGCGGACCTGCTCGTCATCACCCGCGCGAACCAGGCTGAGTCGAACGCCGTTGGGGAGATTGGCCGGTCGCTGGCGGACCGTGCGCCCGACGCGCCGATCCTGACCGCCGAGGTTACGCCGGCGGCGCTGACGTTCGCCGACGGCGCGCCACGCCAGCCGGCGGAGTTGGGCTATCACAGCGTGCTGCCGGTCTGCGGGCTGGGCAACCCGGCCACGTTTCTCCGGGTGGTCGAGGAACTTGCCGGGCGCGTATGCCGCCCGCGCCTGTTCCGCGACCACGAGCGCTATTCCCGCCGACAGGCGGCGGGGCTCGTCCGGCTGGCCAGGGCGATCGGGGCCGATCTGGTCGTGACAACGCGCAAGGATTGGGTCAAACTAGCGCCGTTGTGGCCGGCCGGCGACGCGGGCGACGTGCCGCGGCTCGCCCGGCTCGACGTGCGAATGGAGCTGGTAGACGATCAGGGCATCTTCGACGAGCGCCTGACGCGGGCGCTGGAGACCCAAGCGTGAGCGAGCCCGGAACGCCGCCGATCGACTTCTCGAAGCTGAGGTTCCGCTCGCGCCGCCAGCGCGAGCACAAGGTGACGACGGCCGGGCTCGGCCGGCCGACGCCGGCGGGGTGCTCCTTTTCCGATTGGCTCGACGCGCTGCCCGATTTCCTCGGCGCGCGCGAGCTCCGCCGGGTCGTAGAGGCAATCGTCGCCGCCCGGCGCGCCGGCAGGCCGGTGGTATTCGCGTTCGGCGGTCACGTGATCAAGACCGGCTGTTCGCCGCTGGTGGTCGATCTGATCGAGCGGGGCGTCATCACGGCGGTTGCGAGCAACGGTTCGGGGGCGATTCACGATCTCGAACTCGCCGAAACCGGCACGACCAGCGAGGAGGTCGCCGACACGATCCGCGACGGCAGCTTCGGCATGGTGTTCGAGACCTGCCAGCGAATGAACGAGGCCGCCCGGCGCGGGGCCGACGGGCGCGGCCTGGGGCGGGCGCTGGGCGAGCTGCTCGAAGAGCACGAGGCGCCGCACCGCGGCGCCAGCATCTTCGCGGCCGCCAGCCGGGCCGGCATTCCGGCCACGGTTCACGTGGCGATCGGGACCGATACCGTACACATGCACCCCGAGGCGGACGGCGCCCAGATCGGCGCCGCGAGCCTGGCGGATTTTCGCACGATCTGCGCCGTGGTGGCGCGACTCGGCGCGGCACACCAGGGGGAGGCCGGCGGCGTGTGGCTCAACGTCGGGTCGGCCGTCGTCATGCCGGAGGTGTTCCTGAAAGCGGTGTCCGTCGCCCGCAATCTGGGGCACAACCTCGACGCGATGGAGACGGCGAACTTCGACATGCTTCGGCACTACCGGCCGACGCAGAACGTGGTGACCCGCCCGGTGACGCCCGGACGCGGGCACACGGTCATCGGGCACCACGAGCTGCTGCTGCCGCTGCTGCGCCAGGCGGTGGTCGAGGGACTGGCGCGCTGACGAACTGCGGTGCCCGCGGATGCCGCACGATGCGTCCGGGGCGCCCGCAGGTTGCGAGATGCGGAGGTTCCATCATGCCGGACGACCCGACATTTCTCGATTCATGGCAGGAGTCGAACCGCCCGGCCCGGCCGCAGACCGCGCCGCCGCGCGCCGCCGCCGCGCAGCCCGAACCCGCGGCCCAGCCGGCCGACGCGGCGCCGCCGACGGAAGGACCACAGCGACCGGCAGAGGATTCGATCCCGTCGTCGCAGTGGGAAACGCTCGAAAACATGGAGCACCTGCTCGCGGAGATTCGCGGGGCGCTCGATGCGGCGGCGCGCGACGCCGAGCACCGGGCGTTTTCGATCGCGGCGACGGTCGGGGCGATTCTTCAGGTGGTGGTCGGGGGGCTGGTGGTACTGGCCCTGGCCGACTGGGCGCTGGGGACGTCGGTCCCGTCCATCCTGGTCAAGCTCGCCTTCGCGATGGTTCTTCAGCTCGCGGCCCTGACCGCGTTTGTCGTCGCGCGGCGGTGAGCTCCCCGGTGGCGGGGGTCACTTCGGCGGACGGCGGATGTCGTATTTGCGCAGGCGGTAACGCAGGTTGTCGCGGCTGATGCCCAGGGCGCGGGCGGCGCGGGTCTGGTTCCAGTCGTTTTCTTCGAGCGCCCGCACGATCATGGCCTTCTCGTAGCCTTCCAGCGCGGAGCCGTCCGCTTCTTCCACCGGCGGCCTCGCCTTGCCGATGATTTCGCGCGGCAGGTTCTCCGGGGTGATTTCGCCGGTGTCGCACAGCAGCACCGCCCGCTCGATCACGTTGCGCATTTCGCGGATGTTGCCGGGCCAGCGGTAGGCGCACATCAGCTCCATCGCCTCGTCGGTGACCTCGGGGCAGGGCCAGCCGAGCTCCCGCACGGTGCGCTGCACGAAATGGTTGACCAGCAGCGGGATGTCCTCACGCCGCTCGCGCAGCGGCGGCAGATGGATCGGAAAGACGTTGAGCCGGTAGAACAGGTCTTCGCGAAACTCGCCGGCTTCCATCGCCCGCTGAAGATCCCGGTTGGTCGCCGCGATGATGCGCACGTCGCACGAGATCGTCTTCTGCCCGCCCACGCGGACGAACTCGCGCTCCTGGAGCACGCGCAGCAGCTTGATCTGCGTCGAAGGGCTGATATCACCGATCTCGTCGAGGAAGAGCGTCCCGTGGTTGGCGATCTCGAAACGGCCCAGCTTGGTCGCGTTGGCGCCGGTAAACGCGCCGGCCTCGTGCCCGAACAGCTCGCTTTCGAGCAGCGTTTCGGGCAATGCGGCGCAGTTGATCGCCACGAAGGGCTTGTCGCGCCGGGGGCTCTGGGCGTGGATCCGCCGGGCGCTGAGCTCCTTGCCGGTGCCGGTTTCGCCGAGCAGCAGCACGGTCGCGGCGGTGGCGGCGACGCGGTCGCACAGTTGCAGGACTTCACGCAGCGCGGCGCTGCGGCCGATGATCGGGTCTTCCGGGCGCGACACCTCGCGCAGCGTCAGGTTTTCTTTCTTGAGGTCTTCGTGCCGCTGGGCGTTGCCGGCGCTGATGGCGGCCAGGTTGGCGAAGACGCGCAGCGTCTGCAGGTCGCGCTGGTCGAACGGCTGCCGCCCGTTCTTGTTCAGGACTTCGACGACGCCGATCACTGCGCCGCGGTAACGCAGGGGGGCGGCGATCAGCCCGCGGGTGCGAAAACGCGACTGCTCGTCGAACTCGGGGTAGAAATCCGGATCGTCACGGGCCTCGGGGGAGATCTCCGCCTGGCCGGTCGTGGCGACCCGGCCGGCGATGCCCTTGTCGGCGTCGAACTCCTGGCCGAGCAACTGGTTCGCCGTCGAGCCGACGGTGGCCTTGAACACGAGTTTGTTGCGCGGGCGATCGAGCAGCAGCACGGAGCTGGCCTGGGCGTCGAGGACGCGGGCGGCCGACTGGGCGATCGCCTGGAGGGCCTTTTCCAGATCGAGCGAGCTGTTGATCGTGACGGCGGCCTCCAGCAGGGCGGCCAGCGTGGGGCCGTCGATCGAGGCGGCGCTGAGTGGATTGGTGGATTCGGCCATGGCTCTCGTCCCGTAGCCGCAACGCTGGCCAGGAGGCCCGTTGGCATTTCCTTGAGCCCATTATGGTGTCTGTCGGCGGGCTTACAAGCGATTACCGCCGATCCGTACTATACTTAGCGAATCGACGCCATCGGGTGGGGTTCCGATAACCCCCGGTGGTGGCCGAGCGCGGCCGCGGGGAAGTTTTCGCGGCACGGGCGAACCCGCGTCCCCCGTGAGCGTAGTCAGAGGTGGAGCAAGTGGAACACAAGAGCGACGAGCAACTCCTGGCGGACCACATTGCCGGCGTGCAGGGTGCTTTCGACAGCCTCGTCGCTCGGTACGCGGACGAAGTCTATGGGTTTCTCTGTCGATTCGCGGGCAACAAGACCATCGCCGATGACCTGCTGCAAGAGACGTTCATGCAGGTGCACCTGGCGGCCCGCACCTTCGATCCGCGGCGAAGTTTCCGCCCGTGGCTCTACACGATCGCGGCCAACAAGGCCCGCGACTACATGCGGGCCCGCGGGCGGCGGCCGACCTATTCGCTGGATTCGGCGCTCGGAGACGACGATTCCGCCGCGCCTTCACAGAACATCGAGGCCCCGCTGGAACCGTCGTCGGCGGTCGTGGAAGCCGAGGAACAGCGGGCGGCCGTCCGCGAAGTGCTGGACCGGCTGCCCGAACACCTGCGGCTGATTCTGACGCTGGGCTATTTCCAGCAACTGCCGTACGCCGAGATCGCGACGATCCTCGACGTGCCGGTCGGAACGGTGAAATCGAGGCTGCACAGCGCCGTGCGGCATTTCGCCAGGTTGTGGCAGGAGCGCATGCAGGACGAATCCATCGTCGAGCGGGAAAGGAAAGCGTGAGGATGGCTGACCAGGCAGATCACAATCCGGACTCGCGTCTGCTGGAGATGCACCTGGGACGCTTGTCGCCCGAGGAGCAGACCGAACTCGAGCGGCAGATCGAGCGCGATCCTGCGCTGGCCTCGGAGCACGAAGCGCTCGCGGCCATGTTTACGGCGCTCGACGCCGAACGGCGGGCGGCGCCGCGTGCGCCCGAGGCGCTCACCAAGACCATCTGCGCCCGGGTGGCGGCCGCGGGAGCGCCGCCGCGCGTCGTGGCCGATGACCACGAGCACCTGGTCGAGCTGGTCGAGCAGGAAAACGTCGGCATCATCCGGCTGGGCAGCATCCGCGAGATCGCCGCGGTGGCGGCGATGATCGTGCTCGCGGTCGGGCTCGGCGTGCCGAGCCTGCTGCACATGCGTGAGCGCGGGCGGCGCATCGCCTGTTCGGCGAACCTGGCGAACATCGGACGCGGGATGCAGGCCTATGCGATGGCCAACCACGACGGGCTGCCGTTTGCCGGCTGGGGACGCAACGTTTCGTGGGAACCGACCGACGCTCCCGGCTGGCAGGTCCAGCCCAACCGCCGGCACGCTTACGTGCTGCTCCGGGCGCGCAACGTGCCGGCCCGCACGTTCGTGTGCCCCTCGTCCCGCGACGTGCCGATGTCGGAAGACCAGGTGGACCTCTACAACGATTTCCCCGAGTCGCGGAACATCAGCTACGCCTACCAGAACATGGCCGGGGCCCGGCCCACGTTGCGCGACAACCCGGACCTGCCGGTCTTCGGCGACGACAACCCGCTGTTCGACAACGGCATCCCGCTGCTGCAAGCGCTCGGGCTGCGCGATGCGGCGGAACTCAACTCGCGGGCCCACGGCGGCGCCGGCCAGAACATCCTGACGCTGCGCGGCAACGTCCGCTGGACGACCACGCCCCGGGCCGGAATCGACGGCGACAATATCTGGACCCTCCAAGACGTCAGCGAATACACCGGCCGCGAAGGTCCGCGGCGCGCCTCTGACGCACACCTGCTCAAGTGAGCACGGCCATCCGGCGTGTGGCGCGCGGGCCGGCGACAACCGGCGAGACCACCGCGCGGGCTGCGGGGCGGTGGTGGGGACGGTCCCTCGCGCATTGGCGGTCCTTATCCGGTTGACGCTTTCGTGCCGATACGGGTAGAAAGGGATACCCGCCGGGTGGTTCGGACGGGTAGCCACCCGTGGCTTGCGTATGGGTTACGATCGGATGAGTCTGCGGCGAATCGGAATCTTCCTCGTGGGAGCGGCCTTCCTGCTGGCAGCGGGCGGATGCGCGCTGCAGCACGCTGCGGCACAGCAGCGCCTGGCGCGTGGCGACGCCGCGCTGGCCCAGGATGATCTCGACGTGGCGCTGGCGGAGTTCCAGGAGGCGGTGCGGCTCGATCCGCAACTCGCCGAAGGCCACCGCAAGCTCGGTGAGGCCTACAAGAAAGCCGGCAAACTCGAGCAGGCCGCCGACTCGCTCGAAACCGCGGTTGCACTCGATCCTCGCGATGCGATCGCGATGTTCGATCTCGGCGAGGTCTACCGCTTGCTCAACCGCATGGCCCAGGCCATTCGGGCGTACGCCGCCACGTGCGCGCTCGAACCGCAGAACTTCGAACCGCGGTTTCGACTCGCGACCGCGTATCACGAGACGGGCGAGATCGAGCAGGCGATCATCGAGTACAAGCAGGCCCTCAAGTTACGCCCGCGCGATGCGCAGGCCTGGAGCAACCTCGGGGCGGCGTACGACGCGCTGGGACGCGAGTACGAAGCGATTCACGCTTACAAGCAATCACTCGAGTGCGACACCGGCCAGCCCGTCGTGCTCGTCAACCTCGCGACGGTCTACATCCACCAGGAGCGCTTCGGGCCGGCGCGCCGCGTGCTCGAGACCGCCATCAAACAGGATCCGAAGCTCTCGGTTGCCCACGAACGACTGGGGTATTGCAACTGGCGCGACCAGCGTTACGCCGAGGCGCTCCAGAACTACCGCAAGGCGATCGAGCTCGACGACCAGAACGCCTCGGCCCATGCGGGGCTGGGCGTCGTGCTGATGACGCAGTACCTGACCAAACCGGCGCTGACGGACTGCCGCGACGATGCGATCGAAGCGTGGCACCGCAGCCTGGAGATCGATCCGGACCAACCCCGCCTCCGGGCGCTGGTCGAAAAGTACCGCGTTCGCCCCCGCCAGCCCCTGCTCACCGCGGACTGAGTCCGCTCGGCCATGCCCCGCTGCGCCGCCTGGCGCACTTTCGCCCCTGCCGGCCGCGCGATATAAAACACGCTCCACGACGGGGGGCGACCCCGGTGGCGCAAGCAACGATAAAGGAAGCCGAAGAAGATGAGCATTCTGGTCGACAACAACACCCGCGTAATCTGTCAGGGCATCACCGGAAAGGCCGGCGCGTTCCACACGGCCCAGTGCCTCGAATACGGTACCCAGATCGTCGGCGGCGTCACGCCGGGCAAGGGCGGCACGAAGTCCGAACACGGTCTGCCGGTGTTCAACACCGTTCACGAAGCGGTCGCCAAGACCGGCGCGGACACCTCGATGCTGTTCGTGCCCCCTCCGTTCGCGGCCGAGGCCGTCATGGAAGCCGCCGACGCGGGGATCCGCTTGTGCGTGCTGATCACCGAGGGCATCCCCACGCTCGATATGGTCAAGGCCCGCAAGTACCTGGACGACAAAGGCACCCTGCTCATCGGTCCCAACTGTCCCGGTGTCATCACGCCCGGCCAGTGCAAGATCGGCATCATGCCCGGCTACATCCACAAGCCCGTCGCCAACGGGAGCAAGAACGTCGGCATCATCAGCCGCAGCGGCACGCTTACCTACGAAGCCGTCTGGCAGTGCAGCCAGCACGGCTACGCCCAGACCACCTGCGTCGGCATCGGCGGCGACCCGGTCAAGGGACTCAACTTCATCGAGCTGATCGAGATGTTCGAGGCCGACCCCGAAACCCACGGCATCGTCATGATCGGCGAGATCGGCGGAAACGACGAGGAAAAGGCCGCCGAGTTCATCCGCGAGCGCGTCAGCAAGCCGGTCGTCGCGTTCATCGCGGGCCAGACGGCCCCCCCCGGCAAGCGCATGGGCCACGCCGGCGCGATCATCTCGGGCGGCCAGGGCACGGCCCAGCACAAGATCGCGGCGCTCAAGGAAGCCGGCATCGCCGTCGCCGACAGCCCCGCCGTCATCGGGGACACGATGGCGAAGGTGCTGGGGTAGCGCCCCGACCCTCCTCCGCCGGGCAGGGGCCGGAACCCTCCCCGCCCCGAAGCGCAAAGGACACCCATCGGGCTGCGCCGCGTGCGGTGTGGCCCGTCTTCGTGCGCGCCGGCGGCCGGCAATATCGGACCGGCCCCACACGGGTCGCGGGCCGGGGAGGAACGATCAAACCGCCCGCCGTGGGCGTCGATAGGAACAGCCGAGAGGACGGCGGCGAACGGCGCCGCGGTCGCTTCCGCCCACGGACCTGCCGGCGAGCGGCGAAATGGCCGACCCATCCGAAACCACTCCAGGCGACGACGCCCCCGAAACGGCCGACGGTGCGGTACGTCGGGAGCGGATTCGACAGCGGGCGGCGCGCTGGGCGCGCTTGTGCCGCGAACTCTCGGACCACGCCGACGAGCTGCGCAGTCTGCGCAAGGAACTGGCGCCGCACGGCGAAGGCACACCCCACCGGCAGGCGGAAACCGCCGATCGCCAGCAGGAGTTGGCGCAGCGAGAGGCCCGGTTGCAGCGCGAATTGCACGCCCTCAATCGAGCGCGGCGTGAGTTCGAGTTGCAACTGCGCCAGTTTGCCGCCCGCCAGCGGTCCCGCGAGGAGAGCGTGCGGCAGGTGTGCGACCGGCGCTTGCTCCAGGCCGCCCGGTTCGAGTTCGACGCGCGCAGGCGCCTGGCCGAAGCCATGGCGCTCGACGAGGAGTACGATCGCTTTGAAGCGGCGCTGAGCGAGATGACCTGCGAGATCGAGGGCGAGCTCCGGCATTTCGACATCGAACGGGAGGGCCTCGACCAGGCGGCCAGGAGCGACGAAGCCGCGCCGCTTCCCGATCAGACGCCGGACGGATCGCCGCCAGAACGCTGAACCCGGATGACGCGATCAGCCCCCTGCGGGCGCACTGGCGGGCTTGCGGGCGTGCCAGGCGGCGAGCACCTGCTTTTCACGCTCGGGCTTGATGCCGGTTCGCAGTTTCGCCTGGCGCTTCTCCGGCAGCGTGCGGAACCAGCGGAGCGTATCGCCGGCGGTCTGCTCGAGCGGGCGGAACTTCAACCCGCACCTGACGGCCTTGCGGGTGCTCACCTGCCCGAATCCGATTTCGTCGCCCACGGCCGGGCTCCACACCGGCATGTCCGCCCAGGGGCGCACCTTGTGCTCGGCGAGGAAGTCCGCGGGAACCCACGTGAACGTCGCGCTGCTGCCGGAGGCGGACCTGCATGCGGCGAGCATGCGGCCCATCGTGATCGAGCCGGCCGGCGCGTCGGCGTTGTAGACGCCGACAACGTGGTTCTCGACGCAGGTGATGATCCACGCCGCCAGGTCGCGCACGTCGATGAACTGCACGAAATCGCCGGGCGTGCCGGGGGCGAGCACCTCGCCGCCGCGGGCGACGCGGACGGGCCAGTAGGTGAACCGGTCGGACGGATCGCGCGGGCCGACGATCAGACCGGGGCGGATGTTGGTCACGCGGCCGGGCATGACGCGTTCGGCGGCCTGCTCGCACAGGGCCTTGAGCGCGCCGTAATTCTCGCCGGTGACATCGCGGTGGGTCTTGACCCTGGCGACTTCCTCGGGCGGGAGTGTGGCGACGGGAGCGGTTTCGGTCATCCCGATCACCTTGTAGTTCGGGTACACGGAGATGGACGAGATCACGACGTACTGGCCGACGGCGTCGGCCAGCAGCCGGGCGGAGGCCTCCACGACGCGGGGGACGTAGGTGAACGTGTCGATCACGGCGTCCCACTTGCGACCCTTGAGGGCCGACATGTCGCCGTAGCGGTCGCCGCGGAGCTTTTCGAGCCTGGGGAACAGGTGGGGGTTGGTCTTACCGCGGTTGAACAGCGTCATTTCGTGGCCGCGGGCCAGCGCCGCCTCGACGGTATGCGGTCCGAGAAAACGCGTGCCGCCCAGGATCAGCAGTTTGAGTTTGCGGCGTGGGGCGGCGGTGGACTCATCGCCGAACGCCGGCAGCAGACCCGGCAGGCCGACGCCGATCCCGAGGGCCGTCGCGCCGGTGAGCGTGCGGTGCAGAAACTGGCGGCGTGTCGATTGCATGGCGGTACCTCCCGGGTTGAAGATGCGATCACCAACCGCCGGCATTCTACACGGTACGGCGCGATTCTGCGCCCGCGGGTCGGCGCTGCGGGCCTGCCTTCCGCCGCCGATTCGCGTTTGGTTTCCCCGATGCGGCCAACTACAATGGAGCGGGAGCGAGGGTTTGCCCACACGATCATCACCAAGCGGAGCCGACATGCTATTTCAGCCGCCTCTGGCGAGGAAGTACGCGGAGCTCGACGAGCAGACGCTGCGCGACGGCATTCGCCGATTCAAGGACCAGCTCGGGAGACGGGTGGTCATCCTCGGCCACCATTACCAGCAGGATGACATCATCGAGTTCGCCGACATCACCGGCGACAGTCTCAAGTTGTCGCAACGCGCGGCCGACCAGGCCGACGCCGAATACATCGTCTTCTGCGGCGTCCATTTCATGGCCGAGTCGGCGGACATCCTCAGGCGGGGCCGGCAGCAGGTGATCCTGCCCGATCTCTCCGCCGGTTGCAGCATGGCGGACATGGCGACGATCGAACAGGCCGAGGCCGCCTGGAAAACGCTCCACCGGGCCGCCAACGTGCCGATCACGCCGGTGACGTACGTGAACTCCTCGGCGGCGGTCAAGGCGTTCGTCGGCCGCAACGACGGGGCCTGCTGCACGAGCTCCAACGCACGCCAGGTCGTGGAGTGGGCGCTGCGCGGCGCCAAGCCCGGCCAGGACGATGCCGCCGGAAACAAGGTGCTGTTTCTCCCCGATCAGCACCTGGGGCGCAATACCGCGTCCGCGATGGGCTGGCCGCTGGGGAGCATGGTCGTCTACGACCCCGCCGAACCGGACGGCGGGCTCGAGCCGGAACAGATTCGCCGCGCGCGGTTCATCCTGTGGAAGGGCCATTGTTCGGTCCACCAGTTGTTCACGCCGCAACACATCGAGCGCATGCGCGCGCGGCCCGAGCCGTACCGGATCATCGTGCACCCCGAGTGCGCGTGGGAAGTGTGCCAGAAGGCGGACCACGTGGGCAGCACCGAGTTCATCATCAAGACCATCCGCGAGGCGCCGGACGAAACATGGTGGGCGGTGGGAACCGAAATCCACCTCGTGCAGCGGCTCGCCCGTCTCTATCCGACGCGGCACGTGCGTTCGCTCGCCGACATCCAGTGCCTGTGTACCACCATGTACCGCATCGACCCGCGGCACCTGTACTGGGTGCTCGAACAACTCGTCGAGGGCCACGTCGTCAACCGCGTTCGGGTGGAAGACGAGACCCGCCGCTGGGCGCGCGTCGCGCTCGACCGCATGCTCAGCCTGCGGCCGGCCGAGCCGGTCTCGGCCAGGTAGCCTCCCGCCCGACCTCACCCCACCGGAACCGGCCGGGATTCTTCGGCCGGGGCGGCCGCGCCGTGATTGCGGCGCCCGACGGTTCATGCTATACGCGATGCTCGAATCGGACCGGCGTGTTTCCCAAGAGCGTATTGCCGTGAGGACCGGCGAGGCCGCACAGCCCCGACCCGCGTGATTGCCCGATCCAGGAGAGTCCATGTCCGCCGCCAAGACGACCGACAAGCCCACCCCGACGACCGAGCACCACCACCACCGCGCCTTCGGCCGCTCCTACTGGATGCTCAACAGCATCGAGATGTTCGAGCGGCTGGCCTACTTCGGCATCCGCGCCGTCGTCCCGCTCTACATCATGCAGGCCACCGAGCCCGGCGGACTGCACCTCAGCGCCCTGCACAAGGGCTGGATCTACATGTGGTGGGCGATCTTCCAGTCGTTCCTGCCGATCGTCACCGGCGGCATCGCCGACCGCTACGGCTACAAGCGCGTGCTGGCGTTTGCGATCTCGGCCAACGCCGTCGGCTACGTGATGATGGCGAACTTTCACAACTACTACGGGTTTTTCGCGGGGATTCTCGTGCTGGCGACGGGAACCGCGTTCTTCAAGCCGGCGCTGCAGGGCTCGCTGGCGCAAAACCTGACCAAGGAGAACTCCTCGCTCGGCTGGGGGGTGTTCTACTGGGTCGTCAACGTCGGCGCGTTCGCCGCCCCGTTTGTTTCCACGCTGGTGCTGGGCAAGCCGCACAGCCTCGAAGGCTGGCAAACCCTGTTCTATCTGTGCGCCGCGTTCACCTGCTGCAACCTGTTCCTGCTGCTGACGTTCAAGGACGTACCATCCGGCGCGGACAAGACCGAATCGCCGCTGGCGGTGCTCAAACGGACGATCGTCAACATCTTCGAGGTGCGGCTGATCATCTGGCTGCTGATCATGTCGTGCTTCTGGCTGATGATGTACCAGCTCTGGGACCTGCACCCGAACTTCATCACCGACTGGGTCGACAGCTCGGCGGTCGCGGCGCACGTGCCGTTCGACGCGTGGTGGGAGTGGGGCGATCGCGGCAAGATCCAGGTGCCGCAGCAACTGCTGCTGAACCTCAACGCCGGGCTGATCATCCTGCTGATGGTGCCGCTGTCGTGGGTCTCGGGCAAGATGCGCACGCTCAGCGCCATGCTGGTGGGCATGAGCATCGCGACGCTGGGCGTGTTCGTCGCCGGCTGGACGATGAGCGGCTGGCTGTTCCTGCTGGGCGTGGTGTTCTTCTCGCTCGGCGAAATGTGGACCGGGCCGAAGAAAAACGAATACCTGGGCCT
>CAYRXN010000053.1:0-28402 GCA_964428275.1 uncultured Planctomycetales bacterium | reverse complement strand
GAGGTGCAGCGGGCCATCAGCGCCGACGAGGACGCCATCACGCGCCTGTGTGCCAACTACATCGAGAACGTGCGGGCCTACACCCAGCACGAGAAGGTGCGCAACAAGTACACCGGCAAGGACGAAGAGCCCGACGAGCGGCTGATGCGCTCGATCGAAGAGAAGATCGACATCCCCGAGAGCCGCAAGGACGACTTCCGCCAGGAAATCATGAACTACATCGGCGCCCTGGCGCTCGACGGCAAGAAGTTCGAGTACCACACCAACGCCCGGCTGCACAAGGCCCTCGAGCTCAAGCTGTTCGAAGACTCGCGCGACACCATCAAGCTCAAGAGCGTCGTCTCCGGCGTCGTGGACGACGAAACCCAGGCCAAGATCGACGTCGTCAAGCAGCGGCTGATCAAGTTCTTCGGCTACAACGAGAACAGCGCCACCGACGTGCTCAACTACGTCGCCAGCATCTTCGCCCGCGGCGACGCGAAGCAAAGTGAGTGAGAACCGGTACTCCATGGTCCTGAAGATCCGCAAAGACCATCAGCGTTTTCGCCAGATCGTCAAGGGCAAGATCCGCAAGGACTTGCGCAAGTTCCTGACGCGCGGCGAGCTGATCGGCAAGGAAGGCAAGCACCTCGTCAGCATCCCCATCCACGGGATCGACATCCCCCACTTCCGCTACGGCAACAACAACGACCAGGGCGTCGGCCAGGGCGAGGGCGAGCCGGGGCAGACCGTCGGCGACGGCGACGGACAGGGTGGCCTCGGCGGGACCGATCCGGGCCGCCACATCCTCGAAGTGGACATCACGCTCGACGAGCTGGCCGACATCCTCGGCGAAGAGCTGCAACTGCCCCGGATCGAACCCAAGGGCAAACACAGCATCACGACCATCAAGGACCGCTACAGCAGCATCCGCCAGACCGGCCCCGAGTCGCTGCGACACTTCAAGCGGACGTTCCGCCGCGCGCTGCGCCGCATGATCATGACCGGGGCCTACGACCCCGACCATCCGGTCATCATCTTCGAGCGCGGCGACAAGGTCTACCGCAGCTGGAAGCCGGTCAAGAAGCCCGATTCCAACGCCGTCATCGTTTACATGATGGATGTCTCCGGCTCGATGGGCTACGAGCAGAAAGAACTGGTCCGGCTCGAGGCGTTCTGGATCGATGCCTGGCTGCGGCGGAACTACGACGGCATCGAGAGCCGCTACATCGTCCACGATGTCCACGCGCAGGAGGTCGATCGCGAAACGTTCTTCCATCTGCGCGAGGACGGGGGCACCAAGATCTCCAGCGCGTTCAAGTGCTGCCGCGACGTGATCGAACGCCACTACAACCCGCTGGAATGGAACATCTATCTGTTCCACTTCTCCGACGGCGACAACTCGTCGGAGTCCGACTCACGCGAGTGCTGCCGCATCCTGCGCGAGCACCTGCTGCCGATCTCCAACCAGTTCGGCTACTGCCAGGTGGCCAGCGCGTATGGCAGCGGACACTTCATCAACGTCCTGCGCGAGCAACTGGCCGACGTGGAGAACATGGTCACGAGCCGGGTGAACACGAAGGACGACATCTACGACAGCATCAAGGATTTCTTCGCCAAGGGTCGCTGACCCGCGCGCGGGCAGGCGCGCGCGGATCTCCCCGAACCGCGCGGGCCGTCATCGATCCGCCGTTTGGCGCTGGCCGCTGCCGGCCGGTGTTCTTGTTGCGGCGTGGCGGCTGCCGTAGACTTCGTCCGATCGCTGTTGAGGCACTCTGGCGCCCTCGTTACGGACGAAACACCATGAAGATCGAACCTGCCCAGCGTGTGCGGGCACTGCCGCCCTATCTGATCGCCGAACTGGATCGCCGCAAACGCGAACGGGTCGCCGCCGGCCACGATGTGATCGACTTCGGCGTCGGCGCCCCCGATCGACCGCCGCACCGCTTTATCATCGACCGCCTCAAGCAGGCCGCCGACGTGCCGGCCAACCACCGCTACACGCTGGGCCACGGCTGCCCGGCGTTCCGCGAACAGGCCGCGGCGTTCATGGATGCCCGCTACGGCGTCCGGCTCGATCCGCACCGCGAAATCCTCACGCTGATCGGCTCGAAAGAAGGCATCGGCCACCTGCCGCTGGCGCTGGTGGACCCGGGCCGCGGCGTGCTGATCCCCAACCCCGGCTACCCGGCCTACCGGTCGGGCACGATCTACGCCGGGGGCGTCCCGCACGACCTGCCGCTGACCGAGCAGCGCGGCTGGCTGCCCGATCTCGACGCGGTGCCCGCGGACGTGGCCGGCAATGCCGTGCTGCTCTATCTCAACTACCCGAACAATCCGACCGGGGCGTGCGCGCCGGCGGCGTTCTTCGAGCAGGCGGTGGACTGGGCCCGCCGACACGACGTCCTGCTCGTCCACGACGCCGCGTACAACGAAATGTATTTCGACCACCAGCGGCCGCCGAGCGTGCTCCAGGTGTCGGGAGCACGCGAGGTGGCGATCGAGTTCCACTCGACGTCCAAGACGTTCAACATGACCGGCTGGCGGCTGGCGTTCGCCGCGGGGCACGCCGACGCGCTCGCCGCGCTGGCCCGGCTGAAGGTGAATCTCGACAGCGGCCAGTTCGCCCCGATCCAGGCAGGCGGCATCGCGGCCTACGCCGGCTTCGACCGGCCGGAATTCGATGAAGACCGGGCGATGTACCGCGCCCGGGCGGAGCTGCTGGCCGCCGGATTGCGCGCCATGGGCCTGCGCGCCCCGGACCCCAGGGCGACGTTCTACGTCTGGGCGGGCCTGCCGCCCGGCGTCGATTCGATCCAGGCCGCCAACCGGCTGCTCGAAGAAGCGGACGTGGTCGCGATCCCCGGCGTCACGTTCGGCACCGGCGGCGAAGGCTACCTGCGTTTCGCGACCACCGTGGACCTCGACCGCACCCGCGCCGCCCTCGACCGGATGCAAGCGCTGACATGGTAGACCACCCCGCCCAGCCCGCTGAGGCAGCCGACCGGCGCCACCGCCGCGTGTTCGTCGGGCTCGGTGCCAACCTGGGTGATCGCGCGCGTACGTTGCGGTCCGCCCTGCGGGCGCTGGACGGCCTCCCCGGCACGCGCGTCGCCGCGCATTCCGCGTTGTACGAAACCCAGCCGGTCGGCGGGCCTCCCGGCCAGCCGCCGTATCTGAACGCCGTGGCGCGGCTCGAAACCGACCTGACGCCGCGCGGCCTGCTCAGCCAGATGCAGGGAATCGAGCGTGCCCACGGACGCGTGCGCACGGTTCACCACGGCCCCCGCACGCTGGACCTCGACCTGCTGCTGTTCGACGATCTGGTGATCGACGAACCCGACCTGATCGTGCCGCACGCGCGGATGTGGGAACGCGATTTCGTCTTGCGACCCCTGGCGGAACTGTGCCAAATCGACACGCTGCGAGCGCGTTTTGCTGGAGAACCGCATGTACGTTGACGTGGAATCGAGAGAATTCGACTGGATCGCGGGGTACAAGCTCTGCACCGGATTCGTCAACCCGCGTCCGATCGCGCTGGTCTCGACGATCGACCCCGAAGGGCGCACCAACCTCGCACCGTTCAGCTTTTACAACCTCGTGGCCGCCCGGCCGCCGGTGGTCGTGCTCGGTCCGTCGCTGCGGCGGGACGGGCGTCCCAAGGACACGCTGGTCAACATCGAAGCCACCGGCGAGTTCGTCATCGCCACGGTCACCGAGGACATCGGCCCGCAGATGGTCCGCTGCGCCGCCGACCTGCCCCACGGCCAGAGCGAGTTCGACTTCTCGGGCCTCACGCCGCAGGACGCGACCAAGGTGCGGCCGCCGCTGGTCCGCCAGGCGCGGGCGAACCTCGAATGCCGGCTGCGCCAGATCATCCGCACCGGCGGCGAGCCGGGCTGCGGCGCGATCGTGCTGGGCGACGTGGTCGCGATCCATGTGGACGACGCCGTGCTCGACGAGAACGGGCAGGTCGATCCGCACAAGCTGCGCACGCTCGGGCGCCTCGGAGGGCAATCGTATTGCGCCGTCACGCAGCCGTTCGAGCTGGAAATCCCGAAGCCGTGATCGACGGTGATTTGGTGAAGAGGTGACCAGGTGATAAGCGCGCGTCTTCCAGGCGCTCGAGGCGTGGCGCCCGCGGAACGCGGCTCATGACCCCCCGGAGGAGTCCCACCCATGAAACATGCCCTGTTCGTCTGGGGTGGCTGGGAAGGGCATACGCCCAGGAAAACGACCGAGATCTTCGCATCCTGGCTCGCCGAGTCCGACTTCGATGTGCTGATCCGCGACCGCCTCGAAGCCTTCGACGACATCGACCTGCTCCGGGCGGCGGACCTGATCGTGCCGAACTGGACGATGGGCACGCTCTCGCCCGATCAGGAGCGCAACCTGTGCCAGGCCGTCGCGGCCGGCGCGGGGCTGGCCGGCTGGCACGGCGGCATGGGCGACGCGTTTCGCACGAACACCGCCTATCAGCACATGGTCGGCGGCCAGTTCGTCGCCCATCCCGGCGATCTGCTGCCCGCCTGGAACGTGCGCATCACCGACGCTGCGCACCCGATCACCGCCGGCCTGGCCGACTTCACGATGCGAAACACCGAACGGTACTACCTGCACGTCGATCCGGGCAATCACGTGCTCGCGACGACGCCCATGGACGGCGGTTTCGACATGCCCGTGGCGTGGACGCGCACCTGGGGCCGCGGCCGCGTCGCCTACGTGTCGATCGGCCATACGTTTGAAGACTTCGCCGTTGCCGAGGCACGCACGCTCGTCCAGCGCAGCCTGCTCTGGGCGGCGCGCAGCTGAAGCGTTCGAAGTATCCCGGCCCCAAGCGGAGGAACCCCGCGCATGACACCTGCCAGCGATCCCGTCAAGGTCGGCGTCGTCGGCTGCGGCCATATCAGCGGCATCTACCTGAAGAATGCCCGGCGGCTGGCGGAGCTCGACGTCGTCGCGGTGGCCGACCTCGACGCCGACCGGGCCCGGGCGCGGGCCGCGGAGTTCGGCATCCCCCGCGCGTGCAGCGTGGACGAGCTGCTGGCGGACGAGCGGATCGAGCTGGTGCTCAATCTGACCACGCCCGATGCGCACGCCGCGATCGCGCTGGCCGCGCTCGACGCGGGCAAGTCGGTATACAACGAAAAGCCGCTCGCAACCGACCTCGCCGACGGGCGGCGTATCGTTCGGCTGGCGGGCGAAAGGGGGCTGCGCGTGGGCTGCGCCCCGGATACGTTTCTGGGCGGGGCCTGGCAGACGGCCCGCAAGCTGATCGACGACGGCGCGATCGGGCAGCCGGTGGCAGCGGTCGGGTTCATGCCCAGCCACGGGCCGGAGAGCTGGCATCCCGATCCCGCGTTCTACTACCAGCCCGGCGGCGGACCGCTGTTCGACATGGGGCCCTACTACCTCACCGCCCTGATCCACCTGCTCGGACCGGTGCGGCGGGTGACCGGCTCGGCCCGCATCAGCTTTCCGCAGCGCACGATCACCAGCGAACCCCGGCGCGGCGAGACCATCGCCGTGAACACGCCTACGCACGTCGTGGGCGTGCTGGACTTCGCCGGCGGCGCCGTCGCGACGCTCCTGACCAGCTTCGACATCTGGCACGCCCACCTGCCGCCGATCGAGATCTACGGCGCCGCGGGCTCGATGAGCCTGCCCGACCCCAACGGGTTCGGCGGCGCGATCCGCCTGCGCGGCGCCGACGAGTCGGCGTGGCGCGAGATTGCCCCGCAGTTGCCCGCAACGGAAAACCAACGGGGGCTCGGCCCGGCCGATCTGGCCCGCGGGCTGCGCACCGGGCAACCCCACCGCGCCTCGGGCGAGTTGGCCCTGCACGTACTGGAGATCATGCACGGCGTGCTTCAAGCCTCTGCGACGGGGCGCCACGTCGAACCGACAAGCCCATGCGCGCGACCGGCGCCTTGTCCACCGGCCGAATCCCCGTAGACTCTACGAACTATGTTTGACGCCCTGACCAACCGACTCAACAGCGTCTTTCGCAGCATCCGCGGGCGCGGGCGCATCACCGAGGAAAACGTGCGCGAGGCGATGCGCGAAATACGCACCGCCCTGCTCGAAGCCGACGTGCACGTGCAGGTCGCCCGCAAGTTCTGCGACGACTGCCTGCAAAAAGCCCTCGGAATGCACGTCATCGAAACGCTGCGACCCGAGCAGGTCATCGTCAAGGTCGTGCACGACGAGCTCGTCGCGCTCATGGGGCCGATCGAAACGCGCATCCCCTTCGTCTCGCAGCCCCCCACCATCATCCTGATGGCCGGCCTCCAGGGCTCGGGCAAAACCACGACCTGCGCCAAGCTGGCCCGCTACTGCATGATGCGCGGCAAAAAGCCGCTGCTGGTGGCCGCTGACCTCAAACGCCCCGCCGCCATCGACCAGCTCGAAGTGCTCGGCCAGCAGCTCGACGTGCCCGTGTACGCGGAGCGCGACCACCAGAACCCCGTCAAGGTCTGCCGGGGTGCGGTGCGCCAGTCGCGCAAGCTCGACCGCGACGTGGTGATTCTCGACACGGCCGGCCGGCTCGCGATCGACGACGAGCTGATGGACGAGATCTCCAAGGTCGCCAGCGCCACCCACCCGCACCAGATCTACCTCGTGCTCGACGCGATGACCGGCCAGGACGCCGTCAACACCGCCAAGGCGTTCGACGAGCGACTCGAGCTCGACGGCGTGATCCTGACCAAGTTCGACTCCGACACCCGCGGCGGTGCGGCGCTGAGCGTCAAAGCCATCACGGGCAAGCCGATCAAGTTCATCGGCGTCGGCGAGAAGCTCGACGCGATCGAGGAGTTCCACCCCGACCGCATCGCCGGCCGCATCCTCGGCATGGGCGACGTGGTCTCGCTGGTGGAGAAGGCCCAGGAAACGTTCGACGCCGAGGAAGCCGCCAGGGCCCAGGAGAAGATGGCCAAGGGCGTCTTCGGACTCGACGACTTCCTCGCGCAGCTCGAGAAGTTCCGCAAGATGGGCCCGATGAAGAAGATCCTCCAGATGATCCCCGGTGTCGGCGGCGCACTCGACGGCGTGGACATGCCCGAAGAAGACCTCAACCGCATGCGCGGCATCATCCACGCGATGACCCCCCGCGAACGCGCCAAGCCGGAAATCATCGAGGCCTCGCGCCGCCGCCGCATCGCCCGCGGCGCCGGCGTCGAACCGCAGGACGTCAGCGGGCTCGTCAAGCAGTTCATGCAGATGCGCGGACTGATGAAGACGATGGCCGGCATGGGGCTGCGCGACCGGATGCGCATGACGCAGGCGCTCGGCCAGACCGGCATGCTCGACGGCGGCAAGGTGCCCAAGCTGCGCAAGGGGTCCACCAAGTACAAGCCACGCCGCGAGAAACGCCGCAAACGCCGCCGGCGCTAGCGCGCCCCACGACCCGCGCCACCCGGCCCAGGAGTACCTCGGATGATCGACCTCGTCCCGCGCCGGGCCTTCATGCGGTTCGAGCTGCCGATCCACCGCATGCCCGAAACGCCGCCGCTCGACGGCCGGCCCGGCAAGTGGCCGCCCAAGTACCTCCTGCCCGCCCTGATCGAGCTGGAAGATGCGCCGGCCTTCGCCGACGTGTACGCCGCCTGGAACGAGCACCACCTGCTCGTCGCCTTCGACATCCCCAACCGGCGCGGACACCCGGTCTGCGACCCGCGACAATGGTGGAAACACGACGGCCTGCGGGTCTGCGTCAATACCCGCGACACGCCCGATGTCCGCCGCGGCACGCGCTTTTGCCACTTCTTCTACTTCCTGCCCACCGGCGGCGGTACCAACGGACGCCAGCCGGTGGTCGGCCTGCACCGGCTCAGCCGGGCCAAAGACGCACCACCGGCCGCCGACCTGAGCCAGGTCCGCGTCGGCGTGCGCATCGAGCGCAGGGGCTACTTCCTCGAAGCGGCGATCCCCGCAAGCTGCCTGCACGGCTGGGATCCGGCCGAACACCCGCGGATCGGCTTTTTCTACAAAGTCAGCGACACCTGCCACGGCAACCAGCACCTGACCGTCGACGACGAGCTGGGCTGGAACGCCGACCCGAGCACCTGGGCGACGGCCGTGCTCGTTCCCTGACCGGCATCCCCACACCCCACCCGGCACCCCACCACCGGCCGAGACAATCGTTACATTTGTTTCAAAAGTTTCGTAAATCTTGTGCGCACAGCGGTCCCGACGCGGTATACTGGCAGACGGGTTGTTCGGGCGTCCTGCGCGGGTCCGCGTCTGGGGCGCCATTTCACGAATCATGGCCGGCCGCGGCGGCGAAACGCCGAGCCGTCCTGCGTGCGCGATTGCGGCCTTGCCGCACCGCGACCGCGACGCGGCGCCGGCCCGCGAGGAAGGGGCAGATCCCATGCGACCTGCAACACGCCTGCTGGCGATCGGATTCACACTGGCGCTCGGCGTCCCGGCCCGGGCCTGGACGGACGGTCCCGCTTTTCCCGACCCCAACGGGCCGCGCGCGTTCGGCGCCGGCGTGGTCCATCGGGGTACGATCTACGTCATCGGCGGGACGCCGCTGGGCAACGGCGGCGACAAGGACACGCCGGTCCACAGGCTGCTTCCCGGCGCGGCGCAGTGGACCACCGGCGTTTTCGCCGAGGGGCAGGTCGTCCGGCAGGGGGCCGGCGTCGATGACCTCGGGCGCCTGATCGTCTTTGGCGGCGCAGACGGCCGCGATCCCGAGGGCGACCCCGGCGCCGCCTACGTCTACGACCCCAACGAGGGACAGTATCAGAGCATTGCCGCGCGCGGCGCCGCCGCCCCGCTCGAATACTTCGCCTGGACCACCGACGAGCTCGGCCGCGTCTACTCGCTCGGCGGCGGCCCCGGCGCCCTGGCGGACGCCAACCAGCCCAACAGCACCTACTGCGAGCGCTACATCGGCAGCAGCGACACGTGGCAGCCGATCGCCCCGCTGCCCGCCGGTCGGGCCGATGCGGCCGCCGTCTGCGACGGGCGCGGCCACGTGCTGCTGATCGGCGGCTACGACGCGCACGCGACGACGCGCCTCGCCTCGGTACTCCAGTACGACATCGCCGGTGATACGTGGTCGGCGGCGGCGATTCCCGATCTGCCGATTGCGCTCACCGGCATGCAGGCCGTGCTCGGAGCCGACCAGCGGGTCTACGTGCTCGGCGGCGTGTCGGGGCCGGTCGGCGCCGGGACGGTCGAGCAGCGGGTGTTCGTGCTCGACCGCGACGGACTGGCCTGGACATCCGGCCCGGACATGAGCACCCCGCGCGCCCATTTCGCCGCCGTCCTCGATGACGACGATTTCATCTGGGTCATGGGCGGCGAAGACGGCGCCGGCGGCACGAACCTGGTGCAGCGCATGTTCACGCCCACCTGCCCGGTCGTCAGCCAGCCCCCGGCGGCGATCGACGCCTGGAGCGGCAGCGTGGCGGGTTTCGCGGCGACCGCCACCGGCACCGGGCCGTTCGACTACCAGTGGCGCAAGGACGGGCAGCCGCTGGCCGACGGTCCCACCGGCACCGGCAGCACGCTGAGCGGCACGACCACCGCCAGCCTGACCGTCCTCGATCCCGCCGGCGCCGACGCGGGCATGTACGACGTCGTCGTCTCCAACGATTGCGGCGCCACCGCCAGCCCGGCGGCCGCGCTGACGATCCGGGAGACACCGGCGATCCCCGGCCAGTGGGAAGTCGTCCCTCTCCATCCGGCCTGGGCCGTCAACGAATCGAAAGCGCTGGGGATCGGCAACGGCCGCATCGGCGGTTGGGGGAACATGCCGACGGTGTTGCCCGACGGCCGCACGTTCAACCTGGACCACCCGGTCGTGTGGGACGCGACCACCTTCACGAGCAGTGATGTCACGCCGGCGGGTTCGATCGGCGGCGGAATCTACGACGTCGAAGGCGACCTGCTGGTCGGCTGGTTCTGGCACACCTGGAGCTGTCCGGGCGGGGGCCAGATGTGGACCTGCGCGTGGCAGTCGGCCGGGTACTGGACCGCGCCCGGCATGAGCTTCGTCGAAGCCGTCCACAACTCCGGCTCCGAGTTCGACTACGTCTACGCGACCGACGGGCAGCGCATGGTCGGCACGCTGGCGTACGAATACCAGGAGGGGTTCTACGTCAACCAGGCGCACCGGTGGAATGCCGACGGATCGGGCGCCACGCTCCACTTCGCGCAGGCCGACGACACCGGCGCGGGCGCCATCGACGGCGACCGGCAGTACGGCTGGTATCGATCCGGCAACAGCCCGTCGCACGCGATCATGTGGAACAACGCCGCGGGCAGCTTCCTCGACATTCACCCCGCGGGCTACGGTTCTTCCTCGGTAGCGGGTGCCGGCGACGGCCAGGTCGTGGGCGTGGCCGACAGCCACGCCGTCCTGTGGGCCGGCGGTACCGCCGCCCAGCGGGAGCTCCACCCCGCCGCCGCATCGACCAGCGCGCTGACCGCAGCCAAAGGCGGTCTCCAGACCGGCAACGTCGCCGGCCAGGCCGCGCTCTGGGCCGGCAGCCCCGATTCCCATGTCGATCTCGGCGCGTGGGCGCCGGCCGAGTTCCTCAGCACGTTCGCCGAAGACCTGGACATCGCGGCCGACGGGACGATCACGGTCGTCGGCTGGGGGTACAACTCCGCCACCGGCCGCTACGAGGCGCTCCTGTGGCGCAGCGTCCCGGTGGCCGGCGACATCGACGGCGACGGTGACGTGGACCTCGGCGACCTGGCGATCCTGCTGGCGGCGTACAACACCTGCGCCGGCGACGCGGCCTACGAACCCGCCGCCGACCTCGACGCGAGCGGCTGCGTGGACCTCGCGGACCTGAGCGTGCTGCTCTCCCACTACGGCACGTAGGCCCGCGCCGGCGGCGGATCGAATGATCCGGGCCCAGGAGATCCCCTCATGGCAAACGTCCGCGCCGGGCTGACCACCACAAGAGCCCCGTTCATCGAACAGGCCAGGGCCGACGGCGATCTGTACATCCGCCAGCCCTGCGAGCTCTACACCGAGGAAAACCACGCGGCGTGGCGGCGACTCTACGCCCGCATCACGCCACGCTGGCGCAGGTATGCCCACCCGCGTTTTCTCGACGGCATCGACAAACTCGCGCTCGATCCCCAGCGCGTTCCGCGCCTGGAGGACGTCAATCGCTTTCTGGAGCCACTCAGCGGGTTTTCGGCCCGTGCGGTCAGCGGGTATGTGCCCGCATACGCCTTCTTCGAATCGCTGCGTCAGCGGGCCTTTCCGACCACGATCACGATCCGCGAATCCGAACGCCTCGACTACCTCCCCGAACCCGACATCTTTCACGACATCGCCGGACACGTCCCCATGCATACCGATCGGGTCTTCGCCGACGTCCTGGTGCGTTTCGGCGAGGTCGCCCGCACCGGTGCCGAGATGGCCGCCGGCATCGCCGACCGGCAACTGCGCATCGGCCGTGTGGAAAGCATCATCAAGGCGATGGCCCGCTTCTTCTGGTTCACGATCGAGTTCGGGCTGATGCGCGCCGGCGACGGGCTCAAGGTCTACGGCAGCGGATTGCTCAGTTCTTTCGGCGAGCTGGCGCACTGCATCGAGTCGCCGGACGTGCAGCGCCGTCCGTTCCAGCTCGAATGGGTCATCAACCAGTACTTCGAAATCGACCACTACCAGCCGCTGTTGTTCGTCGTCGATTCGTTCGACCACCTCTACGGTCAGGTCGATCTGCTCGACCAGTGGATGCGCGCCGGCCGGCTCGACAACGTCAGCCCCGGCGAGCCACGGGTCAACGAAGCCGATCTCCGCTCGTTTCTGGAAGGCACGTAGCGGGAAGGAAACGGAAAACGCACAGCGCGAAGCGGTGCCAGCGGCGCCGGCATCCCGCCTGCGGGCAGACCACCTGTGGCACGGGCTTTCAACCGGTGGAATCAGCCGACGGCGGCTGACCGCGCACGAGGGCAAGCCGCCGCCAAGAAGCATCACGTCCGCTCCACGGCGCGTTCCCGGGAGAACTTGCACGGACCATGCGAAACGATCGCCTTCGCAGCGGGCACAACGGCGCCGGCAACTACCGCAGCGAAGGCGGGTTCGGTACGATGCGCCGCCGTGCCCCGGCGCGCCGAGAGGTCGGCGGCGGGCGCGCAACGGAAAAGTCTCCCCGCGGCGGAGGCCGGCATGGAAGCGCCCCCCAATACGCCGGATTCACTTCTGGCCACGATCGTCGTACCCACCTACAACGAGCGCGATAACCTGCGCCCGCTGGCCGAGCGCCTGTTCGCCGCGATCGATCCCGCGCAGGCCGAATTGCTGCTGGTCGACGACAACTCGCCCGACGGGACCGCCGAGGTCGCCCGGGAGCTGGCCCGGCACTACCCCATCCGGTGCGTGGTTCGCCGGAACGAACGCGGACTCGCTACCGCCGTCATCCGTGGCCTGCGCGAAGCACGCGGGCAGTACTGCGTCGTGATGGACGCCGACCTTTCCCACCCGCCCGAGGCGGTTCCGCGGCTGCTGGAAGCCATCCGCCAACCCGGCGTGGATATGGTGATCGGCAGCCGGTTCGTGGCCGGCGGCCGGGTGGACAGCGACTGGCCGTTGTATCGCCGCCTCAACAGTTGGTTTGCGCGCATGCTGGCCCGCCCGCTGACGCCGGTTCGCGACATGATGGCCGGATTCTTCTGCGTGCGCCGGGATCGACTCGATCTCGACCGGCTCCGACCGATCGGCTACAAGATCGCGCTCGAGATCATCGTACGCCACCGCTGGAAGAACGTCCGCGAGGTGCCGATCGAGTTCGCCGACCGCGCCGCTGGCCAGACCAAACTCAACGCGGCGGAACAGTTGCGTTACCTCCGCCACCTCGCCCGGCTGTACTGCTGGGTGCTCCTTGGATACGAGAACCCGCCGGCCACGCGCAAGTGAGCGGTATTCCCGGGACGCCCCGGGCGCCCGAAACCGCTCCCGAAGCACGATCGAGGAGCGCCGGCCGTGCGCGCGCACGGCCCCGGCCCCTGCTTCTCGTCGAACCTCGCGGCGCTGACAGCGTATCATCTGTGTCGTCGAACGATGATCGGGTGGATTCTGCGCCCCAATCGGTTGGGTCGGCGTGGCGGGCCCCGCCCGCGTCGCGTTGGCATTCCACAAAGCCCGATGGTATCTTGGCCGATCTACCTTCATGGTTCCGTTGCGCTCCCGGAGAGTGGGAGCAAGCCGGATGAACGAAGCAGGGCAAGGAGTCGTCATGTTCCAGACCGGGTATCACAGGCGCGGCGCCCCGCGGCGCGGGATCGCGCTGCTGGCGATTGTCACCGCCGGCAGCCTGTTCCTGGCCGGCTGCCAGAAGAAAGCGGATCAATCCCCGGCCCCGGCCGCAGGCGAGCAGTCCCCGGCCGCCCAACCCGAGTTTCCGGTTGTCTTACCCGAGGGGGCCAAACGCCCCAATGTGATCTTCATTCTCGTCGATGCGCTGCGGGCCGACCGCCTGGGCGCCTACGGGAACACGCGCCACCTCACGCCGGCCATGGACTCCCTCGCCGCGACGGGCGTCGTGTTCGACAACTGCGCGGCCGCCGCGCCGTGGACGCTGCCCTCGGTCGCGACGATCTTCACGTCCTATTATCCCGGCGTTCACAAGGCCACGAGCTATCGGACGGTCCAGGGCATGGAGGACGGCCGAACCGCCCGGCAATCGGTGCTCAGCGACGAGTTCCAGACGCTCGCCGAGGAACTCCACGACGCCGGCTACGAGACCGCCGGCTTTTGTGGCAACAAGTTCATCCGCAAGCCGTACGGCTTTGCGCAGGGGTTCGACCACTTCGACACGAGCTTTGCGGAAAACACGGTCGCCGGCTCGAAGATCAACGAGGCGGCGCTGAAGTGGCTCGACCAGCGGCCGAAATCGGACAAGCCGCTGTTTCTCTACCTGCACTACATGGACGTTCACGGGCCGTACAACGCGTCGCCGAAGTTTCTCGACCCGCTCATGAAGCGCGTCGAGGAGATGCAGGACAAGCACATGCTCAAGCCGGCGGAATTGCGCCGCATGAATGCGTATCTGCGCAAGCCGCCGCCCAACGCTTCCGACCCGCAGCGTTACGAACGCCTGAAAGCGTACCGCGAATACTGGGAGGCCCGCTACGACGCGGGCGTAGCCGAGGCGGACTTCTACCTCGGCAAGATGTTCGGCGCACTCAAGAAGCACGGCCTGCTGGACAATACGCTGATCGTGCTGCTGGCCGACCACGGCGAGGCCCTGTGCGAACACGGACTCTGGGAGCACGGCTACTCGCAATACCAGACCGACCTCCATGTGCCGCTGATCCTGCACTGGAAAGGTGTCCTGCCCGCCGGCCGCCGCGTGCGCCGGCTGTGCAGCCTGGTCGATGTGATGCCGACGCTGCTCGAACAGCTCCGCATCAAGCCCAGCGACCCGCAGATTCAGGGCCGGTCGCTGGTACCGCACCTGACCGGCACGCTGCCCGACAAGCCGCTCGTCCGGTTCGCCGAGGCGGTCAAGGCCGGGCCGTATCAGTTCGCGGTGTTCGCCGACTCGACCAAGCTGCTCCTGCGGCAGGTGCCGGCGCGCCGCATGCCCGACGGCACCAAGCGCAAGGCCACCGTGCAGCGCCAGTTGTTCAACCTCGCCACCGATCCGGCGGAAGCGTTCGATGTCGCCGATCAGAACCCGGGACAGGTGAAGATGCTGACAAAGCTCTTCCAGGCGTTTGTCGTCAAGAACAAGCAGACCAAGCCGAACGTGATTCCGCAGCACAAGCAGGTCGAACCGGAAACGATCCGCAGGCTCCAGCAGTTGGGCTACGCCGGCGGCAGCGAAGACGAGGAAGACGAAGAGTCCGAACCAGCGCCCCAGACGCGCCCGACCAGCGCGCCGATCAAGCCTCCGCAACCCTAGACCGCCCGCGCAAGGCTTGCCGCAGCATGCAGAAAGGACGGCAACAACCGTGTCATCGGAAGGTATGACCCCGCAATCGAGAACTTCCCGGACGGCCCCGGAGCCACGGGGGCGGCGGCTCGCCGGAACCCGAATCGTCATCCGTCCGGTCGGACGAACCCTCGCGGTGCGCCTGCTGCTGGGGGCCGCGGCGGGACTGTTGCTGGCATGGTGGGGGCCCACGGCGCCGTCCGCTCCTGACGCCGCGCAGTGGGCCTACATCGGTCCCGGCGCCGGGATCGCGCTGCTCGGGTCGGTTTTCGCCATCTTCGTGGCGATCGCGTCCGCGATCCTGATGGTGATCTTCTTCCCGTTCTTCCTGCTCTACTGGGCGATTCGCGGGCGGCACAAGTACGCCAAGGCGAAGGTCAAGCGGGTCGTGGTGCTGGGGCTCGACGGGCTCGAACCGACGCTGGCCGAGAAGTTCATGGACGAGGGGCTGCTTCCGAACCTCGCGAAACTGCGCGACCAGGGCACCTATCTGCGGCTGGGATCGACCTGGCCGCCGATCTCGCCGGTGGCCTGGTCGTCGTTCTCGACCGGCACGAACCCCGGCAAGCACAACATCTATGACTTCATCGCCCGCACACCGAGCTATCATCCCACGATCTCCTCGGTGCGCATGGGACAGCCCCGGCGCAAGCTCAAGGTCGGCAACTACGTCATCCCGCTGAGCAAGCCGACGATCACGCCGCTGCGCAAGAGCAAGCCGTTCTGGACGGTCCTGGGCGAGAACGGGCTGACCAGTTGCATCCTGCGCGTCCCGATCACCTTCCCGCCGGACAAGTTCAAGGGGTTGCAGCTCTCGGCGATGTGCGTGCCCGATCTGCGCGGAACGCAGGGAATGTTCTCGTACTACATCGAGGAAGGCGAAGCGGGCGCGACGATGGACGGCGACGTCGGCGGCGACCGCATCCTCGTTCATCGCGACGGCGACGCCGTGCGTTCGTACCTGCGCGGACCGGCCAACAGCCTGCGGGCCGACGGCTCCGAGCTGCGCCTGCCGTTCAAGGTGGTCGAGTCAAACCGCAGCGGCGTCGATGCGGTCCTGCACGTGGACGGCCAGGAGATCCCGCTCAAACTCAACCAGCACAGCGACTGGGTGCGCATCGCGTTCTCGGCGGCGCCGGGGTTCAAGGTCCACGGCATCTGCAAGTTCTACCTCAAGCGGTTCACCCGGCCGTTCGAGATGTACTGCACGCCGCTGCAAATCGACCCCGACAAGCCGGTGATGCCGATCTCGACGCCGGTGGTGTATTCGAGCTACCTGGCCCGCCAGCAGGGCTCGTTCTCGACGCTGGGGCTGGCCGAGGACACGTGGTCGCTCTCGGAGAAGCTGCTGAGCGAAGACGCGTTTCTCGAACAGGCCTACGACATCCACGCCGAGCGCGAGACGATGTTCTTCGACGCGCTGAGGCGGGTGCGGCGCGGAACGGTGGTCTGCGTCTTCGACGGTCCGGACCGCATCCAGCACATGTTCTTCCGCTTCCTCGACGAGCAACACCCGGCCCTGACGCCCAAACAGCGCGAGTCGCACCGCGACGCGATCAGG
This sequence comes from uncultured Planctomycetales bacterium, assembly GCA_964428275.1. GTDB lineage: Bacteria > Planctomycetota > Phycisphaerae > UBA1845 > Fen-1342 > JALSRY01. The sequence continues at coordinate 11,944 of CAYRXN010000053.1, read as the reverse complement.
CAGATGTACCAGCGGATGGACGACCTGGTCGGGCGGACGATCGCCAAGCTCGACAAGAACACCGCGCTGTTCGTGATGTCCGACCACGGGTTCAAGACCTTCCGCCGGGGGGTGGATCTCAACGCCTGGCTGCGGGACAACGGGTACCTCAAGGTCAAGGGCGGGCGAAAGGTCACGGAGAAGTCGTACCTGGCGGATATCGACTGGGAACACACGCGGGCCTACGCCGTCGGGCTCACGGGCATCTACATCAATCAGAAGGACCGCGAGGCACACGGCATCGTCGAGCCGGGCAAGCCGGCGCGGGCCCTGATGCAGGAAATCGCCGAGAAGCTGACCGGCCTGGTGGACGAGGACAAGGGCGCGATCGCGATCAAGGAGGCCGTGACGCGCTTCCAGGTCTATTCGGGCCCCTACCTCGAAAACGCCCCCGATATCATCGTCGGCTACAACGAGGGCTGGCGCGTTTCGTGGGACGCGGCGATCGGCAAGTGCGGCGAAGAGGTGTTCTCGGACAATCTCAAGGCCTGGAGCGGCGACCACTGCCTGCACCCCGAGCTCGTGCCGGGCACGCTGTTCAGCAACCTGCGGCTGAACCCGGAGGGCGCCAACATCATCGACCTGGCGCCCACCACGCTGGAACTGTTCGGCATCGAGAAACCCAGATACATGGACGGCAAGTCCCTGTTGAACGAAAAGAACGAAAAGAAAGCTGTCGCATGACCAGACCCGGAGTCGTAACGTCGTCGCGCCCGATCCGCCGGCGGAGCCGGTCGGTCCCGATCGCCGGGCTGCTGCTGCCCGTGGCGCTGGCGGGTGTGGTGCTGCTGCCCGCGTGCGGTTCGAACGCCCAGGGCGAGGATTCCAGCCAGACCAAGGTACTCGTGCTGGGCATGGACGGGCTCGACCCGCAGCTGCTCAAGCAGCTCATGGACGAGGACCGCCTGCCGCACTTCAGCAAACTGGCGGCGCTGGGCGGGTTCACGCCGTTCGGTACGGCCATGCCGCCGCAGAGCCCGGTGGCCTGGTCGAACTTCATTTCGGGCTCGACGCCGGGCAAGCACCAGATCTACGATTTCATCCACCGCGACCCGAACCCCGGCCCGTCCGACGACGGCCTCGACTGGCCGATCAAGCCCTACTCGTCGATGTCCGAGGCGTTCGGCCCGAAGAACCCGGACCGGGCATTGCGCTTCGGGCAGTGGCAGATCCCGCTGGAGTCCGGCGGGGTGCTCAACCTGCGCAAGGGGGACGCCTTCTGGAACCACCTGCTGCGCCACGGCGTGGACGTGACGATCTACCGCATGCCGGCGAACTACCCGCCGCCCAGCGCGGACGAAGTCCCCGGCCCCGGCTCGCTCCACGTACTCAGCGGCATGGGAACCCCCGACGTGCTCGGCGGCTACGGCGACTTCACCGAGTTCGTCGAGGACTGGAGGTGGTCTGATCCCGACGAGCATCACGTCGCCGGCGGCGTTTTCCGCCGTCTCGAGGTCGTTGACGACCGGGCCACCGCCACGCTGCCCGGTCCGCCCAACTACCTGCGAAAAACCGACGAGAAGGGCGAAGCACCGCCGATGACCGTGGACCTCGACATCGTCCGCGACCCGGTGCGCGACGTCATCACGATCACCGCCGGCGACGAAAAGCGCCTGCTCAAACAGGGCGAATGGTCGAACTGGATCCCGATCGAGTTCAAGACCGGCATCCCCGGATCGGCCGCGCTGGACGTCGCCGTGCCCACCTCGGTCCGGGCGATCATCCGCGTGTACGCCAAGCGGGTCCACCCCACGCTGACGCTCTACGTCTCGCCGCTCAACATCGACCCGGCCAACCCGGTCAATCCGATCAGCTATCCGCCCGAGTGGGCCGCCGAAATCGCCGCCACGACCGGCGCCGGCGGCATGTACACCACCGGCATCCCCGAAGACACCAAGGCCCTGCGCAGCGGCGCCCTCGACGAGGACGAGTTCCTCCAGATGGTGCACCTGCTGACCGACGAGCGCACCCGGCAGTACCACGCGGCGCTCGAGAACTTCAAGAAGGGGTTTCTCTACTTCTACTTCGGTCACACCGACCAGCTCGCCCACATCTTCTGGCGGGACATGGACCCGGGCCACCCCGGCCGCCGGCCGGAACAGGAAGGCAAGTACACGAACGTCATCTTCGACACCTACGTGGAGATGGACCAGCGCCTCGGCGAGGCGCTGGAGGTCATGGACGAGAACGACATCCTGATCGTCATGTCCGACCACGGCTTTACGAGCTTCCGGCGCGGCTTCAACGTCAACACCTGGCTGATCGAGAACGGTTACATGAAAGTGCAGGGCATGGACCGTGATCATCGCCGGCTCGGGCTGTTCAACATCGTCTTTCCGCAGACCAGGGCCTACGCGATCGGCATCAACGGGCTGTACATCAACCTCAAGGGACGCGAGAAGTATGGGATCGTGCCGCCCGAGGAGAAGCGCCGCCTGATGGAGGAAATCGCCGCCAAGCTCGAACAGGTACGCGACGAGAACGGCGAACGCGTGATCGAGAAGGTCTACATCACGGAGGATCTCTACCCCCATGCCGACCCGAAGATCGCGCCGGACATGCTGATCGGGTATGAGCGGTACTACCGCGGCAGTTGGACGACCGCCCTGGGCGGCATGGGCCGCAAGATCCTCGTGGACAACAAGGACCGCTGGAGCGGCGACCACTGCATCGCCCGCAACCTCGTGCCCGGCGTCCTGCTGAGCAACGTCAAGGTCACCGTGGACGATCCCGAGCTCAGCGACCTCGGCCCGGCGGTCCTCCACCTGTTCGGGATCCCGAAACCCGACACGATGACCGGGCGCAACATTTTCGGCCAGAAAGTGCCGCTGCGGCGTTGACGGCTGCGCCGCGCCGCACAAAGCTTTCCGCACGAACACGAAGGAGAGCCGCATGTTTGGTGCCAAAATCAAGATCGAAAAAGACCTGCTCGAGCGGGTCAAGACCGTGGCCGACAAGGCCGGGTACTCCTCGGTGGACGAGTTCATCACCGCCGTGCTCGAGAAGGAACTCGCCAAACTCGAGGACGCCGAGACCGACGAGCAGCTCGAAGAACGGCTGCGCGGTCTGGGCTACATCGAGTAACACGACTTGCCGATTCGATCGCCAGGCCTGCGCCGGGCAAGGCGCGGCGGCGCAGGTGCGACGGCCCCGTCGGCGTGGGGGCCGGCGGCCGGATCGGCTTTCCCGCCCCACGATGGCACAGGCGGCACGAGCGTATGAATACCCTGAATGCGGCATTGCTGAAGCTGACCGGCATGGTCCTGGCGCCGTTCGCGTCGTTGCCGGCGCAGGTGGCGCTGATCGTCATCTCGTTCGTCGCGGGCGTTCTCGCGGCGGTCGCGTTCCGCTACACCTCGCCGCAGTCGCGGCTCAAGCGCGTGGCGAACGAGGTGCGGGCCAGCCTGCTGGCGATTCGCCTGTTTCGCGACGACCTGCGCGCGGTCTTCGCCGCCCAGGGAACGCTGTTCAAGGCGTCGGCCCTGCGGCTGATCTACTCGCTTCCGCCGCTGCTCGTGCTGATCGTGCCGTTCGTGCTGCTGCTGGCCCAGCTCGCGATGTGGTACGAATTCCGTCCGCTCACGCCCGGCCAGCAGGTGCTGCTCGAGGTGTAGGTCCGCCCGGAAGACTGGGACAGCTACCAGGACCTCACGCTCGCCGAGCTGCCCGACGTGGTCGCCGACGGCCCGGTACGCGACGCCGCCGGCCACACGCTCACCTGGCGGCTCACCCCACACGGCAGCCCCGAGGGCGACGCGCAGGTCGAATTGCAGTTCCTGCTCGGGGATCGCGAAGTCGCCCGCAAACAGCTCGTCATCAGCGACAGCGACGCCACCAACCGCCTGCTGTTCGTTTCTCCCCGGCGCGCCGGTCCGAGCCTCGAAGACCGCCTGCTCTACCCCGGCGAGCCCGCGTTCGACGCGGCCAGCCCCATCCAGTCCATCAACATCCGGTATGCCGCCCGCACCAACACGCTGTTCGGCTACCACGTACACTGGCTGGTGACGTTCTTCGTGGTTTCGATCCTCGGGGCGTTCGCGGTCAAGCCGATCATCAAGGTCCAGTTCTGACAGGCGCCGCCTGGCGATTTGACCCCGCCGGGGCGGCTGGCCACAATCGCCCCATGTGCCCCGACGCTGCGCCGGGGCGGGGCCGGCGGCTGGCTCCCGATCGAGCCACCCCACCAGCCGGCAGCAGGACCGCGGGAGAGCGAACATGCGTATTCGACTGGCACACAGCCCCGACCCGGACGACGCCTTCATGTTCTACGGCCTCGCCCGGGGGCTCGTGGACAGCGGCCCCTACCGCTTCGAGCACATCCTCAGCGACATCCAGACGCTCAACGAGCGGGCGCTGCGCGGCGAGTACGAAATGACCGCGATCAGCATCCACGCCTACCCCTACGTCGCCGACCGCTACCAGCTCACGGCGTGCGGGGCGAGCATGGGCGACAACTACGGCCCGATGGTCGTCACCCGCGCGCCGACCGGGATCGAGCAGCTTCGCGGCCGCACGATCGCGGTGCCCGGCCTCAAGACCACCGCGTTTCTGACACTGCAACTGCTGCTCGGGGCCGACGGGTTCACACCCCGCGTGGTCATGTTCGACCAGATCCCCGAAGAGGTGGCCGCCGGCCGAGTCGATGCGGGCCTCATCATCCACGAAGGACAGCTGACCTACGCCGCGCACGGACTGCACCTGGTCGTCGATCTGGGGCAGTGGTGGCTGAAACGTACCGGCCTGCCGCTGCCGCTGGGCGGAAACGTCGTGCGCCGCGATCTGGGCGAGCAGGTCTGCCGCGAAACGACCCAGATCATCAAGAACAGCATCCGCTACAGCCTCGACCACCGCGAGGAGGCGGTCCGTTACGCGCTCCAGTTCGGCCGCGGGCTCGACGAGCAGCTGGCCGATCGCTTCGTCGGGATGTACGTCAACGAGTGGACGCTCGACTACGGGCAGCGTGGCCGCGAAGCCGTGCGGCGCCTGCTGGCCGAAGGGGCCGCCGCCGGTCTCGTGCCGGCCGCAGACGAGATCGACTTCGTCGAGGCCCGCTGAGAACCGGACCGCGCCGTGCGCGGCGCGAGCAGCGGAATTGATCGGACGGCAAGGGGCCATGAGTCCCGCCCAAGTCCGATGAAACGGCAGCCGAGCCGCAGGCCGGGGCGCGCGGCGCCCGTGTGTGCGGGCGGAAAGGGCAGGCGCAACCCGGCCCACGCCACGGGGGATGCTAAAGTCCATCGTGCCCTGCCCGGAGGAGGTGAGCCCGTGCGACTCCCGTCATGGCTGACTTCGACGTTGCTCTGGATCGTGGCCTTTGCGTTGACGGCCGCTTCGGCGGTCTATCAGAAGATCACCGGCCCCTCCTACCCGGTGCGCGGCGTCGTGCGCGTCGCGGGGCAGGAGATCCGATTCAAGCTCCCGCGGAGCCACGGCGGCGCCGGTGACGCGGTCGTCCGCATCCCCACGCCGGACCCCGCCGCCACGGCCGTCATGCGCTGGCGGCGCTTCCGCAGCCGCGACCCGTGGATGACCAGGCCGCTGGTGCGCGATAAAGACGCGCTCGTGGCGCGTATTCCCCACCAGCCGCCGGCGGGAAAGGTCATGTACCAGATCACGCTGCGCGCTCCCGACGGCACCGAATACCCGCTGACCAAAGAGCCGGTCATCATCCGTTTTCGGGGCGGCGTACCCGCGTGGATACTCATCACGCACGTGCTGTTCATCTTCTCGGGAATGTTCCTGTCGCTGCGCACGGGATTCGAGGCCCTGCGTCCCGAGGGCTCCGTCCGCGGCCTGGCGATCGCAACCCTGGTGGGGCTGGTGGTCGGCGGACTGGTCTTCGGGCCCCTCGTCCAGAAATACGCCTTCGGCGCGTACTGGACCGGCTGGCCGTTCGGCCATGACCTGACCGACAACAAAATCGCGGTCGCGATCGTCTTCTGGGTGCTCGCGCTCTGGCGGGGGTGGCAACCGGCCCGTCGAAACGCCGCCCGGCGCTGGGCCCTGATCGCGTCCGCCGTCACGCTGGTCGTCTGGCTGATCCCCCACAGCGTGCTCGGCTCGGAGCTGGACTACACCAGGATCCCGAGCAGCGCCCCCGCCGCCACAAGCAGCGCACCGGCTAACGCATGAGTTCGCTCACCCAGCGATGCAGTTGTTCGGTGCGGTAGACGATCAGCACCGCGGCGATGGACCAGAGCAGGATCGCGGCCTGGAACGGACGATCACGCACCACCACGTCCGTCGGCCCGTCTACCTCGCCGTGTTCGACGAGCACGGCGAAGCGGAAGATCGCGTAGACCACGATGGGCAGCGTGTAGAGCAGACACTGCGAACCGAACCGCCCCAGCTCCCCGCCGCCGAACTCCTCGATCGTGCGCGCGTCGATGCTGTAGAGCAGGAACGTCACGATCGCGATGCCGGCGGTCAGCGTGGTCATGTGGTTGAGCAGCTCCGGCGTATAGATCGCGAGCGTGCGGCGGTGGCGCCCGGCCTGGCCATCTCGGGCACCGCCGTTTTCCGCCAGCGCATTGAGCTCGCAGCGCCGCTTGCTGAACCCCATGAACAGGCACAGCGTGAACGTACACAACACGAGCCACGGCGATATCTCGACATCGACCAGCACCGCGCCCGAGATCGCCCGCAGCACGAATCCCAGTCCGATCGCGATCACGTCGAGAATCACGGCGTGCTTGAACCAGAACGTATATAGCGCCTGGAGCGCCAGGTAGCCGCCAACCACAACCCCGAAACCCGGATCGAGCAGCCACGCCCCGCCCAGCCCGACCACCAGCAGTCCAGCCGCCAGCCCGAACGCCTGCGAGACGCCGACCAGCCCCGCCGCGATCGGGCGTTTGCACTTGCGCGGGTGCAGCTTGTCCTCCTCGCGGTCGTGAATGTCGTTGACGATGTAGACGACGCTGCTGACCAGGCACAGGCACGCGAACCCCAGCAGCGCCAACAGGGCACTGCCCAGGGCGTCCGGGCCGGTCAACTTGCGGCCGAACACCACGCCGGCGAAAACGAACAGATTCTTGATCCACTGCGACGGTCGCAGCAGGCGCAGATAGGGCATGGGGGCCTCCACTCGCAAACATCCATTGTGCGAGCGCGAGCGGACGCGGTCAATCAATCGAAGACGCCGCGGAAAAGGCCGGGGCCCGCGAAGGCGGGATGGTTCAGACATCCGCCGGCGGGCCTCGGGCCATACGGTGGTGGAAAAAACGGGATCTCGCCCGGAAGTTGCTGGGCTCCCACTTCCCGATCGACGAGATCCCGGGGCTACGGTTCGGTGCTTCCTTCCCCGTTTTCCGGAGAGCACCTCCTCGCGACCTGCATCCCTCCATCGGCAGGCCAGATCCGACGACGATCCGAGGGGCTCCCGTTGCCCGGATTGCCGTCAGTTGCCCCGAGGAGTTGCAACCAGCGTGCCAGAAAGTTCTCATCGGCCCCCCACAACTACACGCAATCGCGCAACACATTTCCACACAAAAGGTTACAGAACCATGACCGGCGGTCCCGGTCGCTCCGGACGCGGCACAAAGGGGGAGTCCATCGGGGAATTGGGTACTCCGGGTGGGTACCCAGTACCCACCACAATCGCCCCCAACAAGCGAGCTGCCGCGGCGTTTCACGCGGTCGAAACAGCGCGAGGGTGACACCGCGATCGAGAGACGCAAGCAACAAGGCATCGAGGGACGGAGGGAGTGAGGGAGTGAGGGATTGAGGGAGTGAGGGATTCAGGGATTGAGGGAATGAGGGATCAAGGGACGAAGGGGACGAGGCACGAAGGCGGCGCGCCGCCGAAAGACAATTCGCCATTCGGCATTCGCCATTCGCCATTCACAAAGGGACCGAGGGAGTCAGGGATTCAGGGATCAAGGGACGAAGGGACTGAGGGACGAAGGCGACGAGCAAGCGACAGATAATTCGGCATTCGCCATTCGGCATTCGCCATTCACAAAGACACGAAGGGCCATCGCGAACGACCGACCACACGAAAGCGTTGCGTTTGTTTAGTAAACGCCGGGCAAAGCCCGGCCTGCTCGACCTGGTTACGGCCGGACGCCGCGCTGCGCCACGCCGGCGTCCCCATACCGTCACGCCTGCGGTTGCCGGCGCTGCTGAGGTCCGTCACGCCGTCACCCCGCCGTCCAATCGCGCGTTCGGCGCGCCGTCGCGCATTACCCCTTTGTCCCTTTGTCCCTTTTTCCCTTTTTCCCTTGCCCCATTGTCCCCTTGTCACGTCGCACCGTCGCCCGTTGCCGCGCTGTTCCGCAATCACGCGCCTTCAGGCCTCAGGGACGCAGCAGAATCAGGTTGCCCAGCAGCTCGGGCGCGTACGTGTATCCGCGTGCTGCGGACCACGACGAATACTCGCCCCGGCGCGCATCGAGCCGCGTGATGTTGCATCCCCAGATCGCGTTGCGCAGCGCCCCGCGCCCGAGCGACTTGAGCGGCAGCGCCAGCTCGACCGTCCACCCGTCGCGCTGCCGGCTGACGGCGACGCGCGCCCCGGACTCCCACACCTCGGCCGCGGCCAGCGGGGGCTCGGTCAGGCACCCCTTGCGGGCCACGAGCAGTCCGCTCGGTTTGACTTGCAGGCAATAGATGTTCGCCGCGGTTCCTCCCCGCGTATTGTGCGGGTCGAGCAGGAGCTCGACGACGTCCTGGCCCCACGGAATCGCCCCGTCCACCGTCACGTAGTTGTCCGCCCGCCACAGCGGCGGCTCGCCGGGGCGGAGCCCGCAACGGATGGCGACGTAGAGGTTGTCGCGGTCCATGCAGAAAAACGCCTGCGTGGGAAGTGCCGGCCGCCGCGTGGGCACGCCTGCGACGGGCGAACCGTCACCGCGCACGAGCCGGAAATCGCCGGCGACGTTTCCCGCCGCGAGCAGCCAGTCCGACAAGTCGCCGTCCACGGCGGGTGATTCGGCCACCTGCGGACAGCCGATGACGGCCAGCCGGCCGGCCGCGGAGAACACTCCACCGGCGCCGCCGTCGAACCGGAGCACGAAGGGGCGGATCCCGTCCGCGTTCTCGGTCAGCGTGCCGAGATGCAGCGGCAGATCGACCACGCTGCGCCCGCCGGCCGGAACGCGCACCAGCGCGGGCGCGTCCAGCTTCCAGCCGGGGACGGGCGGTTGCAAGGCGACGCGCGCCCGCACCTCGCGGCGGCTGCCGTTGGTGATCGTCGCGAGCACGCGGGCCGTCTGGGTGGTTTCCAGCCGAACGCCACGGATCTCCGCCGTCACGCGGTGGGTCCGGTCGAGGATCGTGCTCCAGTCGGCGAGGTTGGCGATCTGCGCGTTTCGGCCGGTGTCCGACGGCGCCAGCTCGTTGACGAGCTCCTGCAGCAGCAGCTTGCGCGCCATCCAGAACAGGTACGGGTTGTCCGGCCAGCCGACCGGCCGCGTGTCGAGCAGGTTCCGGTCGCACGCTTCCGTGAATGCCCAGCGCACGACCTGCTCGCTGGTGCGCTGGGCCAGCAGCGGTTGCCCCTGGCGCGTAAGCAGGTTGAGGATTTCGTAGTCCAGCGCTCCCCGCCGCAGGCGCTTCAGGCGGATGGTCGGAACCGGCGTGTCGAGCCCCCACGGCGCCCCCGAGGCCAGCAGCGCCCGCCCGGCGGCGACCGCTCCGCTGCGCGATCTCGCCAGCGGCGCGGCCGCGTCCTCGATCCAGATCGCATCGGCCCCGTACCGAAACGCCTGCCACGCGAGCTCGCGCGCATCGGTCGGCGGGGCCTCGACCGCCAGCGAGCCGCTGTAGGGCGGATCGTCGGGCACCAACCAGACCTCTTTTCCGAGGTTGTGTTCCTGGCGCATCGCCTGGGGCTCGAACTGCCAGGCCGGCGGCGCCCAGATCGCGGCGCCGGAAACCTCGATCGCCGGTGCGTGGTACCACCCCAGCGGGGCCAGCGAGCGGGCCGGCAGATGGGCTACCACCGGCAGCCGCGTTTCGCTCTGCCGAACGATCCCCACGATCCGCCGCAGACGTTCGACCGCGGATTGCGTCAGCGGCGCCGGCGGCGCGAGGCGCAGAATCGAACGCGCGAGCCATCCCTTCTGCTTGAAGTGCGCTTCGCACGCCCGCAAGTACGCCGCCAGCAGCCGCGCGTAGCCGGGCGAGGCGAACCCGCCGTTGCGCCGGGCGTTGGGGTAGCCCGCCGAGGCCGGGATGATCCAGCGGGCCAGGCCGGCGCGATCGGCGAAGGCGTCCCCGCTGAGCCAGTCGCTGACCAGCGCGTCGTAGCCCGTCCAGTCCACTTCGACCTCGCCGGGGCCCGCCGGCCGATACTTCGGGAACGCGGCCCACAGCAGGGGCGTCATGCGGTGTTCGTGCAGCAGCCGCATCGTCTCGCCGACCAGGGCGCGACCCGCTGCGGCCGCCGGCGCGCCGGCGACAAATCGTGTTTCCTCCGCGGGCAGACGTGGCCAGCGCAGGTGGTCGGCCAGCAGATCGCGCGGATCGACGCGGCACAGCACCTCCAGCGACGGTTCGGACGGCAGCGCCACCGGCAACACCGTCAGCCGCAGCCGCGCCGTGAACACAGGCTGCTCGCGGCGGGGAACGACCACGTCGAGCTTCGTTTCGTAGACGCCGGGCGCGGTGGTCGGCGGCACGCGGAGATCGACCCATACGATTTCGGTACGCCGCCCGTCGAGCCGCAGCGGTCCGCCGCCGCGCCGGGCGGCCCACGGCACGAGCACGTCGGGGTAGTAGGCCGGCAGCGCGGCGCGCCCGGTCCGCAACGGATACCAGCTCTCGAACCGGTCGACGCGGACGTACCGGGCGCAGTAGCGCCGCACCGCGACCGCCGCCGGGAGCGTGCCCGCCGGGCCGGTCAAGTCGCCGATCCGCACGTCGAACGGGCCCGCGGGCGGGTGGTCGGTCCGCAAGCCGATCTGAAACGCGACCGTCTCGTTGATGGCGGCGGTGAGGTTGACCGTGCCGCGCTCGGCGGAGAACACTTCGTTCTCCAGCGCCGGCGTGCTGTCGGCCCCGAGCGCATGGGTGTCGCCGACGACCCAGATCGACGCGGCCGCCGAGCCTGCGGTGGTGACGCAGCCGCACACCGACCACAGCGTGAGCAGACCCGCCAGCATGCCTGCGACCCGGCAACAACGAGCCCCGGGCCTGCGCCCGCGCGGTAGCGCGAACCCCGGAGACGCCGACCGGGTCGATTCGGCGAACAAGGCTGGCACGGGCTCGCGCCTGGACGTCAGTGACCGACGGAGGGCCATTTCTGTACCTCGAAGAGTCTGCGGGGGTCTTCCGGCTGCTGCGTGCGCGACGACAGGTACGCGGTCTCCAGGATCGCCGAAACCATCAGGTGCCGCCGAAGCGCGACCTCGGGCGACTCCGCCGGCTGGCCGCCGCGGAGCCGCGCGGCGAAGTGCCGGAGATCCGCGGCGAGAACGTCCTCATCGAGCGTCTGCCGGTCGGTCAGCTCACCCGCCGCGTCACGAATCAGCAGTTCGGCCGGCGTGTAGTGGAGTGACGCCGAGCGCCCGTGGTGAATCGTCGTATGGCCGAAGGGCGGAATGTCCCACGTGGCCCGCACGATCGCGATTCCGCCATCTTCGTAACGCATCGTGACGACCGCAACGCCTTCGGTTTCCCGCGGCGGCGTTGCCGCGGGTCTGCGACAGGAGCCGACGGCGGCGCAAACGCTCTCGGGCATGCCGCGCAACCCCGTGAGCGCTTCCAGGGCGGCGTAGGCGTCCTGGGCGAGCACGCCGCCGCCCGCCTGGGCCTCGGCGGCGCGCCACGACGTGACCTCCGGACCGCGGGCCGATACGTGCAGCTCGCTGAAGACCGGCCGCAAGCCGGTTTCGAGTTCGATCGCCTCCAGAACCCCCGTGCGGATGTGCAACCACCACGAGAGCACCTGGTGCGCGAGCTG
>CAYRXN010000052.1:0-12141 GCA_964428275.1 uncultured Planctomycetales bacterium | reverse complement strand
GCTGGCGTCTCGACCCTCGCCCGGCGCTCCCCTGGAAGGGAGGGGGGTATTGGCGACCGGCTGCCGCATGGAGCCGTCACACCTCCCACCGGGCATTCGCCGCCGCCATCGTTGGACAAAGCGTGTCCGCACAGTACGATGCGCACGGTCGCCGCCTGTCGGCGACGCCCGCGCCACCATTCGGACTGCCACGATGAAACCGCTGCTCATTCTGCTTCCGTCCGCGACCCGCTGGCCGAGCCTCGCCGCGCTGCTGGAACACGAACCCACCGCCGTGCGTGCCGATCTGCAGGCCCGCCTCGAGCAGGGGACCGTCGGCGCGCGTGACGCCGTCGCCGCGTTGCCCGACGGTTCGCTGTTTCTCTCGGCCGGATGCATTCGACGGCGCGGGGCCGTCGGCGTGCTCGGACAGGTGTTCACACGGCCAGAGCATCGACGACGCGGCTACTGTCGCGGTGTGTTGCAAGCGCTGCTGTCGTGGTTCGACATGAGCGGCGGCAAATGGCTCTATCTGACCACACCCGCCGACGCGGCGGGGTTCTTGTTCGAGAACTTTGGATTTCGTGTCCTTCATCGCGGTCAGCGCGACGGCCGGCCGCACGTCACGATGCTGCGAACACCCGCGCACGGACATCCGACACCTTTCGATCTCTGCGACGACCGCACAACGATACGGACGGCGACGCGGGCGGATTGGCCGCTACTGGTCGCGTTGCTGCAACATCGCCCCGGTCCCGACCCGCGCGTGCCGATCGACGAGTCGGCGATCGCGGCCGAGACCACGATCACCGAGCTGATCCACCAGGCCGAATCGGGCCTGTGCAAGCTGCTGGTTGCCGTGTGCAAGGGCGTTGTCGTGGGGCTGGGCACGCTGGCTACCGATCGGGAGGGGCACCGCAGCTACGCCATGGTGCTGCCCTTTGACAAGCCGCCGGAGGGATTGCGGGCCGCGTTGCTCGAAGCCGCCCGCCAACAGGGGTACGACCAGATCGACTTCCCCATGCAGGCGCTTGCGGGGGCCGCGCCGGCTCAGGAAAACACCGCTCCCACCCAGGAAGGCGCCACACCGACCGAACCGGGCGTCTGAGCCGCGTCCCAGCCCGGCCTTCGGCCGCAACCGAGGGGGTTGGGGGCAAGGGGCTGAGGGGCCGAGAGTTCAAGGGACACAGGGACGACGGCAACCAGGCAGGGGATTCCGTGAGGAGCCCCTGCGGGCCGGGCTCTGCGCGGCTCGATTCGGCGCAGGGCCATCGGGAGAACCGGTCGGGCGGAAGCGCTGCGTTTTCCTGGGGGCCGGGCAAGCCCTGGTCTGTCTGGCTCCCCCTCGATTCCCTACTCCACCCGCACCAGATGGTAGTTCTTCTTGCCGGTTCGCAGGACGAGCAGTGAGGCGGACGCGAGGTGGGCCTCCGTGAGCTTGAGGGGTTCGGTCATGCGCACGTTGTTCACGTAGACGCCGCCGGAGTTGAGCAGGCGGCGGGCCTCGCCCTTGGACCTGGTCAGACCGCTGCGGACGAGCAGCTCGATCAGATCGACGCCGGCCTCCAGCTCGGATCGGCTCAGCGTGGTGGAGGGCACGCTGGCGAACACGGCGCCCAGCGTCTCGTCGGAGAGGTCCTTGATCTCCGACCCGTAAACGATCTCGGCGGCGCGGGCCATCTCCTCGGCCGTCTCGCGCCCGTGGACGATGGCGGTAACCTCGAACGCGAGCGTCTTTTGTGCCTCGCGCCGCTCCGGTCGCGCGCGGACGGCCTGCTCCAGCTCGGCGATGCGCTCGAGCGGAACGAACGTGAAGATCTTGAGCAGGCGGATCACGTCGCGGTCGTCCTGGCGCACGAGGTACTGGTAGAAGTCCCACGGACTGGTGCGCCCGCGGTCGAGCCAGATCGCGTTGCCGGCCGACTTGCCGAACTTCTCGCCGGTCGCGGTGGTGATAAGCGGAAAAGTGAGTCCGTAGGCCGGCTGCTGGCGGAGTTTGCGGATCAGGTCGATGCCGGCGGTGATGTTGCCCCACTGATCGTTGCCGCCGACCTGGAGTCGGCAGCCGTGGTGGTCGAAGAGGTAGAGAAAATCGTACGCCTGGAGCGTCATGTAGCTGAACTCGGTGTAGCTGATGCCGGCCTCGCTGCGCAGCCGACTCTGCACCGAGTCCTTGGCGAGCATGTAGTTGACCGTGAAGTACTTGCCGACCTCCCGCAGCCAGTCGACGAAGCGCATCGGCCCGATCCAGTCGTGGTTGTTGAGCATCTCGGCGGGGTTGTCGCCGTCGAAGTCGAGGTAGCGCGACAACTGGGCCCGCACGCCGGCGACGTTGCGCTCGATCTGCCGGGTATCGAGCAGGTTGCGTTCTTCGGAACGCCCGCTCGGGTCGCCGATCATGCCCGTGGCCCCGCCGACCACCAGCAGCACGCGGTGCCCGGCACGCTGCAAGTGCGCCAGCCCGATCACCGGCACGAGGTTTCCCAGGTGGAGGCTCTCGGCGGTGGGATCGAAGCCGCAATAGACGGTGAAGCGCTCCTGACCGAGCTTGTCGCGCAGCTCGGGATCGGTGCACTGGGCAATCAGTTCGCGTTGTTCGAGCGTGTCGTATACGGACGCCATCGCGCGTGTTCTCCTGCTCAAACCTGGTGGGCCGGCGCCGTAGTTCTCATCGTCGCCGGACCGGGCCCAACTGAAGATCGCCGGGAATCCTACCGCATCGAGACCGGGTGTACCAAACCGCCTGCGATCTGTCGGCGGGATGGGGCGTGGGTGAAGTTCGCAGCGCCCCTCGTTCTCCGTGGGCCTGTCACCCCCGCCCGACCTTCCAAGCGAAGCGGGTGAAGCACTGAAGAGGTGACGAGGTACGAAGGGTGGCGCAGCGTGGCCTTCGACCGCAGCCAAAGAGACGCAGAGAGGAAGGGAACAGGGATCGAGGGATTGAGGGACAAAGGAACGGCGGGAGTCAGGGAGCCCAAGCCGAAGCGCGGGCGAGGCCCCCCCGGCAGCCGCCTTGCAAGAAACCTCCGCCAGACGCGAAGCAATCCGTGGTTTGCAGTACAGGTGCCGGACCAGCCTCGAGCGTCCGGCCGTTCCCCCGGGCACTGTCCCGTTATTACGCCGTTACGTTGTCACGAATCCACCGTAGCGCAGGCGTCCCGCCCGCGCCAGCCCTCCTGCGATCCGCGGCACTGGTCTTCAACCGGTGGAAGCCCCGCACAGCCCTGGCGCTCGACGAAGAGACGCCGGGGCTCATGGTTCCCGGCGTCCGGCGCGCTCCCGTTCCAGGAGGCGGCGCTGCTCCTGCTCGAACGCCCGCTGCTCGGCGATCTTCTTGCGTTCGAGTGTATCTTCCGGGTCGAGGTGCGGCTCCCAGGGGAACACGTGGTGCGTCCAGCTCAGCGCCTCGCCCCGGCAGCGGAACACCGTGAAGCCCGGCGCCGAACCGACCCAGCTTCCCGCCCACCAGGCTCCGCTCACGGCCGCCGACGTCACGTACCATACGCCGTTGAAGAAGAACTCCTCGACCCGGTGGCTGTGGCCCTGGAGCACGGCCTTGACCTTGTGCCGTTCGAGGATCGTGCGCAGCTCCCTGGTGTCCCACAGCACCATGTGCCCGTCCATCGCCTTGTAGTTAGGGTCGCCGTTGGTCTGGCCGATGTTGCAGAACGCGGCGATGTGGGTCACCACGACCTTGGGCCGGTCGCCCGCGGCCCCCAGGTCGTAGCGCAGCCAGTCCAACTGCTCGCGGCCGATCCGCGGCTCGTAACCCGGGCCGTGGGAGAACGCCTTGGGAAAGATGCTGTCGAGCACGGCGAAGTGCCAGCCGCCGAAATCGAAGCTGTAGTAGCTCTTCTCCCACCCCAGCCGGTCCATGATGAGTTTCTTGCCGAGGTCGGGGTCGGTTCTGGGCACCTTGCGGCGGGACGACCAGCCGAGCACGTCGTGGTTCCCCATGCAGTGGTGGCAGGGCATGCCCAGGCCGGCGCTGATCTCCTTGTACAGCCGAATCTGCTCTTCGAACTTCGCTTTGGGCGTGTAGAGCCCGTCGAATGCGAGGTCGCCGCCCATCAGCGCCAGCGCCGGCCGGGGCTTGAGATCGCGCACCCGCTCGATGCACGCGCGATAGCCCTTGTCGCCCCAGCGCCGCGGTGTGACGTGCATATCGGTGAGGTGAACGAACGTGAACTCGCCCGGAGACGCCGTGCGATCCACCGCCCCGCGGGGGGCGCGGGGTTCGGCCGTGGCCACGGGTGGCAGGAGCAACGCCGCGCCGGCGGCCAACGTCCCCTCGATCAACTCGCGGCGTGTGTATTTCATCGCGCAAGGCTCCTGCGGGTGGACGTCCGCCGTCCACGCGGCACGTGGTACGCTGCATTTTTCCGTGCGCCCTACGCGGCCCGGGGGGCGCGGTAGAGCACATCGAGCGCCCAGCACAGCTCTTCCCGCGGCAGGGTCTCGTGGCCGCCGTCGGAGACGCGGCCCAGGTGTACGTGGCGGTCGTCGCCGCCGAGCCAGATGCGGCAGCGGTCGTCGGCATCCGAGCGAAACTTGCACAAAGCCGGGCGGCCGAGCGCCGGCTCGGCCCCGGGGGCGACCACGACCACGTCGCCGTCGGCGAACATCGGGCACATCGGGCCGGCCTGTTCGAGCCGCACGGCGAACGCTTCGGGGAAGAGGCTGACCAGGCCGGGGCAATGCAGATAGCCGTCGACGCCCCGGGATTCGTCGCGGGCGGCGAGCAGCTCCGCCCGATGGACGATCTCGCCGCCTCCGTCGCCGTCCGGTTCGGCCAGGGCGCACGCGGCGCGGGGAACGTCGGCGAGCTCGGCCGCGTGGGCCAGCGCCAGTCCGCCGTCGCCGCCTCCGCCGCCCGGATCGGGCAGTCCGCGCGGCCAGTGGCCGGTGGCAAACACGGGGACCAGATTCGCGGCGTCGGGCGCCGGAAGCGCCCCGGACGTCTGCTGCATCTGCTCGCTCTTGAGCAGCAGGTCGAGAAACGCCTCGAGCGAGGCTGCGAGCTTGGGCTGGGCGTCGATCGCCTGGGCGATGCGCGTCAGCAGGTCCTGGTGTCGCCGGCGGGCGCCGCTGATGACGACGGTCCCGCGGGCGGCGGTGCCGGTGAGCAACCACTGGAGGTCTTCGCCGGTGACGTCGCACATGCGCACCATCACGTCTCCCGGCGGGACGGTGCCGCGTTCGAAACGCTCGTACGCTTCGAGGGGCAGGTCCAGACGCCGGGCGAACTCGGCCTTGCCGCGGGCACCGAAGTGCCGGCGGCGCAGCTCGCGGATGCGCTGGGCGAGTTGTTTCTCGGGCGTCGTCACGACTGCGATTATACGGATTCGTTCGCCCGGATGCGCCGTCGTGCGGCGCGGGAAACCCCGCGCAAGGCCGTGCGGGAAACAACACTGCCGGCACGACCGCCCAACGGCGGAACCGGACGGAACACGATCACGGGAATCGGTCCCCGGCGTCGGAAACGATCTCGACCTGCAACGGCTCACGCTGGTCCCAGATCGAGGCGAGGAAGCTCTCGACGGCGTAAGCATACGCCCCCGTGTCTGCGAACACCGCGCGGGCGTGGGCGATGCCCGGGAAGAGCACCAGCGAACGCGGGCCACCGGCCCGGTCGAGCAGCAGCTCCACCGACGCCGGCGTCGTGAGGGCGTCGGCCTGACCCGCGAGAACGAGCAGCGGTTGGTGTACCGCGGAGATGACCCGTTCGGATACGAGGTTTCTTGGCAACCGGTCGATGAACAACTCCGTACGGTCGGCCAGCACGAAATCGAGCCGCTGGAGTTCCGCCCCCATCGCCACCGGTGAATCCAGAATCAACCCGTTGACCGCCTCCGGGCGCGCCGCGGCCACGGCGATCGACGGCACGCTGCCGAGCGACACGCCCATCAGTGTGACCGGCTGCCGGCCGGTCTGGGCGCGCGTCCAGTCGAGGACGGCCTGGAGGTCTGTCGGCAGCTTCCGGATATCCGCGGACCCGCTGCTCTCGCCGAAGCCACGGTACTCGTACATGACCACGGTCCACCCGTCGTGAACGAGCAACCTCGCGTGGAAGAGATAGCACGGAAGCGAGCCGGCCGCCCCGCCCGAGAGGATCACGACGCCGCGGTGCAGCCTGGTGGGCAGATACCAGACGCGCAGCAACGCGCCGTCCTCGGTGGGTACCCAGTATTCGCCGTAACGCAGGCCGATCTGGTCGGGCGTGTCCACGAGGGGCAAGTAATCGACGCCGAACGACTCGCGAAGCTGCGCACAGGTTATCTGCGGCTGAAGTACGAGGCGTGACAGGACGAGCGTGAGTTCGTCGGTGTCGAGGTCCGGGATTTCGGCAGGGCGCACACAGCCGGCGCCCAGCGCCACCGCGGCAACCACCACACCGGCCAGTCCGCGAATGTTCTTGCAGGCGACTCCGGGCATACGAACTCCCGCCCGTTTCTATCGACGAAATCGAGCGAACGCCATAACGGGGGCCACCGGGGGCCGACCGCCACTGGATTATAGTTGGCGCCGTCAACAGCCAGGTCTCCGGGACGTCCGGTTCCGCCACCGCGGCACAAGGCGGCGCCTGGAGCAAGCGCCGGCAGGAGCAAAGCGAGGGCGTGCCGCAGGTATCAGCGGGCAAGGGGGGCATCCGAGACGGCCCGCCACCCGGGAGCGGCGCCCCGAGTACCCGGATTCTTGCAAGTGGCGTTCCGTGAGCACGTTGCGCAGGAGCGTCAGTCAGCCGCCACACCAGGGTGGCTCCGCGGCAACCGGAACGACGGGACTTCCGCGGCCGGTGTGGCGGTCACGTTCAACGCGGCCCCAGAACCTTCCATTCCAGGATCCCGGCCGAGAAACCGTCGCGCAGTTGCACCTCGATCCGCAGTCCCGTGGTGCGCACCGGATCGAACTCCACCACGTTGTAGCGGTCCGTCGCCACGCCCGGTCCTGCGGCACCCGTGACGTCGAGCCAGGTGTCGCCGGCGCGGTAGCGCAGCTTCCACGACGCCGGCGGCCGGCACTGGCCCCCGGACGCCGAATCGTCGAACCAGTACACCGCGACCCGACCCACCTGCCGCGGCGCGTCGAAGTCGTACTGCACCCACTCGACGCTCCCGCGACGCGGCCACCAGGTGAAGCGCGGGATCCCCCGGCCGCGCGAGTCCGGCGCCTCGAGCCGGTCGCACAGCGCCGCCAGCGAATCGCCCGCGTAGCAGTGCGACGCCGAAGGACGGATCCACGGCACGGGCCCCGCCCCGAGCAGCGTCTGCGTCTCCGGCAACCACACCACCATCGCCCCCGGCTCGCGGTTGTCCCACGCAAAGTACGGAATCGCAACGAGCGCGGCCGGCCGCCCCGGCGACTCGGGGCGGTAAAGCGGACCTTCCCAGCCGGCATCGTCGGCCGGGGCGACCTGTCCCTGCGCGCGGATCGTCATCACCCCGCCCAGCAGGGCCGGTTCGAACCGCGCGTCGAGCCGTGCGCCCGGCGGCAGTACCGCCCGCCGCACGTCCGCCTGGTTGTCCGCCGCCTCCAGGCAGAACACGATCGGGCCGCGCTGCAGCGCCACGCGTCCCCGGTCGGCCTCGACCCGCGCGTCGGCCTGCATCCGTTCGACCGGCATGGGCAGGTTGAGCTCGACCACGTCGCCCGGCTGCCACGCCCTGCGGATGCGCACGTAGCCGCGGGCAGGTCGCAGGTGTCGGATCGGCCGGTCGTTGATCGCCAGCGTAGCGCCGTGGCACCAGCCGGGGATGCGCAGCCCCAGCGTGAACGTGCCCGCGGGCGCCGGCGTCACGTGCAACCGCACGCGCCCGTTCCACGGGTAATCCGTCTCCTGGCGGATTTCGACCCGCTCGCCGCCGGACAGGTCGATCCGCCCGGTGCCGCCGACATAGAGGTTTACGTACACTCCGTCCTCGTCCCGGGCGTAGACGTATCCCCCCAGCGACGGCAGGAACCGCACGAGGTTCGTGGGACAACACGCGCACGAGAACCACGGCTGGCGGTGGTGGTCGCCGAGGCTGCCCAGCGGATTGGTGTAGAAGAACTTCCTGCCGTCGAGCGAGACGCCCGAGAGCAGCCCGTTGTAGAGCGCCCGCTCGAACACATCGACGTAGCGCGCGTCGCCGTGGAGCAGATTCATCCGCGCGTTCCACAGGCACAGGGCGATCGCGGCGCACGTCTCGCAGTACGCCGTATCGTTGGGCAGATCGTAGGGAACGGTGAACCCCTCGTTGTGGCTCGACGGCCCGATCCCGCCCGTGATGTAGAGCCGCGTGAAGACCGTGTCGCGCCAAACGCGATCGAGCATGCGCTCGTAGCCGGGGTCGGGGTTGAGCGCGGCCAGGTCGGTCACGGCGCTGAGCAGGTACATCGCCCGCACCGCGTGGCCGACGATCTGCGTCTGCTCGCGCACCGGCAGATGGTCCTGGCAGTACTGGCCGTAGAGTTTGCGGCCGTCGGCCCGGCCGCGCTGCTCGACGAAGAAACGCGCCAGGTCGAGGTATTTCCGCTCGCCGCTGAGCCGGTAAAGCCTGACGAGCGCCAGCTCGATTTCCTCGTGGCCGGGCACGTCGTGCCGCTTGCCGGGCCCGAAGATCGTCGCGATGTGGTCCACGAGCCGCACGGCCACGTCCAGCAGTTTACGTTTGCCCGTGGCCTGGAAGTACGCGATGCCGGCTTCGAGCAGGTGCCCGGCGCAGTAGAGCTCGTGGTGGCCGGCGAGGTTGCTCCAGGGCTTTTTCGCCGGCGTGAGCTGGTAATACGTGTTGAGGTAGCCGTCCTCGCGCTGGGCGGCGGCGATCCGGTCGATCAGGTCATCGACGTACGCCTCCAGCTTGCGGTCGCGCTGGTTCATCAGGGCGTAGGCGGCGCCCTCGAGCACCTTGTACACGTCCGAATCGTTGTAGCACGCCCCTTCGTGCTTTCCGGGCAACGCGCCGGCGGCCTTGTCGAAGTTGGCGATGCGCCCGGTCTGTTCGCACTGCTCGAAACAGTGCGGCAGCGTGGCCCGGCGGATCGTATCGAGCTTGGGCCTCCAGAACGCGTCCTCGATCCGCACGTCCGTAAACGGCACGGCCTCGAGCCGGCGGCCGCCCGTCTGCCCGAACGCGGCCGGCAACGTGCACGCCACGCCCAGCACGATTCCCGCCACTTGCGTCATGTTCATGGTTCTGCGCCTTTCCGCACATGGTCTGTTCGACGCTGCTCCGCAACCTGCGGCTTTCCGCGCGACTCCGCTGCGTCTGGCGACAGGATACCCAGTCGCCGGCGCGGCGTCCGCAAGCTTTTGAGCATGAGAGGATGTGATTGCTGCCCCGGCGGCGCTGCTCCGTTTTCGGCCGCCTGATTGCGCCACGAGGCGCCACGGACTGCCCAAAGCATGCTGCGGGCCCGGCCGTGCTGGAAGGTCCGGGCGCGGGGCGCCTACGGTTCGTCGGAGACGTTATGAAACGAACCGGCAAGAAGAACACGAGCGTACCGGCCATGCCCGCATCCCTGGAATGGGCGCTGGCGTACCTGCCCGAGTATTTCTGCAACGAACCAGCCCCGTTCCACGCCGAACTGATGGGCGACCTCGAACGGGAATCGGCCCGGCTGATTGCACGCGTGGCGCCGCGCGGTCACGCCAAGAGTACCTGCGCGGCTCTGGCCTATCCGCTGTGGTGCATCTGCACGCAGCGCAGGCGCAACATTCTGATCGTGACCCACGAAGCATCCCTGGCGACGCAGTTCGTCCGCGACATCCGCAACGAACTCGAAACCAACGAGCGTATCCTGGAAACCTACGGCGACCTGTGCCGCGCCCCGGCCGAGGCGCCCGCCTCCAGGCCGCGCCGGCGTCCGCAGGCCGGCAGGCCTCAAGGTGGTTCGAAGCGCGCCGGCCGGGCAAGCAGGACCAAATGGTCGGAAAGCAAGTTCACGACGGTCACCGGCGTGACGGTGCAGGCCAAGGGCTCGGGCGCGAGCCTGCGTGGCGTGCGGGTCGGGCCGCAACGTCCGGACCTGATCATCTGCGACGACATCGAGAAAGACGAACACGTCGCCTCGGCCGAGGGACGCCAGAAGCTCGAACACTGGCTGCGCCGCGTGGTGATGCCGGCGCTGGCACCCGATGGCCAGCTCCTGGTGCTCGGCTCGCTGATCCACTACGACTCGCTGTTGGCCAACCTGCGCGACCGCAGGCGTTTTCCACGCTGGGACTATCGCGTGTACCGCGCGCTGGAAGCCGAGCCGGCCGGCGACGGGACGTTTCGGCGGGTGGCCCTCTGGCCGGCGCGCTGGTCGGTGGCGCGGCTCGATGAGGAACGCCAGCGGATCGGATCGCTGGCGTTCGAGCAGGAGTACCAGGCCAACCCGATCGACGATTCCGTCCGCGTCTTTCGGCCCGAGTGGCTCGGTCGCTACGACCCACGCGCGCTCAACGAATGCGATCTCGTCACGCTGATGGCGGTCGATCCGGCGACCGGGACCAGCGGGGGCGACTATTTCGCGCTGTGGGTCGGCAGCCTCCAGCCGCGCACCGGCGTCATCTACACCCGCGCGCTGACGCTCGAACGGATCGGCATCGTCCAGCAGGTCAAGCGGATCGTGGCCGCGTTTCGGCGCTGGCGGCCGGTGAAGATCGGGATCGAAACGGTGGCGTACCAGGTGGCGCTCAAACAGATTCTCGAAGAACACAGTCGCCGGCGGGGACTGTACATGCCGATCGTGGCGCTCAAGACGACCGCGAACAAGCGGGCGCGAATCGAGGGTGCAGCGCCGTTCTTCGAGAACGGGCTGTTTCGCCTGCCCCCGCGGCTCGATCCGGAAGTCGAGAACCAGTTCCTGCACTTTCCCAAGGCCCGCCACGACGACGCGCCGGACGTTTGCGCGATGGGGATCGAGCTGGCCCGGACGCTCTGCGCCGCCGGCAGTTTCGACGGCCGCAGTTGCAAAGCCAGCCCGTTCATGCGCAATGGCGGATGGTAGGGCGACCGCGCCGGCGACCATGACGTGAAGGCGACGCCACGCGAGTGCCCCCTGACCGCGCCGAGCCCCCGCCGCCGCGCGACGCCCCCCCGGCGGCAAATCGCGGCGGGCGTTCCCTTGCCTGGCAGGATCGTTACGCTGTACTACAGGTCCGTGGGTCTCCCGCTTGTGCGAAAGGAGCGACCGTGGATGTCAGCGATTCGGGTGTGCTGCTCGTCATCAACGCCGGCTCGTCGAGCATCAAGTTCTCCGTCTTTGGTTTGACCCGCGACGAGCCGACGCTGCGACTGCGCGGGCAGGTCGAGGGATTCGGCGGCGTGCCGCGGTTCCGCGCTCAAGACGCCGAGGGAAGTTTGCTCGCAGACGAGCGGTGGGACTCCCCGGGGCTCGGCGGCCCGCACGCGCGGGCGCTGGCCCGACTCGCGCCGTGGCTGACGAAGCGGCTGGGGTCCGTCCGGCCCATCGCGGTCGGCCATCGAGTCGTGCACGGCGGCACCGCGCTGCGCCGGCCCGTGCTGCTCAACGGGGAAGTGCTCGAGGCGCTCGAAGCACTCGTTCCGCTCGCGCCGTTGCATCAGCCGCACAACCTGGCGGGCATTCGGGCGGCCCAGCGCGCCTGGCCGAACGTGCCGCAGGTCGCCTGTTTCGACACCGCGTTTCATTGCGACCACGCCGAGGTCGCCGACCGTTTCGGCCTGCCCGACGCGTTGCATCGGCAGGGTGTCCGGCGATTCGGCTTTCACGGACTGTCCTACGAGTACGTCGTTCGAGAGCTGGCGCGCCGCGCGCCGGAAGTCGCCGCCGGCCGCGTAATCGTCGCGCACCTCGGGGCGGGTGCGAGCATGTGCGCAATCCGGAATGGTCGCAGCGTCGATACGACGATGGGCATGACGGCACTCGACGGCCTGCCGATGGCCACACGCTGCGGCAGTCTCGATCCCGGCGCGATCCTGCACCTGCTGCGCACGGGCACGGATGTGAACGAACTCGAGGACCTGCTCTATCGCCGGTCCGGGCTGCTCGGCATGTCGGGGGTTTCCGGCGACATGCGGGACCTGCTGGACGTCGCGAAGACGGCCGAAGGCCAGCGGGCCGGAAAGGCGATCGAGACGTTCGTATATCGGGTCAACCGCGAGTTGGGCGCACTGGCGGCAACACTCGGCGGGCTCGATGCACTGGTGTTCACTG
>CAYRXN010000051.1:0-2665 GCA_964428275.1 uncultured Planctomycetales bacterium | reverse complement strand
CAACTTCGGCTACAACGCCATGACCGGCGAATACGGCGACATGATCAAGATGGGTGTGATCGTGCCGTTCAAGGTCGAGCGGGTGGCGCTCCAGAACGCCTGCTCGGTCGCCAGCCTGCTGCTGACCACCGACGCGGTCGTCAGCGAGATCAAGGAGGAGGACGAAGACAAGAAGGGCGGCGTGTAAACGGCGCCACTTCCCCGGCGACCGCAGGACGCCGGGTCACTGGAACGTTCCCCCGCGGCCGGGCCATCAACCCGGCCGCTTTGCATGCGCGGGCGTCGGGCGGGCGGCTCGGAGGCGTGCGCGGCGTACCCCCACGGCAAAGGCGTTCGTTGCACGTTACCTGATTGCTGGTATACGATAGCAGTGCGGGATGAACGAGCGGTTAGCGTGACTCACGCGCAAGCGGAGGAGGAGGCCGCTGGCCCCGTCGCGGTGAGGGCTTGCGGACCGATCCGACGGCACAGGGAGAACGACTTTGAGCAGCGAAATCAAGCCCGACGACATAACCCGCTTGCACAGGGCCTGCCGACCGGACGAATCGCTGAACCCGGATGATCCGCGCTACGTGAATTGTGACAACGAACGCGGCGTCAATCTGGTTGACTTGCTTGAGCGCGGTCTTCGTCGCGCCGACCCGGCCCAGCCGCAGTTCAAGTTGTTTGCCGGGCACCGGGGGGTCGGCAAGACCAGCGAGCTACTTCGTCTCAAACGCCGGCTCGAGCAACGCAAGGGCACGACCGGTCCATTCCAGGTGGTTTACTTCGACATCGCCGGTCAGCTGGACGAGAACGACGTCGACTTTCCAGACCTGCTGGTTCTGACGGCGGCGGAGGTCCACAAGCAACTGCGCAAGGCCGAAGTGCCCAACTTCGACGACCTCGCAAAAATGCTGCGTGGTGCCGATGAGAGCATGCTGAAGACGCTTGCCAAGCGTGTCTCTTTCAAAGAGGTGTCTGTAGGACCGTGTTTCGCCAAACTGACGGCGGAGCTTCGCAATCGTCCGGATGCGAGGGCCGAGCTGCGCCAGGCCATCGAGCGGCACGCGACGTCGTTGCTCGAGGCCGTCAATGATCTCCTGCGGGCCGCGAGGGTGGAATTGCGCAAGCTCGAGGGCGAGAAACGTCGCGAAGGACTGGTGGTGATAATCGACGGCCTCGACAAGGTTGTGCGGCGCCAGCTGCCGGACGGCACCAACACCCACGAGCGCATTTTCATCCATCGGCGCGAACAGTTGGCCAGTCTGCAAGCGCATACGGTGTATACGGTTCCGATTTCGCTCTACTATTCTCCAGAAAGCGCCCAGTTGGAGCAGACGATCGGCGAGTTCAACAAGCCAATGCCCATGATCCGGTTGCGTCCTGCGAGGAACGCGGACGTCACGGACGATTCTCCCGGCATGTGCAAGATGTGGGAGATTATCGAGAAGCGCTGTCAGGCCGCAGATGTGGAAATCGCGGACGTCTTCGATGACAAACAGACGGGCTACTATCTGTGCCGGATGAGCGGGGGCCATCCGCGACACTTGATGATGTTCCTGCAATCGGCCGCCAGCTATGTAGATGCGCTGCCGATTACCCGAGACGCTGCCGAGTCGGCCGTTCGTGATTATGCCAACAGCCTGCGCCGTGAGATTCCCGACCGATTCTGGGACCAGTTGCGCAAGTTCGCAACCCCACAAGACGACATTCCCAAGGACGACGACCATCAGCAAATGCTGCTACTGTTGCATGTGTTCGAGTATATGAATGGTGCGCCCTGGTACGAGGTGAACCCTGTCATCCGGGAACTCGAGCGTTTCAAGGCCGGCTGAGAACGGGGCCGACTACGATGCACTGGCCGCCCTGCGCAGGGCGTTGTTGCGCGCCGATGGTTTCACACTGCTACTGGCCGTGTGCGATCGTCCGATCGACCGCGACGAGTGGATCGAGCGCCTGGCCGAATCGTTGCCAGACACGCGATTCAGCGAAGTTGTGCTGGGGGGGCAGACGACCGACGCGCTGATCGAGGTCGTGCATCAGCTCGGCCCACGTCCCGAGGGGCCGATCAACGTGGTGGGGTTGGAAAGCGCGGCGAGTTCCTCTGCCGGTGACCAGGAACCGGCGGTGTTGCGCAAGCTCAATCTGCGTCGCGAGGAATGGCGTCGGCTCGTTCCCTGCCCGGTAATCCTATGGATTCCAGGCTACTTGCTCGAATCATTGAGCCGGGCGGCCCCGGACTTCCTGGATTGGCGCAGCGGTACCTTTCATTTCGGCCGGATCCCCCGTGCCGAATTGGTGACCATGCCCGAGCCGGGCATACCCGACGAGGATGCCCCGTGGCTTGATTCCAACACCCGTCGCGATCGGATCACCGAGCTGCGCCGCCGCCTGGCCGAATCGAAGAACGCAGATGACCCGGTGACCCTGGAAGCCCGCAGAGCTTGGCTCGCTGAACTCGGCGAGCACCTGCGTGCGCTGGGCAAGTACGCCGAAGCTAAGGGCGTACTTGAAGAACTGATAAGACTGGCACATGAGCACGATGGTCCGAATAGCCTGCCATCCGCAGACGCAAGTTCTCGGCTTGCGTCGATCCTGAAAGACTTGGGCGATCCGGCCGCGGCCCGGCGCCTGATGGAGCGGACCATCGCGATCTGGGAGAAACACTTCGCCCCCGACCATC
>CAYRXN010000050.1:0-5180 GCA_964428275.1 uncultured Planctomycetales bacterium | reverse complement strand
CCGACGCGATCGCGGCCCTGGCGCTCAAGTGGAAGCCGCTCGAGCCGTCCACCGACCCGATCGCCGAGCACGAGCGGCAGGTCGGGCCGATCCCCCCGCCGATCGACAAGGCCCCCGCCTCCCGCGGCGGCCAGGGTTCGGACAAGCGGCGCGAGCAGGTCGCCCGGCTGCTGGAGCAGGCCGACCGCGTGGTCGAACGCCGCTTTACCACGCAGATGCAGACGCACTCGTGCCTGGAGCCGCACTGCGCCGTGGTGGACTATCGCGGCGACGAGGCGTGGGTCTGGTGCAGCACGCAGGGTACGGGCGCGACCCAAGCCAGCGCCGCGGGCGTGCTGGGACTCGACCGCAGCAAGGTACACGTACACTGCGAACACGTCGGCGGCGGGTTTGGCAGCAAGCTGGTGGGTGTCGGCCTCGAAGGCCGCGTGGCGGCCGAGCTGAGCAGGAAGCTCCGGCGCCCGGTCAAGGTCGTCAACAACCGCAAGCGCGAGCACCTCGATACCGGCTGCCGGCCCGGCTCGATCCAGGTCATGCGCATCGCCCTCGACGACGACGGCCAACCCGCCGGCGGCTACATCCACGTCGCCGGCTACAGCGGACCCGAGCGCCGCGGCGGCGGCGCGGCCAACCCTTCGCGCTACCGGTTCGGGCCGATCTTCCGCTCGTTCGTCGATCTGGGGCTTTCCACCGGCGGTGCGCGGGCCTTCCGCGCGCCGGGACATCCGCAGGGCATGTTCGCCGTGGACGGTTTCGTCGATGAGCTGGCCAAGGCGGCCGGCGTCGACCCGCTCGAATACCGCAAGCGCATCGACCCCAGCGCCGTTCGCCGGCGGATGTACGACGCCGGCGCACGCATGATCGGCTGGGACCGGCGTCCGCGTCCCGACGGCAGCGGCCGGGGCCGGTTTCGCCGCGGGATCGGCCTGGCCGTCGGCGACTGGGGCACATGGCAGCAGGACGCCCAGATCCGGGTGGACGTCTTCCGCGACGGGACCGTGCGGGTGCTCTCGGGTACCCAGGACATGGGCACCGGCACGCGCACGGTGCTCGTCGACGTGCTCGCGGCGCAGCTCGGCATCGACCGTGCGCTGATCACGTCCGACTGCGGCAACAGCGACTATCCGCCCGGGCCGGCCAGCGGCGGCTCGGTGACCGCCCATACCATCGCCCCGGCCATCCGCGACGCGGCCGACCGCGCCCGCGTCCAGCTCGCCAGACTCACCGGCCAGAAACCCACCGACACCGCCTCGTGGCGCCAGGCCTGTCGCAAGCTGCCGCGCGAAAGCTTCACCGTCATCGGCGAGAAGAACCCCGACTACTGGGGCTCGGGCGGCACCGAGGCGGTGCAGTTCGTCGAGGTCGAGGTCGATACGCGGACCGGCGTGGTTCGCGTCCGCCGGGTAGTCGCGCTGCAGAACTGCGGCCAGGCGGTCAATCGCCTGACGGCGGAAAACCAGATCATCGGCGCGGTGATCCAGGGGATGAGCTACGCCCTGCTCGAGGAGAAGATCCTCGACCCGACCCGCGGCTGCATGCTCAACCCCAACTTCGAGCAGTACAAGATCGTGGGTTCGGCAGACTGTCCGGAGATTCGCCCGGTGCTCTGGCGCGAGGCCGGGCAGGATGGCGTGCGCTCGCTCGGCGAGCCGCCGACCATTCCGACCGCCGCCGCCACCGCCAATGCTGTCGCCAACGCCCTGGGCGTGCGCGTCTACGACCTGCCGATCACGCCGGCGCGGGTGCTCGCCGCACTCGCCGCGAAGGGAGGCCAGCAGGCATGAACCGCTTTGAATACCTCCTGCCCGAATCGTTCGAAGCCGCTGTCACGCTGCTGGCGCAGGCCCGGCCGCAGGCGGCACCGCTGGTCAAGGCCGGCGGAATCGACGTGCTCGACCGCCTCAAGGAAGGGCTCGAAGCGCCCCGCCGGGTGCTCAACCTGCTGGCGCTGCGCAACGGCGCGGCGCCCGTGCGGCGGGCGTCGGCGGAGACGATCGAGATCGATGCCCTGGCCACGCTGGCAGAGGTCGCCGGGCACGAGTTGATCCGCAAGTTGTTTCCCGCATTGGCGCAAGCCGCCGGCCACACGGCGACGCCGCAAATCCGCAACGTGGCCACCGTGGCCGGCAATCTCTGCCAGAAGCCGCGTTGCTGGTACTTCCGCAGCCAGGACTACACCTGCCTCAAGAAAGGCGGCTCGACCTGCTACGCGGTCGAGGGCGACAACCGTTATCACGCCGTGGTCGGGGCCGGCGCCTGTCACATCGTGCATCCGTCCAACCTGGCGCCCGTGCTGCTGACCGCCGGGGCGCGCATCGGCACGATCGCCGCGGGTCCGACCGGCCCGACGCAGCGGACCATCGCGATCGACGAGTTCTTCCGCGTGCCCGCCGACCCGCGGGACGACGAGCACACGCTGCGGCCCGGCGAGCTGATCCAGACGATCGAGCTGCCGACCTCGGCCGGCGGGCCGCGTGCGGCCTACGTCGAGCTGCGCGAGAAGCAGTCGTTCGACTGGCCGCTGGTCAGTTGCGCGGCGAACCTCAACGACCCGGCCAACCCCCGGGTGGTGCTCGGGGCCGTGGCGTCGATCCCCTGGCGCGCAAGAGCCGCCGAGCGCGTCCTGGCCGGCGGCCGACTCGACGACCGCGCGATCGACCGGGCGGCCCGGCTGGCGGCCGAGGGCTGCGAGCCCATGTCGCGCAACGCCTACAAGGTCAAGCTGGTCGCGCCCGCCGTCACCGACGCCCTCAAACAGGCCCGCGACCGCGGCAAGGAGGAATCCGGCAATGGCTGATTACGATGCCGCAGACGTGGAGTTTGTACCCTGCTGTCGCTGGTTGCAGACCAAGATGCAGCACTGCGCGGGGGCGGACATGCGCGCCGGCCCCGGCCGCGTGCGCATCAGCGAGACGACAACGTACTGGTGCGAAAAGACTTCGACCACCTTCGGGCCCGACGACGCCCCGGCCGTCCCCGAACGCTGCCAGCCCGGCCGAAGCTGTCACGAGCCGGCGTAGCGCGCCGACCGCCGGGGTGGGTTCATTCCGCCGGCGGGGAGAGTCGGCCGAGTCGTTCGAGCACCGCGCGGACGAGGAACGGCCAGGCGATCGTGGCGTCGCAGAGCACTTCCGCGAAGCGGCCGCCCTCTGACGGCGGCACGAACTTGCCCCACGACACCCCCTCCGAATACGTGCAGCCGCTGAGCCCGCCCCAGTGGACCGGCTCGGGGCAGATGCGGACGGCGTAGCGGAAACGCACCAGTCCGCCGGTGGCCCCGCCGGTCTGGAAGTGGAGCAGCTCGGCCAGCGGGCCGGCCTGCTGGGCCCAGTTGCGCGGCACGCCGCCGCCGATCGTGAACAGCCCGAGGCGTTTGGCGCCGCTGATGCGCTCGAGGAAGTCGCCCACGTCGCGCATCGGGTCGAAGCGCACGCCGGGTTTGCCCTCGCGGGCGCGCAGCGTGTTGTAGGTAAAGACGTCGAGCCCCATTTCGCTGTCGGTGAACGCGGGTACGTAGACGGGCACGCCGCGCGCCGCCGCCGACTGGAGAATCCCGCGACCCTCGAAGCGCTCGCCGAGATAGCTGCCGATGCGTTCGAGCAGCTCGCGGCTGCCGAAGGGCTCGTCGGGGCCGATCCGGTTGAGCACGTCGTCGAGGATGTCCTCGGCGGCGTAGAGGTTGTTTTCGAGCTCGAGCGTGTCGTAGACGCGGTCGTAGCCGGCCCGGTAGAGCTCTTCGTCGCTCCAGCTCGGCTCGTAGCGGAAGTGCGTATGGCCGGACTGCTCGACCATCCCGTGACCGATCAGGGCGCCGGTGCTGATCACCGCGTCGATCATCCCCTGGTCGATCATGTCGGTAATCAGCAGGCCCATCTTGGCGATGGTCATGGCGCCGGAGAACGTGCCGACGACGTAGCAGTCCGGGTCGGCGACCATCTCATAGAGCACCTCGGCCGCCTGGCCGAGCGCCCGGCCGCCGAACGAAGCCCGGCTCATGCGGTCGAGCATGTCGGAAAACGAGTCGGCCCGGACCACGTCGAGCGGTTCGAGCGGCGTGAAGTTGTGTTGCCAGCCGTCGCCGAAATGTTCCTTGCCACGGGGGATCGGCTGGCCGTCGGTCTGGTTGTTCGAACGCTCGTCGGGCATCGTGGGACTCCTCAGCAGGCGCGCGTGGGAGCATAGGTGGCGCGAGGCGGATGTTCAACAGAACCGGGCCGACAGCGCCCGGCGCGCGTGCGGCCGCAGAAGATCGGAGGGTGGGGGCCAACCGGCGGATGCTGACGCAACTACATGAAAAAACCGCGACTTGCGCCGCGGCTCAGCGTCATGCACAAAAGCGGGTGATGGGATTTGAACCCACGACATTCACGTTGGCAACGTGACGCTCTACCACTGAGCTACACCCGCACGCCGGGGCCGGACTTGCCGACCACGGATGCGTATTTTTACATCGGCCGCCATTGTTTGCAAGCCCAACCGGGACGAAATCGCGGGCACCGCCCCCGGCGGCCCGGTAACACCACCCGGGACGCCCTCAACCACCTGCTGCCGCCTTGCGGCACATCCTCCCCCCGCCGCGGGCGGCAGCCGCTTTGGGCACCAGGACCGCAAACACCGCACAGGCGTCGTCCTCGTAGAGCCGCGCGAAGCACTCCGCATCGCGGAATTTATCCGGCCGTTTCCACCGCTCCCGCTCGATCACTCCCAGAAAGAC
The DNA here is from genome assembly GCA_964428275.1 of uncultured Planctomycetales bacterium. Classification (GTDB taxonomy): domain Bacteria; phylum Planctomycetota; class Phycisphaerae; order UBA1845; family Fen-1342; genus JALSRY01. The sequence goes on along the minus strand of CAYRXN010000050.1, from coordinate 466 downwards.
GTGCGTGATGTGGTGCCGAACCAGGACGTCGCGGCAACGCCGCGCCGATCCCGCTTGCGCGAGCGCCGCCTCCACCTCCTCGAGCGCCGCGGCGTGAGCGCGCACATCCGCGGGATAGAAGACCATCGTGTCGCGGTCGAGCACCGTCACGCCGATCTGCCGCCGCGCGATCTGGGCCAGCTTCAGCCGGTCCGCCGCCGGGTCGGCCTGCAATACGGCGTCCGCCGGCAACGCGTCGCGCAGGTAGCGGTATCCGCCGCGTTCGGCTTCCGCGAGCACCTGGTCAGCGCGCACGATTCGCCGCAGCGGCCCCTCGGCCGGCAAGTAACGGCGTACGGCGGTGAGCGGGGCTTGCAGACAGCCTTGCGGCAAGGCAAGCAGCAGCACGACACCCACAAACGCCGCCAACAGCCGCCGGGGCCGCGCGGCAGACTGACCCCACAGCGTCCACCCGAGCGGGTTCCAC
>CAYRXN010000049.1:0-13812 GCA_964428275.1 uncultured Planctomycetales bacterium | reverse complement strand
ACCCGGGCCGCTTCATGCCGATGATGGAAGGAATGTTCGCGGGCATGTTCGCCGACATGGGGATGCCCGATCCCGAGGGACAGGCCGAGCGGATCATCAACGCCGGCCTCGACTGCCTGGTCTGCCACGCCGAGGAGTATCGCTCCTACCCGGCCGACGGCGAGTTCAAGCTGGCCGGCTACGCCCGCGAGGGAGCGCCCTCGCCCACGCCGGAAGGGTTCGCCCGCGTCGCGCGGGACGACACCGACTTCGACCGCGACGGCACGCCCGACCCGGTCATCGACGCCGACGGCGACGGCACGCCCGATACGCCGCTGATGATGGACGCCGACGGCGACGGCACGCCCGAGACCCCCTGGCCGACCGTCGCGCAGGATCGCAGCTTCGCGGCGATCGCCTCGCTCGGCGAAACCAGCGACGAAACCTGCCTCCGCTGCCACGAGCACGCCCGTACCGGCTACAAGCGCGGCACGCTCTTCCGCCCGGGACACGACATCCACTCCGACTCCGCCGCGGTCGGCGCGATCGGCGGCGGCGAACACCGCCACTGCGTCGCGTGTCACGAAGCGTCGCACCACAAGTTCGTGCGCGGCGACAAGGTCGGCGGCGACCTGATGGCCAGCGACTACGAAGTCGGCAGCGCCGAAAACGATCTCCAGTGCACGACGTGCCACACCGCCAGCGCGCTGCCGGGCGTCTGGCACAAGTCCGCCCACCTCGACGTGATGGCCTGCGAGACCTGCCACATTCCGTATTCCTCGGGCATCACCTATTCGCTCTACGGCCACGGCGGCCAGCTCAACTTCGGCCGCAACGCCGACGGTCTGGACACCAAGATCATCTCGGCCGACCACCTGCTCGATGACGGCAACGACGACGACGTCAACAGCGACTGGGAAGCGTACAAGGTGCGGCCCACGCTGGTGTGGTTCGACGGGCGCGTCTCCTTCCTGGCCCAGTCGCTCGCGGTGCGCGGCACGCCCGGCGCCAAGATCACGCCGTTCAAGCCGATGGCCAACGGCATGGTCTTCGACGCCCGCTTCTTCGACGGCGACCTGATGGCCAACGATGCCATGGGCGGCGCCTATCAGTACAACGCCTACAGCATGTATCGTTTCATGGCCGGCGGCGCGAACGCCGACGTCTTCGCGGCGCTCGACTTCCTCGATCTGACGCCCGACGAGGCCCGCCAGATCACGCTCGAGGATTTCCAGTCGCCCGACCAGAACCGCCAGGCGATGGCCCTGATGCAGATTTTCCCCAACCTGGTCTACTTCGATAAGGTCACCTTCGACCTGGTCCGCTACGCCACGGGCAGCACCTCGCCCTGGGATGCCGACCACGACGGGTTCGTGGATGCCGGCGTACCGTTCTATTACGACATGCTCGCCGCGGCCAACATGGGCCTGCGCAAGTTCCAGGGCTTCAACGCCCCGATGGGACTCGACCCCACCTACGAGTGGTACCCGTCGTTCGACGACAATCACCAACTCATCACGATGAAGGTGCCCGACGGCACACTCATCAAGATGTTCCTCTCGATGCAGGGCATGGCGCTGCCGCCCGAGGATCAGCCCGCGTTCTTCGCCGCGATCGCCAACTACCCGGCGTACTCCAACGGCATCACGCTCGGCGGCCACGGCGTCCGGCCGAAGGAACAGGCGCTCGGCGCGGCCTACGCCTGCGACGACTGCCACGCCGCCGGCGGCGTGTTCGATACGCCGGTGCCGGTCACCAACACCGAGCCGCGTGACGTTCCCGGCATGGGCACGTTCGAGTTCCCGCTGTACCACTGGAAGTACTACAACTTCCGCAAGCTGACCGACCTCGGCCTGGGCGCCGAGGATCAGGATATCGTGGCCGGCACGACCGACGTGGATGTCGCCGGCGACACGACCTACATCCGCGAAAGCACGCGGAAGTTCATCGTCAACTACATCAACCCGGCCGGCGAAGGCTCGTTCCTCGCCGCCGACGCCGCCGACTCGCTCGAAGGCACCGGCCTGACCGCCGACGATATCTCCTTCAACGGCGGCGAGTGGCTCCCGGTGCTCGAGCCCGACGTGCGGATGGTGCCGACGTACCAGATGCTCGGGTTCACCGCCGACGAGCTCTACTTCCTCGACTGACCCGGCGCCGGGGGAACGACGCCGAAGCCTGACGGCCGCGGGCAGCGAACACGCCGCCCGCGGCCGTTTTCTCGTCGCGCGCCGGTGCGTCGGCGCCGATGAGGTGGGCGCAACATGCCGTTTGGCAGCAAAGCCCGGCCCGGCTCCTGCCGATACCACTAGTGCGGGTAGAACCCGCGCAGAAAGACGCACGTTCAGGGCGGGCGCCTCGTTACTTGTTTATCGGACATCCAGGTCACGCTCATGCAGGCCAACAAGGTTCGCGTACTCGTTATCGACGACAGCGCGGTCGTGCGATCGATTCTCAAGGGGGCCCTGGCCAAGCATCCGGCCATCGAGGTCGTCGGGCAGGCGGCCGACGGCATCGAGGGCCTCAAACAGATCAAGGCGTTGCGGCCCGACGTGTGCACGCTCGATGTCGAAATGCCGCGGATGAACGGCCTGGAGGTGCTCAACCGCGTGGGCGGCAAGCTCCCGGTCGCGTTCGTGATGTGCTCGACGCTGACGCAGGCCGGTGCGCAGACGACGCTCGAAGCGCTCGAAAAGGGCGCGTTCGATTACGTCGCCAAGCCGCAACAGGGCGGATTCGCCGGCGATGCGCGCTTTTGTCGCGAGCTGCACGAGAAAGTGCTCGCCGCCGCACGCGCCAAGGGGCGCAGCCGCAAACTGCTTCGCGCAAGCGCGGCCGCCGGATCGGGCGCCAGCGCCGGCCTCCGCCGACTGCCGCCGAACAAGGCCCGCGGCTGGATCGTGGCGATCGGGATCAGTTGCGGCGGACCGCAGACCCTCTACGAAATGCTGCCGGTGTTCCCCAGCGACTTCGTGCCGATCGTCATCACCCAGCACATGCCGGCGGCGTTCACCGGCTCGTTCGCCAAACACCTCGACCAGCTCTGCGCGATGGACGTCCGCGAGGGGCAGGACGGAATGCCGGTGGAGCACGGCAAGATCTACATCGCGCCCGGCAGCCACCACATGGAGATCGTTCGCAAGGGCATGGGCCTGGGGCTCAAGCTCGACGACGGCCCGGAGGTCTCCGGCCACCGGCCCTCGGTGGATGTCATGTTCAGCTCGCTCGCCCGCACGTGCCCGACCCGCTGCGTGGCGATCATCATGACCGGCATGGGGCGCGACGGCACCGCGGGCATGCAGATCCTGCGGCGGGCCGGCGCACGGACGATCGCCCAGGACGAAGCCACCAGCCTGGTCTACGGCATGCCCAAGGCGGCCGTGGCGGCCGGCTGCGTCGAACGTAGCGTACCGTTGTCCGATATCCCGAAGGTGGCGGCCGACCTGGTCCAGGGTGCCGCGGGGGTGCCGGCGTAGGCCCCCGCGCCGCAACCGCTCCCGGCCGGCTGATAACGGAGCGGCGAAACCTGCCCGGACGAGCGGACAGGTTTTTCGCAAAACCCCGGCGCTTCCGAGCCGATGTAAACACGGGAAGTGAGAAGGTGTGGGGGGCAGCTTTTGGAAGCCCCGGCCGGCGCGGCTGACCGGACGCTGCGAAGGTTCGACTCGGCGCAATCCCCCTCGCAGCCGCAAGGCGACAGTGGGAAGTGGAGGTATGGCGGTGGACGTCAAATGCATCAACCCGTTCGTCGAAAGTGTGGACACGGTCTTCCAGACCATGCTCAACGTCCAGCCGCGGCGACAGAAACTCAAGCTCGGAAACGGCCAGGGCAACGGTGCGGCGGTGACGTCGCTGGTGGGGATCAGCGGGCAGGTGCAGGGCGTCGTCGTACTCCGCTTCCCCGCCGAAACGGCGCTCCAGATCGCCGAGCGCATGCTGGGCATCGAAGTCAGTGTGATCAACGCGGAAGTGGTCGATGCCGTTTCGGAAATCGTGAACATGGTCGCCGGCTCGGCCAAGGCCAAGTTCGATTATGACCCGCCGCTCGAACTGGGCTTGCCCACGGTGGTCCAGGGTTCGGACTACAAGGTGAAGTACCCCAGCGGGACGACCTGGCTGGAAGTCCCGTTCGAGAGCGACGCGGGCAATTTCTCGATGGAACTGACGTTCGAGTCGAACTGAGGAACACAGACATGAAAGCACTCGTTGTCGACGACTCCATGACGATTCGGCGGATCGTGATCAAGGCCCTGGCCATGGCCGGCATCAACGACACGGCCGAGGCCGCCGATGGCGAGGAAGCCATCAAGGCCACCCAGGCCGATACCTACGATGTGATCCTGCTCGACTGGAACATGCCCAAGATGACCGGGATCGAAACGCTCAAGGCCCTGCGCGGCGGCGGCAACAAGACGCCGGTCATCATGGTCACCACCGAGGCCGAAAAGTCCCGCGTGATCGAGGCGATCAAGTCCGGGGCCAACGACTACCTCATCAAACCCTTCTCGCCCGACCAGTTGGCATCGAAGGTCAAGAACGTCGTCGGCGCTCCGGCCTGAGGCCGCACGACGACGCGCGGGAGAAAAGCCCCTCCCTCGTCCCGCCACCGGTTCCCAACCGGTGGCACAAGGGCCCCCGGCCCCAGGGCAGGACGCCCGCACGCCCGGCAACGGATTCCGGCGCCCCCGGCAGAGATTGCCCGCGGGACGGCGACAGGAACCGGCCCTTCGTCCGTTCCTGCTCCAACCCTTTCCGAACGGAGCACCGCCCGGCCTTCGGGCCGGCGGCTCGTCATCGGCGCGCGTCGCGCCGGCGCGTCGGTGGCGCCGGGCCTCAGCGCTTCGCCGCTCGCGGTACGTCCACCCGGCCGGATCGGGTTCTCACTTCATCGCCTCCCGCGACAACCGCAGGACGTTTGACAGCGCCGCCGGCGTAATCACCACGGGCATGATCCGCCGCAGGCAGAGGAAGACCAGCGCCGCGTCGATCACCGGGGACGCGAAGATGTCGCGGGCCGCGAGGGTGTAGAGCTGCAACTGGACGCTGTAGCCGCGGCAGCGGTGCTCGAGGTCGGCGGCGTCGCGCGGGCGGTCGGTCTTGTAATCGAGCAGCATCAGGCCGTCGCCGGTTTCGCACAGGCAGTCGATCACGCCGCGCAGCAACGTTCGCTGGCCGTCTTCGGCCGGCAAGGCGTAAGCGAGCGGGACTTCCCGCCAGCAGCGCGACGCGGTGGCCAGCCGCCGCCCGCGATCGGTTCCCGCGAACCACGCGATGTCCTCGGGGTCGATCAGCGCGGCTTCCTCCGGCGAGAGGAAGTCGGCCGCGCACAGCGCCTCCAACTGGGCGCGGACGGCCTCCGCGGTACCCAGTCGTTTCAGGTCGGCGCGCTGCATGAACCGGTGATAGACGTCGCCGACCACGCGACCATCCGTCCCGCCGGCGCCGGAAAACGCGGGGACGTGCAGTCGCGCCGGCGGTTCGAGCGACGCCACGGCGTCTTCCCCCCCGCCACGCAGCGCCTCCTGCTTCACCGCGCTGACCGACAGCACGGCCGGCCGGCGGGCGGCCGCCCCATCGACCACCGCGCAAATCCGGGCCCGCGCCCGCGCGATCCACGCGCGGTCCTCGTCGTCCAGCGGCTCGCGGTCGCGCGGGCTGTCCGGCGTGGCCGGGGCCTTCACCTGAAACCCCTCCGAATCGACCGCGTGGGTCTGCACCTCGACCAGCGGCGGACCGGCGGCGGACCGCTGCACATCGAGGCCACCGGACGCGACCCCCATCATCACCCATTCCAACATGCTGGCCGCGTTCATCCGCGTGATCAGCGGCGGCGCGGCGGCCACCGGCCGAAGCGCGTGCTGAATCTCGTCCCAGCGATCCTCCCCGGTGTGGCCGACCACGACGAGCAGCTCGCGGGCCCGCGTGGCCGCGACGTAGAGCAGCCGCAGCTCCTCCTCAAGCTCCCGCCGCGCCCGGGCCTGGCGATTGACCATCATGGCGGCGGTGGTCAGGCGTCGCCGGGCGGGGTAATCGAAGAACTCGAGGCCGACGGCCGGCTCGCCGGCGGGCGCGTCGGGCAGGCACAACAACCTGCCCCGCCGCGGCCGGCGCGAGAACGCCGCCCCCGCCGCGCAGAGAAACACGACCGGGAACTCGAGCCCCTTGGCCGCGTGGATCGTCATGATGCGCACGACGTCGGCGGCGACGCCGACGGTGGCTTCGGGCTGCGCGCCGCACGCGGCGAGCGCGTCCAGATGATCGGCGAACTCCGCGGCGCCGCCGCCCCCGCGCGTGACGAAATCGTCCGCGGTCGCGAGCAGGGCCTCGATCATGGCGAGCCGGTGCCGCCCACCGGCGAGCCCGCGCACAAACGTGAGGTAGCCCGTGTCGCTGAGGATCCGCCGCAGCAGCGCCGGGACGTTCCGGCTGCGGGCCGCGACGCTCCAGCGTTCGAGCCGCGCCAGCGCTTCATCGAGCCGCGCCGCGAGACGCGGATCGCGGCCGGCCTGCCGATAGCGCGCGACCGCGTCGAACAACGGCTCGCGCCGCGGCCGGTGGGGCCTGGCGTCCGGTTGCGCCGCGGCGGCCTGGCGAATCTCGAAGAGCTGCGCGGCCGACAGCCCGACCATCGGGCTGCGCAGGTACGCGGCCAGCGGAACGTCCCGCCGGCGGTTTGCCAGCAGGGCGAGCACGTTGCGAATGTCCGTGACCTCGGTCGAGTCCAGGATCGACTCGCGGCCCAACGCGACGCAGGCGATGCCGGCCTTGCGCAGCGTCTGGGCCATCAGCACCGCGTTGCCGGCCGCGGACCGCAACAAGATCACGATGTCGCCCAGCCGCAGGGGCCGCAGCGCGATGGCGTCGTCCGCCGTCCGCTCGGGCACGCGCACCCCCGCGCCCAGCAGCTCGCGAATCTCGCGGGCCACGATCGCGCCCTCACGCTCGATCCGTTCGAGCGGGAGCGCCTCGTCGTCCGAATCGTCGTGGACCGGGGCGGCGGACGGGCCCGACTCGGCCAGCAGGTGCAGCCGAACCCGGGCCCGCCCGTCGAGCGAGAGGTTCGGCACGTCGGCGCGCCGGGCACGCAGCGCCTCGTCCGTACCGTAGCGCGTTCCGCCGAGCGCGGGATCGAACAGCATGCCGAACAGCGCGTTGAACGCCTCGACCAGCCGCTCGTGGCTGCGGAAACTGTCGCTGAGCAACAGGCTGTGTCCCTGCGCGGGCCGGGCGGCGTACTCGTCCAGCAGCGCGGCGAACAGACGCGGCTCGGCGTCGCGAAACCCGTAGATACTCTGCTTGATGTCCCCCACCATGAAGCGATTGCCCGCCTGCGGCCCGTCGCGCGCCACCAGTCGGAGCAACTCGACCTGCACCGGCGACGTATCCTGGTACTCGTCCACGAGTACGTGCGCGTAGCGCTGCCGCAGCGCCAGGGCCGTCTCCGTGGGCTCACGCCGGGCGCCGTCGGCGGGCCTGCCGAGCAGGTCGAGCGCCATGCGCTGCACGTCGCCGAATTCGTAGGCCGAGCGCGCCCGCTTGGCCTGATCGAGCATCTCGCGGTAGCGGGCCTCCAGCCCCAGCAGCGTGTCCACCAGCTCCGCCACCGCCGGCGCGCCCTCGAGCACGCCCTCCACCGGCTCGCGCCGCCAGCGCTTCTTGAGCCGCTGCTCGTGCCAGCGCCGCTTGACCTCGTCACGCAGCGTGCGGTCGCGATCGTCGGCCCCCTTGGGCAGACGCGCAAACCGGTAACGCTCGACGTCGCCCGCGACCGCGACGACCTGCGCCGCGTCGGCCAGCCGGTCGATCCACCCCGCCAGCGCCGCGCCGTAGGCGTCGAGCTGGTCGCGGACCTCCGGCGACCCGACGGCCGCCCGCACCGCCTCGAGCTGGCTCTGCTGAAACGCGCACTCTGCGCGCAGCGCCCGCGCCAGCGTCGCCGCCAGCAACGCGCGCAGCTGGGTGGCTGGCCGGCGGTGCAGCGCCCGTTGTTGGGCCAGCCACGGCTCGGGATTCACGAGGTGGTCGCGATAGCGATTCAGCGCGGCGATCAGGTCGCGCAGGAACTGGTCGTTCGGGCGGACGTTGCGGCCGATCCACGTCCGGGCCGCCGCGGCGAGCGGGTCTCGCTCGTTCGTATAGATCCACTCGAACAGCCGGTCCATGATTTCGCCGCGCAGCAGGACGGCCTGGTCCGTTCCGAGCACCGTAAAGGCCGGATCGACGCCGGACGAAACCGACGCAAAATGCGCGCGCACCAGGTGCGCGCACCACGCGTCGATCGTGCCGATCTCGGCCGCGTCCACGAGGATTTCCTGCGTGCGCAGGTGGCTGCGCAGCGCGGCGTCGGGCGTCGTGGCCGCGGCGTCGCGGAGCATCCGGCCGATCCGCACGCGCAGCTCGGCCGCCGCCGCCCGCGTGAACGTCACGACGAGCAGTTCATCGACGCGGCAGGGCCGCCGCGCGTCCGCGATCAGCGCCACGCAGCGGCGGGCGAGCACCTCGGTCTTGCCCGATCCCGCCGAGGCCGACACGAGCAGGTTGCCCGCACGGTGCTCGACGGCGGCCTGCTGGTTTTCGGTGAGTCGCATCACGACGCGGCCCCCTGATCGTCCAGCGCCGGCAGGGCGACGTCCGCCCGCCGGGCCTGGTTCCACAACGGCTCGAACCGGCACAGCGGTTTGAAATCGCACGTCTGGCAGGCAAGCGTCTTGTTCTCCACCAGCGGGGCGATCTCGATGCGGCCGGCGGCGAGCCCCGCGCCGGCCAGCCGGATCGTCTTGCGCGCCAGCTCGAGAAACGCCGCCAGCTCGGCCGCGGGCCGCGCGTCGGCGTGGGACTCCATCTCCCCGTCGCGCTTGAGCCGCATCTGGGCGACGGGCGAGGGCTGGTGGCCGAGCTCGCGGTCGAGCAACCCCGCCACGGTGACGTCGAACAACCCCCGCGGCCGGTACAGGTACATGCGGAGCGAATCCGCGTCGGCCTGCCCGGCGTACCTGGTGTCGATCACGCCGACGGACGGGTAGAGCGGCAGCAGCAGGACGCCCGCGGGCCGCGTCCGCCCGTCGCCGCCGAGCGCCTGCTCCGCCGCGAGCAGATACGTCAGCAGTTGCAGCCGCTCCCCCGTCAACGGCGTCTTGCCCAGCGCCCGGGCGGTGGACTTGTAGTCGCACACGAGCACGTAACGCCGCCCGGCGTGTTCGCAGATGTCGAGGCGATCGATGATCCCCCAGATGCGCAGGGCGCGCCCGTCGGGCAGCGGCAGCTCGCAGGCGCGCAGCGTGTCCGCCTCGCCGGCATCGTCAACCCGAAACACGCGTTCGCACGCCAGCGGGACGAACGCGCCGCGGCGCCAGCGGTGCGCCTGCGCCAGCACGACCTCGCGCAGAAACCGCCGCTGCGTCTGCCCCAGGAACGCCGCCTGGGGGCGGCGGCGCGCGAAGTCGTCGGCGCGCTGGCGGAGACGCTCGGCACACGCCTGCTCGAACCACTCGATCCACCGGGCGTCGTCGATCCGGCCCGCCGGCCGCCCGTCCTCCAGCGCTCGACCGACGACATCCGCCAGAATCGCGTGCGCTTCGAGCCCCATCTCCTGCGCGGGAACCGGCGCCGGGCGCGCTTCCAGCCCCAGGCCGTAGCGGGCGAAGTGCCGGAACGGACACATCAGATACGTTTCGAGCTGCGACGGTGATCCGCTCCACGCCACCGAGGCCGGCAGCCCGGCGTCCCGGGCATAGTCGGCGATCGCCGGCGGGCGGTTGTCGTAGCGCTCCGCCCGGCGCAGGCACTCGGTGCCCGCGGCCAGCGCGTCCGTCTCCAGCAAGGCCTCGCGCAAAGCCAGCAGGCGCCGCCAGCGCCGCGGCTCCTCGTCGCGCCGCGCGCGGGCCGCCACGTACGCGTCGGCGAACTCGTCCAGACTCGCCGGCAGGTCGTCCTCGTCGCCGACCTCCACCGCGACCCCGCCGAGGACGCGCTGCACGTCCCGCAGCAGCGGCGACGGATGGGCCGGTTCCCCCGAACACCCCACGCGGGCGTAACTCACCACCAGCCGCTGCGACGGTCGCGTCAGCGCGATGTACGCCAGCATCCGCTCGGCGAACACGTCCTCGCGCCGCGGCCGCAACCCCGCCAGCCCCGCACCCGCCAGCGCCGCACGATCCTCCGCGCCCAGCAGCACGTCTTCCGGCGGCGGCGCGGGGAACACGCCCTCGTTCATCGCCAGAACCCACGCCACCTTGATGTCGGGATGCCGGCTGCGTTCGATCGAGCTGACCAGCACCTGGTCGAGCGTCGGCGGCGCCAGGCCGACCGTCAGGTCGCGCAGTCCCCCCTCGATGATCACCGCCAGGTCCGCCGCCGAGAGCGGCGCAGCGCCCAAGACCGCATGCACGTCTTCGAGCAGCGCGCCCAGCGTGTCCCACGCCAGCCGGTGGTACTCCGCCGTCTCCCAGTCCAACTCCCGCCGGGCGCCGGTGATCCAGCGGTCCATCGTCCCGGCGACGCCCAGCCGCTCCAGCAACGCGTGAAGCCGCCTGGCCCAGTCCGCGCCGGCGTGCTCGGGCGCCGCCCGCACAAACGCCACGAATGGCTCGAACGCCGCGAACAGTTTGCTTCGAACGCCGTCGAGTTCGCGGGCGGACGGGCTGAACGACCACGAACGCCGCCAGAGTTCGAAGCCGTGCACCTCCTCCGCGAGCACGACGTGTTCCATCCGCTCCGCTTCGTCGCGCGAGAGCGGAAGCAACCCGCTGCGCAGCAGCCGCACCACTTCCGGTGCGGCGAAATCGGTCTGCACCGCCCGAACCAGACCGGGAACGAAGCGGCTCAGCACGTGCCCGTCGAGCGCCCGCCGGCGATCGAGGAAGTAGGGAATGCCATACTCGTCGAGCACGTCGGCGATGTCGTCGGCCAGCGGCGTCAAGTCGCGGGCGATCAGCGCGAAGTCGCGAAACCGCAGTCCGCGATCGGCCTCGATCACCTCCCGGCGGATCATCCGGGCCGCCGCCCGGATCTCTTCGCGATGCGTCTCGCACGCGACGATCCGCACCTGCGCCCGGGCAGCCGGAGGACCGCCGGGTTCGAGACCGGTGCCACTGCGGGGCTCGGCCGGCTGGCGATCGGGGCCCCCGTGGCCGTCCGCCGATCTGGAGCCGGTGCCACGGGACGTGTCCGCCTGTTGCCGGCCGGGCTTGTCCGCCGCGCGGCGCAGGACCGAGACGCCGAACGAATCGACCGCCAGCCCGGCTTCCAGCCGGGCCAGCGCCTCGGCCCGGGCGAAACGCGGCGGCGGCTGGGGCCGCAGCAGGATCGGCGGATTGAGCGCAACGCCGGCCTCACGGAGCCGGGCCCGCAGGCGGCGATACGTCGTCTCCGTGCGGTCGAACAGGCCCAGGCGGCTGGACACGCCCCGCCGCGCGGCCGGCCCGGCGGAATCGGGGTCGAGCAGCAGCGTGATCCGCATCTCGCGCACGACGCCGGCCAGCGTCACGAGCGTCTCGAGTTCCTGCCCGGTCAGGCCCGCGAAGCCGTCCACCCACACCCGCGCGCCCGCGAGCCGGTCGAACCGGGCCAGTCGTTCGCGCAGCACGCCGAGCCATTGGGCCGGATCCACGCGCTGGGGCCCGAGCCAGTCGAGGTACGCCGCATAGATCCGCGCGATCGCGGCGGCGCGGGCCCGGGCCGCCGCGCTCCCCAACCCCGCCGCCGCGGCCGCGAGCGGCTGCGGCGCGATGTTCTCGGCGATGAGTTCCTCGACGAGGCGGTCGAGCCGCGTAAAGAAACCCGGCGTGCGGGCCGCGGCACCGAACGGCCGCAACAGTTCCGGCTGCTTGCCGGCGATCAGCCGCAACGCCAACGTGCGCGCCGCCGGCCGCACCGCCGGCGGTTCACGACCCGTTTCGCTGAAGAGCCGCCGGGCCAGCCGGGAGAAGCTGAGCACCTCGGCACGCCAGGTACCGTGTCGCGGCGAACGCAGCGCCAGCGCCCGTTCGAGCTGAAACGTGGCCTGTTCGGGAACGATCCAGAGCAGCGGGTCGCTGGTGTCCTCGGTTTGCAGCGCAGCCAGAATGTCCGCCAGACAGCGGTGTGTCTTGCCGGCTCCGGCGCGTCCCAGAATGAAAGTGACCGGCATCGCAATGAGCCCCGCGCCGGACGGCGATCAGGGAACGTCCCCGAGCAACCCGGCGTGCGGATGGCCTAATCGTCTTCGTACTTCTTGAGGCGCTTCTTGTAGCGGTCCCGCTCCTTCTTGTACCGCTCCTTGTCGCGCTTGCACTCGGCCTTGTCCTCTTCGAGGTCATCCACCTTGCCTTCGAGATAGCGGATGCGCCCGTAGGCCTTGCGCAGCTCGTACCGCGCCTCTTCGAGCGTGCGCGGGTTCGGAACCTCGCTGCTGTCCACCGCCTCGGTCCGACCGCCCGTCCCGATCTCGACCCGTTCGGGCGCCTTGACCGAAACGCAGCCCGTGCTCAACAGCAACAGTCCGCCTGCGATCAGCCCGATCCCGATCTGCCATGTCCTCATCGTGTGAACCTCCCTGTTGGGGCCCCGGTTGTCGATATGATCCGCCAGCGGGCCGGGTGCGTCAAAGAAAAACCCGCGTCCGCGAACCGCCGCACGCAGGCGGAAGACCTGCACCGCCAACCCGTGATGGCACCGCGTCTTGCGAAGATTCCTCGCGCCGTGGCGACTGCGGCCTTCGCTCGCGCTTCGGCTTGTGCCCCCGTGATCCTCCGTCCCTTCGCGCCTTCGTCCCTGTGTCCCTTGATCCCTTAATCCCTGTTCCCTCGCTCCCTCTGTCCCTTCCGTCCCCATGTCTCTTCCTCCCCGGGACACGCAACGGCTCGCAACGTTCGTACCGATTGCATAAGCTCTACGCAACCATGAGCGAGAAGCGCGTCATCACGATCCTGGGTTGCACGGCATCGGGAAAGGGTGGCGTGGCGCGCGCTCTCGCCGCCCGGCTGGGGGCCGAAGTGCTCTCGATCGACTCGATGAAGGTCTACCGCGGGATGGACATCGGCACGGCCAAACCCACACCCGAACAACGGGGTGCGCTGCCCCACCACCTCATCGACGTGGCCGACCCGTGGGAGTCATTCAGCGCCGCGCGCTTCGTCGAGATGGCCGACAACGCGGTCGATGCGGTGCACGCGCGCGGCCGGCCGGTGGTCGCGGTCGGCGGGACCGTACTCTACTTCAAGTGCCTCTACGAAGGGCTGTTCGCGGGCCCGGCCGCCGACCCGGCGATCCGCGCCGAGATCCGGGAGCGTGCCCGGCGCGAAGGGCTCGAAGCGCTGCACGCGGAGCTGGCCCGCATCGACCCCGACGCCGCCGAGCGCATCCACCCCAACGACCTCCGCCGAATCGAACGCGCGCTCGAGGTCTATCGCCTCACCGGCCAACCGATCAGCGTGTTGCAGCAGCAGTGGGATCGCAACGCGGTCCGCCGAACCGACTGGCACTGGGTTCTCATCGGCCTGCGGCGCGACCGCGAAGACGCCGGCCGCAGGATCAACGCCCGCGTGCGGCGGATGGTCGCGCAGGGGCTCGTCGAGGAAGCCCGGCGGATCTGGTCGAACCCGCGCGGCGTCAGCGAACAGGCGGCCAAAGCGGTCGGCTACGCCGAACTGTTCGCCCACTTCGAGGGCACCTGCACGCTCGACGACGCCATCGAACGGATCAAGATCAACACGCGCCGGCTGGCCAAGCAGCAGCGCACGTGGCTTCGCCGATTGAGCAGTGTGACGTGGATCGACCTCGAAGCGCACCAGGACGACCCCGGTGCGATCGCCGGCCGAGTGGAAAAATGGGCGGGTGGCCGTGCGCGGTAACGGA
>CAYRXN010000048.1:0-3318 GCA_964428275.1 uncultured Planctomycetales bacterium | reverse complement strand
GTCCCGGTGATGTCGAACGTGAAGGCGTCGTAACCGCCTCGATGCGTCCCGACCTCCCGGCCGTTGACCCAGACGGTGGCTTGCCAGTCCACGGCACCGAAATGCAGCAACACCCGTCCGCCGGCCTCCGGCGCCGCGAACGTGCGGCGATACCAGAGCGCCTCGTCGGGACCGACGCGCCGGCCGACGCCGCTGAGGGCCGACTCGACACAGAAGGGCACCAGGATCTCACCGTCCCAGCGGGCAGGACGCCCGGCGTCCTTGGGCGTGATGGCGTATTGCCACAGACCGTTGAGGTTCGTCCAGCGCTCGCGAACCATCTGGGGCCGCGGGTACTCGGGCCAGACGTTGCTCGGCGACACATCCTGCGCAAAGCGCGTCCGCAGCCCAGACGGCGCGGGCCGGGAAGCGGCCGGCTGCGCCAGACCGGGTGCGTCCCACACGAGCAAACACGCCACGGCGAAACAGGCGGCCCGTTTCATGCGTAACCTCCCTGCCGCGCGGCCGGCGCGCCAGGCGCCGACGCCTGCCGCTTGCCTCACTGACTCCCGGAAAACGCCCGCTGGAAGCGGGCAAGATCCGCCCCGTCGACGTCCTCGTCCTCGTCCATATCGCTGCGCACGAAGTCCGCGGGATCACACGCCGGCGGCGCAACCGTCACGTCGGGGCCCACCACGCATTCGGCCAGCACGGCGAAATCGACGCCGTCCACGTCGCCATCGTCGTCCAGATCGCCGGAGAACGGGTCCCAGCCGGCGATGCGGGCCATCAGCACCCACAGCGCCTTGGCGATGCGAATCCGCCCGGCGGAGACGCTTCCCAGGTGACCGCCATCGACTTCCGTGGTGTAGTCCTGACAGATCGCCGGATAGTCGAAGCCGTCGTCGGGGTGGTCTTCGGAGGCGCCGTTCATGGCGACGTAGGGCACGCCGTCGCGGTTGTCGTAGCAGGGGCTGCCGTCGGGCCGGTGCGACTCGATCGCGGCGAAATCGAAGAGAATGCGGCCGTGGGTGCGGCAATAGGCACGCATCTGCTCGTTGAACTCGGTCGATACGCTCGTGCCGATGCTGCGCGCCAGGCTGGTGGTCCAGAACACGAAAATCTTGTCGGGATGCTGCGCGATCAGCGCCTCCACGTCGCCGATGTCGCAGTGATCGGGCCGGTCGGCGAAAAACCCCGTCACCGGGTCGGCGATGTCGTCGCCGTCGGTCACGTTCAGATAGCTGAACTGATACGAAAGCACGTCCTTCGTAGCGAGATAGGCGGGGGCCAACGCCTGCACGAAATCGCACGTCAGTTGCTCCCACGAACCCGCACGATACTCGAACGTCCAGTTCGAACGGTCGTAGAGCACCGGGTCGGGTTCGAAGAGGATCCGCGCGGGCACGAGCCCGGCGAGCCAGTCGGCCTCGCTGTAGGTCTTCCAGTTCCACGGTTCGTAGTAGTCGCGCCGACACACGGCCGTCGTGTCCGGCCAGCGCTCGGCCGTCAGGCAATCGAGCGCTTCGTCGGTGTTTACCCCGACCGAGCGATCGGAAAAGAGCAGCCGCAGGTCGCGCGCCGCTTCGAGCTGCGCCAATGGGATCCGCTCGAACAGCACGACGTGGCGGTGGTTGACCACAAACCCCTGCCCGAAACCGCCCGGCGTGGCCGTCAGCCCCAACAGGCCCGCCGTCAACAAGACAAGGTTTTTCCGCATGGCCCCGCGACCTCCCTTCGTTTCCCGTTTCCCGCTGATTCCCTTCCGGCCCGGCGTCGGGCTGCGTTCGAATGCTATCGTAGCGGGCCGCGTCCCGCAGTCCCAACCGAAACCGTCTTCTCGCGCTACCGTGCAGGAACCAGGTGGGGCGAAAAGGGTGCCAGGCTCGAAGTCTGTGCGGCACAGCCCCCCGGCGATTTGCCCCCGGTCCCGCGATCCGTTAAGATTTGTAGCCTTTGCTTAATTGTGTGAACCACCAGAACAGGACGATCCGCATGGCCCCATCGTCAGGACGCCAGCCAGGCAGTTCGAGTCGTCGAACGCCGGTTCGCCGCAGCCCGCGCCAGCAGGCCGACAACCACCGCCAGACCCGCAAGGCCCGCCGCAACGAGCTGACCGAGGACTACGTCGAGGTCATCGCCGACCTGATCGACGAAACCGGCGAAGCGCGCGTGGTGGACATCGCGGCGCGGTTGGGCGTCTCGCACGTGACCGTCACGAAAACCGTAGACCGCTTGCAGCGCGAGGGGTTCGTGACCTCGCGGCCCTATCGGTCCATTTTCCTGACCGACGCGGGGCGGCAGAAGGCCGAATCGATCCGCCGGCGGCACGCGATCGTACTGCGTTTTCTGCTGGCGATCGGCGTGAGCGTCGAAACCGCGCACGCGGACGCGGAGGGCATCGAGCATCACGTCAGCGAGGAGACGCTGGCGGTGTTCGACCGCATCGCGCGGTCCAGTCCGGAAGCCTCCTCCGGTTGAGGGTGCCGCGGCGGTCGCTGTGTGGTGGGCGGTGCGACCGGTTGGTCAAGTAAGCCTTGCAATGCAATAATCTTCTGGAGGGATGGAATACCCGTTTGAGGGAGGGAGCGAACGAGCGTCGCCCGCCGGATGGATGCAACCGATGAGCGCAGAGGCAAAAACCGCAAAGAAGCTGGCGAAGGCGGCCGCCAAGGCTGCAAAAAAGGGAGGGGCCGTTTCAGCGACCGCCGGGAACACAGCCGCGCCCGCAGCCGGCTCGAACGGGGAGCTCACACCGGCCGAACGAGCCGCCGCCGCTGCGGAAAAACAGGTGCGGCTGCAACACTGGCGCGTGATCCTCGCCGGGGTCAGCGTGTTGGTCGGTCTGATAACGCTGCTGATCATGTGGGCGCGACAATGACGCGGGGCCGGGCGAGACGTGCATGTGGCACCGGGCCCGGCCGCCCTGTCTCACTCAATCGCCAGCACACGATCTGAAGTCTGGCCATTTCGGATGCCGGAATGTCAGTCCCGCGCATGGGGATCGAGGAGCTTGAGGCCTGGCTCGAAGTGCGTTTCGCGCGTTCCAGCGGTCCGGGCGGCCAGAATGTCAACAAGGTCAGCACCCGCGTCACACTGCTGTTCGATTTCGAGCATTGCCCCTTGTTCGACCCAACCCAGCGACGCCGGATCGCCCGCCGACTCGCTACGCGGCTCTCGCGCGACGGACGTCTGCGTGTTGTGAGCCAGCGAGAGCGCAGCCAGAGGCGAAACCGCGCCGCCGCCGAGCAGCGCTTACTCGAGCTTCTGACCGAGGCGCTCCGACGCCGCCGATCTCGGCGTCCCACGCGGCCGACGCGTGCTTCGCGCGAACGGCGC
>CAYRXN010000047.1:0-2998 GCA_964428275.1 uncultured Planctomycetales bacterium | reverse complement strand
CCCGCGTGAGGCAGTGCAACGACGATCGAAATCCCTTGCGGCGGGGCGGGTGGCCGGTCAGGTCACCTTGCCGACCAGCCGGGGAACGAGGCGCTTCTTCTCCTGGAACACCCAGCGGTAGTAGTCGGCCCGCTTCAGCTTCGCGCCGGCCTCGGCGTCCACGATCACCGTGACCTGGCGGTGCATCTGGAGCGCGCTGGCCGACACCTGCGCCGTGATCGGTCCTTCCAGCGCCTGGGCGACGATTTCGGCCTTCTTGGCGCCGTTGGCCAGCAGGATGATCTGCTTGGCTTCGAGAATCGTGCCGACGCCCATCGTGATCGCGAAGCGCGGCACTTCCTCGGGGTTGTCGAAAAACCGGGCGTTGTCTTCGATGGTCTGCTGCGTCAGCGTCTTGAGCCGGGTGCGCGAGCCGAGCGAAGAGCCGGGCTCGTTGAAGGCGATGTGGCCGTCGGCCCCGATCCCCAGGATCTGCAGGTCGATCCCGCCGGCGCGCTTGATCTCCTCCTCGTACCACTCGCAGAACTCCTCGACCTCGCTGGCGTGCCCGTAGGGGACGTGGATGTTCTTGGGGTCCACGTTGATGTGGTGGAAGAGGTTGTGGTCCATGAAATAGCGGTAGCTCTGGGGGTGCGACGGCGGCAGGTCGAGGTACTCGTCGAGGTTGAACGTGATGACCTTCGAGAAGTCGAGGCCTTCCTCCTTGTGTTTGCGCACCAGGGCCTTGTACGTGCCGACCGGCGTGGAGCCCGTGGCCAGCCCGAGCACGCTGCTGGGTTTTCGCAGCAGTTGCCGCTCGATCATGTCGGCGGCGATCTCGCTCATCTCCTCGTAGGTGTCCGCGATGATGATTTCCATGGTCTGCTCCTGAAACGGGTGAACCGTGGGGGGCACACCGGGCCGGGCCCGGCGCCGGCCTGCCCGACGACGCATCGGCAATTTAATACGGATTCTGTAAAAAATCAAGCCAGCCCGCTTGAAATCGCCGAAATGCTTATATATGTTGGGATGCGCTGTGAGGCGAATAGATTCGAAACATGACAAAATGAACGCCGCGACCGTGCGGCCGGCCGACTGGTCGATTCTCCAGGTCGTACAACGCCTGGGCGCGGTTCCGCAGCACAAGCTCGCCGAGCACGTTGGCCGCCGCCGGTCGACGATCAACGGGGCGGTGCAGCGGCTGGTGGCCGCCGGCTGGCTCAGCCGCGTGGGCCAGGCCGGCGGGGGACGCGGGCGTCCGGCGATCCTGCTGGCGGTGAATCGGTCCGCCGGGTGTTTTGCCGGCATCGACATCGCCGCCGGCGAGATTCACTGCGCCGTCCTCGCCGCGGACGGCAAGCTGCTCGACCACGTCTCCGCCCGGCTGGGACGCGATCGCGCGCCGGCCGCCGTCACCGACCAGATCGACCTCAACCTGCGCGGCGTGCTCTCGCGCGTCGGACTGGCCCCGGAAGACCTGCTGGGTATCTGGGCCGGCGTCGCCGGAGCGGTGGACGAGAACGGCGTGGTCGTGAGCTGCGCGTCGCTCCGCTGGCACAGCGTGCCCTTTCGAGCGATGCTCGCCGAGCGCTACGGCTGCGACGTGCTCGTCCAGGGCGGTTCGACGACGATGAACGCCGCCGCCGAGGCGCTGATGGGGGCGGGGCGCGACGCCGAGAGCGTGCTCTACTACCACGCCGGCCGCGGCATCGGGGCCCGGCTCGTCCAGGGCGGGCGCCCGCTCGCGGGGGCGACCCAGCGCGCCGGCGAGTTCGGACACGTGGTCGTCGAACCCGGTGGAACGCGCTGCGCCTGCGGCAACCGGGGCTGTCTGGAAGCGATGGCCTCCGGACCGGCCATCGCCGCCGCGGTGGCCAGGCTGCCGAGGCGGCAGCTCGATGAGACGCTGCGCCAGGCGTTGGCCCAGTCCGGCCCCAAGAACCCCCAGCCGCTGGTTCAGGCGGCGTTCAAGCATCGGCCCACCGGCCGCGGCAATCCGCTGGCCGAGCTGCTCGGCCGGGTGACGCACTACCTCGCGATGGGCGCCGCGATGGCGGTGGCCGCCTACGACCCGGAGGTGCTCGTGCTGGGCGGCTACCTCTTTGCCGACAACCCGACCCTGCGCCGCGGCGTCCAGCGGCTGTTGCGCTCGATGGTGCTCGACTGGGAGGCCCGGCGCGTCAAGGTCGTGCAGGCCGAGGTCCTGACGCAGGACCGGGCCGTCGGCGGCGCGGCGGAAGTGTGCCAGCGCTTCTGGTCGAACCCCCGCGGCGTCGTCGCCGTGCAGGCGTAGGACCACCGGATTGACGGGGGGCCGGCCCGCGCTGCCGGAGCCGGGGGCCGCCGTCGTGGGAAGCCGCTGTTGCGGGAGGCGAGCGTCCGATGCCGCGATCACAAACAGGGGCCGTCGCGTGAGGGAACACTCACCGACACCGTGAGGAGAAACACGCATGAAACTCGTGATCTTCGAAGATGACCAGTTCGACCGGTTTCTGCCGCTGGCCTGGGTGCGTGGCGTATTCGAGCTGAAGACCGGGGCGACCACGCTGGCGGAGAAGATTTCGCGGGCCGCCGGCGCGCCGATCGCCGCGTTGCTGACGCGCGACTATCTCGCCCCGGTGGTCGGCCGGCGGTATGCGGGCGCGAAGATCAACGATCTGTCCGGCCTGGGGGGCGAAGAGACGCTGCTGGTCAACGCACGGGTGCGGGCCACCGGCTGGCAGCCGCCTGCGGACGGCCGGGCCTACTGGCACGGCGACCAGCTCGCGGCGTGGCGGACCACCGCCGACCTGAGCGCGGTTGGCGACTATGCACGCCTGGTGGCCGCCGCGAGGCAGGCCGAGCGGGCCGAGTTCGCCGGCGGGTGGTTCGACTACCTCTGGGACGTGATGCTGGCAAGCCCGCAGGAGCTGACCGCCGACTTCGAGGCCGCCGGCAAGGTCGGCGTCTGCGGCAAGATGCACGAAAGCGCGGTCGTCTTCGGTCCGACCGACCGGCTCTACGTCGGCGACGGCGCCGA
>CAYRXN010000046.1:0-4080 GCA_964428275.1 uncultured Planctomycetales bacterium | reverse complement strand
CGCGATCACCTACGACAGCCCGTTTGCGGACGGGGCGCGGATGCGCCGCGTGCCCGAGGTGATCGACTGCTGGTGGGACGCCGGCAGCATGCCCTTTGCACAGTGGGGCTTCCCGCACGCCGAGGGTAGCGCCAGCACGTTTGCCGAGCGCTTCCCGGCGGACTTCATCAGCGAGGCGATCGACCAGACGCGCGGCTGGTTCTACGGCCTGCTGGCGATCAGCACGCTGCTGTTCGGCCCGGAGGGCAGCCTCAAGGGCAGCAGCGCGACCGACCTGGCGCCGGTGGCCGACAAGCCCTACCCCCATCCGTACAGGACGTGCATCGTGCTGGGACACGTGATGGGCGAAGACGGGCTGAAGATGTCGAAGCGCACCAAGAACTACAAGGAGCCCGATTACATCTTCGACCACTATGGGGCCGACGCGATGCGCTGGTATTTCTACAGCGCGCAGACGCCGTGGACCTCGATCCGCTTCCAGGAGGCCGCCATCCGCGACGCGCAGCGCGAGTTCCTGGTGCGGCTCTACAACGTTTTCAGCTTCTTCAACATCTATGCCAACATCGATGGCTTCGCCGTCGATGCGAGGGACGAAGGGGCCGAGGGACGCAGGAACGAAGGATGTGCGAGCGCGGCGCTGCGCGGCACCGGCTGGCGGCCGGCCGGCCAGCGTTGCCAGATCGATCGCTGGATCATCAGCGAGCTGCACCGCACGATTCGTTTCGTGCGTGAGAAGATGGACGCGTTCGAGAACTACCCGGCCGCCGGACGGATCAACGACTTCGTCGATGCCCTGTCGAACTGGTACGTGCGGCGGTGCCGGGAGCGCTTCTGGCGATCCGCGAAAGACCAGGACAAGTGGGACGCGTACAACACGCTGTACGAGGTGCTCGTCGCCCTGTCCCGGCTGATCGCGCCCTTCACGCCGTTTTTCGCCGAGACGATGTATCAGAACCTCGCGCGGGTCGAGGGCGCCGCGGCGGCGGTTCCGCTGAGCGTCCATCTGTGCAGCTATCCGCAGGCCGACGAGTCGCTGGTCGACGAAACGCTGGCCCAGGAGATGCATCTCGTGCGTCAGATCGTCTCGACCGGCCGCGCGGCGCGCACGGGTGCAAAGCTCAAGGTACGCCAGCCGCTGGCGCGGGTCGAGGTCATCCTGGCGTGGTCGGAGTACGAGCCGCGTCTGCAGGGCTACGCCGACCTGATCGCCGAGGAGCTCAACGTGAAACACGTCGAGTTCACGCGCGACGCGGACCGGTACGTCCGCTATCAGGTGAAACCCAACTTCAAATCGCTGGGGCCGAAGTTCGGCAAGCGCGCACCGGCGGTCGGCAAGGCGCTCGGCGCGCTCGAGGATCCCGCCTCGGCCCGCAAGGCGCTGCTGGATGACGGGACGCTCACGCTGACCGTAGACGGACAGACCGTGACGCTGGAAAAGGACGACGTGGACATCCGCCTCGAACCCAGGGAGGGCTGGTCCGCGGCGCAGAGCAAGGTCGGCGTGGTGGTGGTCAGTACCGAGCTAACGCCCGAGCTGCGCGAAGAGGGGCTGATGCGCGAGCTGATCCACCACGTGCAGAGCCTGCGCAAGAAGATGGAGCTGCCTTACGAGGCCCGCATCACGCTCCATCTCTCCGGCAGCGACGAATTCGCGCAGATCGCGCGAAAACACGCCGAAATCGTGCAACGCGAATGCCTGGCCGAGCGGATCGAGTTCGGCGAAGCTCCTGCCGGCGAAAGCGTGGCCGTCAAACTCGACGGCCACGAGGTCTTGCTGGCGATCACGCGGCCGGAGAGCTGACGCAACCCACAGGAACAAGGAAGGCGTGAATCTTCCGGCCGCCATCGGGGACGCCCACAGCCGATGGGGTGGGGTCTGTGCACCACACGCAGCCTCTCGGAGCGCACAGGCCTTTCGACCCGGCGCGCCGCCGCTGCCGCTGTTCGAGACTTCCTCTGCCGCCGCGACTGCCGATCTGGTACACTCAACGGAATGCGAACGGGGCAAGGGCCCGTCGCGAACCTCGGCAACGCGTTGGGGTACCAGGTGGAAACGAAGCTCATTCGCGTCCGCGGGGCGCGGCAACACAATCTCCAAAGCGTGGACGTGGACATCCCGCGCGAACGGCTCGTCGTCGTGACCGGACTGAGCGGCTCCGGCAAGAGCAGCTTGGCGTTCGACACGGTCTACGCCGAGGGACAACGCAAGTACGTCGAGTCGCTCAGCGTACACGCCCGGTTGTTCCTCGAACAGGTCGGCAAACCCGACGTCGAGCGGATCGAAGGGCTGCCGCCCACGCTGGCCATCGAACAGCGCGCCACCGCCCCCAACCCCCGCTCCACCGTCGCGACGACGACCGAAATCTACGACTTCCTGCGACTGCTGTTCGCCCGCGTCGGCGAGCCGCACTGCCCGCGCTGCGACGTCACGCTCCAGCGGCGGACCGTGGACCAGATCGTCGATGCCGTGCTCGCCTACCCGGCCGGCGCGAAGGTCATGGTGCTGGCGCCGCTGGCCCGGGGGCAGCGCGGCGACCACGCCGGCGTGCTGCGGCGCATCCAGCGCGAAGGATTCGTGCGGGCGCGGGTCAACGGCACGCTCGTCGAAGTACGCGAGATCGAACAGTTGTCGCCGACCCGCAAGACGGATATCGACGTGGTGGTCGATCGCCTCGTGCTCAGGCCGGACCTGCGCCACCGGCTCGCCGACGCCGTCGAACTGGCCCTGTCGCTGGCCGAGGGAACCGTGATCGTCGCGCGGGCCGCGGAGCCCGCCGCCGCAGCGCCGGCGTGGATCGACGAAACCTTCAGCGAACGCCATGCGTGCACCACCTGCGGCTTCACCATTCCCGAGCTCGCCCCGCGCATGTTCAGTTTCAACTCGCCCTACGGCGCATGCGAGGCCTGCGGCGGGCTCGGCACGACACTGCGGTTCGATCCCGAGCTGATCGTCGCCGACGACAGCCTTTCGCTGATCGGCGGGGCCATCGGCCCGTGGTCGGGCGGGAAGAAACGCATCGCCGCCACGTACCAGAAACTCGTCAAGGCCCTCTGCGCGGCGTTCGGCGTCAACCCGGCAACGCCGTTCCGCAACCTGCCCGAAGACCTGCGCCGCATCGTGCTGTTCGGTTCGCGCCCGAAGGACCGCAAGGAGTTCGGCGTCGAGTTCGAGGGCGTCATCCCGAACCTCCAGCGGCGCCGAAAATCGGGCGGGGGCAGCGAGGCGACGCGCGGCAAGTTCGCGGCCTACCTCGCCGAGCACGTCTGCTCCGCCTGCCGCGGCGCCCGACTGCGCAGCGAAGCCCTGGCCGTGCGCGTGGGCGACCGCAACATCAGCGCGATCACGCGCATGACGATCGAGCAGGCCGGTCGGTGGTTCGAGGGGCTGCGTTTTCGCGGCGACGCGCAACAGATCGCCCAGCCGATCCTCAGCGAAATCAGCCGGAGGCTGCGCTTCATGAACGAAGTCGGCCTGGGCTACCTCACGCTCGATCGCGCCAGCGCGACGCTCTCGGGCGGCGAAGCCCAGCGCATCCGCCTGGCCACGCAGCTCGGCAGCGGCCTCGTCGGCGTTTGCTACGTGCTCGACGAGCCGACGATCGGCCTCCACCAGCGCGACAACGAGCGGCTGCTCGCGTCGATCCGCCGACTCGTGAACATCGGCAACACCGTGGTGGTCGTCGAGCACGACGAGGACGTCATCCGCGCCGCCGACTACCTGATCGACATGGGGCCGGGCGCCGGGCTGCACGGCGGCCGGGTCATCGCCGCCGGCGAACCCGCCGCGGTCCTCGCCGAACCGAAATCGCTCACGGCCAGGTACCTGCGCGGCGAGTACGAGATCCCGCTCCCCGACGAGCGCCGCACGCCCCGGCGATCGGACTTCCTCAAGGTCGTCGCGGCCGAGGCGAACAACCTGCGCAAGATCGACGTCGCGTTTCCGCTGGGCGTGTTCTGCACCGTCACCGGCGTCAGCGGCAGCGGCAAGAGCTCGCTGGTGACGCAGACGCTGCTGCCCGCACTCCGGCGGCGGCTGTTCAAATCGCGGGAAACGCCCGGGCCCCACGAACGGCTCGTCGG
>CAYRXN010000045.1:0-11313 GCA_964428275.1 uncultured Planctomycetales bacterium | reverse complement strand
CGACCAGACTGTACCCGAGCTGGCGGGCCTGGATGTTGGCGCCGCGGATGATCTCGGAATAGAACTCGCCGTGCAGGTCGGGCAGGACGAGTCCAACGATTTCGCTCTTGCGGAGCATCAGCCCGCGGGCGAAAGGGTTGGGCCGATAACCGAGTTGCTTGATCGCGGTCTCGACGCGGGCGCGCGTCTGCGCGTTGACGAGGTTGCTGCCGTTGACGACGCGGGAGACGGTGCTGATCGAGACGTTGGCGAGTTTTGCGACGTCGGAGATTGAGACTGCCATCGAAATCTTCTTTGTCAGAGTCGCCGGCGAAGCGCGTTTTGACATCGCCGCAGCGTCAACCTAATCTTTTCGCTGATGCTTTGTCAAACCCGCCTGTTGCAAGCGTTTGCAGCGTGCTGCCTGCTCGTGGGCTGCGCCGCGGGGCAGTCGCGGCCGAAGTCCGCTGCGGGGGAGGACACCGGCTGCAAACCGCTGCCGCAGACGCCGGAAACCACCGGTTGCAGACCGCCGTCACAGGGGACGGGGGTGGCGGCGCGGCCGGCCTATCGCTTCGCTGCGGGCGATGTCGCGCTGCTGGACGAGGTCGAGCACGCGGCGTTCCTGTACTTCTGGAATGAGGTCGGTCAGCCGGCGGCCCTGGTGCGCGATCGCAAGAAAGCACCGGTGTCGTCGATCGCCGCCGTGGGGTTCCAGTTGGCAACGCTGCCGGTGGGCGTGGAGCGCGGGTGGGTGTCGCATGCGGCGGCCCGCCGGCGGGCTCTGAGCGTGCTCGGGGCGCTGACGGCGCACCGCGACAACCGCAAGTTCGGCGTGTTCCTTCACTTCCCGGATCTCCACACCGGCGGACCCTCGCACGAGGGCTACGAAGTGCTCTACAGCACGGTTGATCACGCGCTGTTTCTGGCCGGCGCGATTACGGCCGGCGAGTATTTCGGTGGGGAGGTCAAGCGGGTCGCCGACCGACTGGTGGCCGAGACGAATTGGCGCGCCTACGCCGTCGGGCCGGGTGGCTTGTTGTCGATGGGCTGGAAACCCGCCGATCCGCACGACCTGTCGGGAGCGGGCACGTTTCTCCAGGCCCACTGGTCGTATGCCTCTGACGAGGAACGGCTGGTTTACTTCCTGGCTGTCGGCGCTCCGCGGGCCGATCATGCGGTCGCGCCGGCGCTGTACTACCGGCTGAAACGGCCGCTCAAACGGCACGACGCGATGTCGGCGTACGCCGTGTCGTGGCCGGGGACGTTGTTTACCTACGAATTCAGCCACCTGTGGATCGACTATCGCAGCCTGGGACGCGACCGCCCGGAGCGATTCGGCGTCGCGGCGCCGCCGGTGGACTGGTTCGAGAACTCACGCCGGGCCGTGCTGACCCATCGCCAACGGTGCATCGAGCAGGCGGGCAGGTTCAAGACGCTCTCGCAGGACCGCTGGGGCCTGAGCGCCTGCGCCGGACGCGACGGCTACATCGTGCCGCGCGTGCGGCCCAACGACTGCGACGTGGATGAGTGGTTCGAGGGGACCGTCGCGCCGTATGCGGCCACGACCGCGATCATGTTCACGCCCCGAGAGAGCCTGGCGGCGATCCGGGCGTTCCGGACGCTCAGGAATGCGGACGGTGGGCCGATGGTGTGGCGCGATCCGGCCGCGGGGGGCTACGGCTTCGTCGATGCATTCAACCTCGACCAGGGGTACGCGAGCGACGATTACGTGGGGATCGACCAGGGGCCGATCGTGCTGGCGATCGAGAACGTGCGCAGCGGTCTGGTGTGGAAGCTGTTCATGCGCAGCGAAACCGCCCGGCGGGCCGTGGAGCGCCTGAGGCTGCGGTGAGGCCATCGTCCCGGCCGCGTTCGGTTCGCACGGGGCAGGGGGGCCAGCCCGGGGGCGGGCCGGCTCGCAGGCGAGGCGGGGTTGTCCCCGACCGGGTCATACCCTCTGGCGGGGCGAAGAATCCTTGACGCGGGTGGTGTGGGGTCGTAAGCTAGGAGTGGCGCTGAAAGCGCTTTCAGCCGCTTGCGGACGGCTGCGGGGTATGTCGCGCTTCGGGTCCGCTGAGGGCGTAGCTCGATGAGCACGGTTGTTCACGGAGTAGCGGGGAGACGGGCCGGCCCGCCGGCACAGGCCGAGCGGATCGGCAACGCGTACGGCTACTTTTCTCCTTGTGGCACCGAGTTTTGCATCACGAATCCCCGGACGCCGCGGCCGTGGGCCAACATCATCGCCAATCCGCGGTTCGGGCTGGCGGTCAGCCAGGCGGGCAGTGGGTTCACGTGGGTCGAGAATTCGCAGCTCGCGGTCATCACGCGCTGGGAGCAGGATTTCGCACGCGACAGCTCGGGCAAGTTCCTGTACGTCCGGGACGCCGACAGCGGCGCGCTATGGTCGCTGGCGCCGGCCCCCGTGTGGCCGCAATACGATAAGTTCCTGTGCAGACATGGCTTGGGGTACACGACCTTCGAGACGCAGTTTGCCGGCATCCGGGCGGTCTGGACGCTGCTGGCCGCGGGACAGGACACCGTCGAGCTTTGGCACGCGGCGCTGACCAACCTCAGCGACCGGCCGCGGAGGCTTGAGTTAACCGCTTATCTGGAATGGTGTTGCGGCGTAGCCCCCTCGCCGCGGCGGGAGTTTCACAAACTCTTCTTCCAGACACGCTTCGATCGCGACCGGCGCGCCGTGTTTGCCCGCAATCGCATGTGGGACGTGCCCTCGGAGCGCCGGGGACATTGGAACACGGAGTTCCCGTTCGTCAGCGCGTTGGCGTGCACGGAGCCGGTCGAAGCCGCTCAAGGTGACAAGGCTGCATTCCTGGGACGCAACGGACGGCTCGAAGCGCCCGCGGCGCTGGCCGAGCCACGCTGGCGGCCGCAGTTCGGTATGCACGAAGACGCCGTCGCGGCGCTTCGATCGGTCGTGGAGCTGGCGCCCGGCGCGACGGCGGACGTGGGGTACGTCCTGGCGGTCGGTGAGAGCGAAGCATCGGCGGCGCAACGGCTCGAACGCTACCGGCTCGTGCACGCGATTACCGGGGAACTGGCGGAAGTCCGGGCGGGCTGGCGCGCGCGGCTGGCCGTGGCACGCGTCGAAACGCCCGACCGCGCGCTGAACTTCCTGGCCAACGACTGGCTCCGCTACCAGGCCATCTCCGGGCGGCTGTGGGGACGCTGCGGCTATTACCAGCAGAGCGGGGCCTGCGGCTTTCGCGATCAGTTGCAGGATTCGCAGGTCTGGCTGGAAAGCGAGCCGGAGCGTTGTCGTGCGCAGATCGACCTGCATGCCCGGCATCAGTTCGCCGACGGGTCGGTGTACCACTGGTGGCACCCGCTCAGCGAGCAGGGGCACGTGACGCGCATGACGGACGACCTGCTGTGGCTGGCGTTCGTGACGGCCAGTTACATCCGGGAGACCGGCTCGCTCGACGTGCTGAGCGACGAGGCGCCCTTTGTCGATGATCCGCGGCCCGTGCCGCTTTTCGGGCACATTCTGCGCGCGTTCGACCGGGTCTTTTCGCGCATGAGCCCGCGCGGGCTGCCGTACATCGGCGCCGGCGACTGGAACGACGGGCTGAGCGCCGTCGGCCTGCGGGAGCGCGGCGAGTCGATCTGGCTGGGACACTTCCTGGCGGGGCTGCTGGCGGATTGGGCGGCGATCCTGCGGATGGTCAGGCAGACGGGGCGGGCGCTGCCGGGGGCCGACGGCCAGGACCCGGGCGCGCTGGCCGAGCAGTTCGCGCAGCGTCGCGCGCGGCTGGTCGAAGCGATCAACGAGCACGGCTGGGACGGGAACTGGTACATCCGGGCGACGCTCGACGACGGTGCGAAGCTCGGCAGCGCCCGGGACCGCGTGGCACGCATCTTCCTCAACGCGCAGACCTGGGCGATCCTCAGCGACGTGGCCGACGCGGAGCGGGCGCGGCGGTGCTGGTCGGCGGTGTGCGAGCACCTGATCACCGACGCCGGCGCGCTGCTGTTGGCGCCGGCGTTCGACGAGCCGCGGCCGGAGATCGGGTACATCACGCGCTACGCGCCGGGGCTGCGCGAAAACGGCGGGGTGTATACCCACGCCGCCACGTGGGCGATCGCGGCGGCGTGCAAGCTGCGCGACCACCAGCGCGTCGGCCAGTTGCTGGATGCGATCAACCCGGCCAACAAAGACCCGGAGCGCTACTGGGCCGAGCCGTACGTGACGCCCGGCAACGTGGACGGGCCCGACTCTCCCTACTTCGGCCGCGGCGGGTGGACGTGGTATACCGGATCGGCGGCGTGGTTGCGGCGGGTGATTACGCACCACGTGCTGGGCGTGCGGCCCGAGTGGGACGGACTGCGGATCGACCCGTGCCTGCCGCCGGGCTGGAACGAGGCGTCACTGACGCGGCCGTACCGTGGCAGTGTCTATGACATTCACATCATCCGTTGTGCGGACCTGCCCGCCGGCGTGGACGTCGCGGTGACGCGGGACGGCGAGCCGCTGCGCGGCGACGTCGTTGCGCCCGACGCCCAGCCCGGCCGGCGAGTTGCGCTCGAAGTACGCGTGCGCTGAGGCGGATGGTTCCTGCGGCGGCTCACCCCTTGATGCCGGTCGTGGCGATGCCGCGGATGAAGGTGCGCTGGGCCAGCAGGAACATCACGATCACCGGCAGCGTGATCAGCGTGGCGGCGGCCATCAGCTGGTTCCAGGGTGTGTCGCCGGACCTGCTCTGCAGCGCCTGCAGGCCCAGCGCGAGCGTGAACTGGTCGCGGTGGGCGAGGTAGATCAGCGGGCCGATCAGGTCGTTCCACACCGCCAGCACGTGGAACAGCGCGACGACCGCCAGCGCGGGCCTGGACAGCGGCAGGATGATCCGCCAGAAGCAGCCCCACATGGAGCAGCCGTCGAGCAGGGCGGATTCCTCGAGCTCTTCGGGGATGCCCATGAAGAACTGCCGCAGCAGGAAGATGTTGAACGCGCTGCCGAACCAGGCCGGCACCCACAGCGGCAGGAACGTGCCGATCCAGCCGAGGTGTTTGAAGATCATGTAGCTGGGGACCATGATGACCGGGAAGGGGATCATCATGGTGGCCAGGCAGACGGCGAACATCAACTTGCGGCCGGCGAAGTGGACCCGCGCAAAGCCGTAGGCCGCGATCGAGCTCGACAGGACCATGCCGACCAGGCTCAGGGCCGCGATGATCAGCGTGTTGCGAGCGTAGAGCACGAAGTCGAACTGCTCGCTGCGCAACACCTGGCGATAGGCGTCGAGCTGCGGCGACTGCGGCAGGAACCCGGGCGGAACCTGCATCACCTCGGCGTCGGGCTTGAGGCTTACGCAGATCATCCACAGCAGCGGCAGGACGAACACCAGCGAGACCGCGACCAGCGTGCCGTAGAGCGCCAGGCGTGCGGCCGGGCGGCGCAGGGCGGCGGGTCGTCTGGTGTCGGTCGTGCTACGCATTGCGGTAGTGCACCATCTTGCGGCTGGCCCAGAACACCAGCGCGGTCAGGGCCAGAATGATGACGAACTGGATCCACGCCATCGCGCTGGCATAGCCCATCTTGAGATAGCGAAACGCGTTGTCGTACAGGTACATGGTGTAGAAATAGACGGCGCGATCGGGTCCGGGCCGCCCGCGCCACATCACGAACGGCAGCGCGAAGACCTGCCACGTCCCGATGATGCCAATGATGACGTTGAACAGGATCACCGGGCTGAGACCCGGCAGCGTCACGTGCCAGAACTGCCGCAGGTGCGAGGCCCCGTCGATCCGGGCGGCTTCGTAGAGCGCCGCGGGGATGTCCTGCAGGCCGGCGAGGTAGATCACCACCGGCGCGCCGGTCAGCCAGAGGCTCACCAGCACGAGCGACAGCATGGCCCAGTGGGGCGAGTCGAGCCACGCCGGGCCGGTCAGCCCCAGCGCGCCGAGCGTCTGGTTGAGCAGGCCGTACTCGGGGTTGAGCAGCCACATCCATACCACGCCGACCGCGACCAGCGGTACCACCGTCGGGACGAAGATGCACGCGCGGAACAGCGCCTGCCCGCGGACCCGGGCGTTGAGCACAACCGCCAGCAGCACGGCGACCACCGTGCCCAGCGGGATCGCCAAGGCGGCGTAGATCAGCGTGTTGACCAGCACCTTGTGAAAGACCGGGTCAGCGGCCAGCGTGTGGTAGTTGTCGGGGCCGACGTAGACCGGCGGCTGGAGCAGCGGATAGTCGCAGAAGCTGACGTACAGCGACATCCCCATCGGGATCGCCAGGAACAACAGAAAGCCCAGCCACCACGGCGCCGTCCACAACAGCCCGCGCAGCAGCGATCCGCGGGACGAGCTCATGGGCGAACTCCGATAGGGGACGTGCGTCGTCGGGCTGGAATGCTCCCCTCCCCGGTGGAGAGGAAGATTGCACCGTCCCTCTTCTCAGGGGGGACCGCAGGGGGGGCAAGGCGACCAAGGGACAAACAGTCGAAGGGATTGAGGGAGCAGGGATCAAGGGATTGAGGGACGCGAGTCGGAATCGGCCGGAGACGGGGGACCAGCCGCTGGCGGCCCGCGCCGCCGCGTGCGAATCCGCCCGTCGCCCTGCACCCCTTGCCATTCGGCCACCGGCCCTCCCCCCGCCCCTCCCCGGAAGGGAGAGGGGGGGCGCCGTTACCACTTGCGGGCGGGATGGTTGGGGCGTCGCCCGCCCGGCGGCGTCTTGCGGCCATGCGGTCGTACTCGGCGACGATGCTGTCGATCTTGCGCTGGGCCGCGGCGATGGCCCGGTCGGGCTCCTCGACGCCGCGAAGGATGTTCTCGAGCAGGTAGAGCGTCTCCGCGGAAACCTGCGTGAAGGTCGGCGTTTGTGGATAGCTGAACGGCCGGCCGCTGCGGGCCATCTCGTCGAACACGCGGATGAACGGGTTGGGGTGGTCGCGGTAGAAGCTCGGCAGCGGCGTGCGGAACGGCGACGTCTTGCAGTGGGCGCTGCACAGGGCTTCCATGTTGTCCTGGCGCAGCACGAACCGCAGGAAGGTCATCGCCGCGCGCGGGTGCGGGCTGCCGGTGGGGATCACGAAGACGTCGCTGCTGACGAAGTTGTTGCGTCGCGCGGCGGTCACCGACGGGAACGGCGCGACGCCGTAGTCCAGATCGGGCGCGTAGCGGCGAATCCAGTTCGACATCCACGGGCCCTGAAAGACCATCGCCAGGCGTTCGCTGAGGAAGGGGTTCTGGGCGCCCTCGATCGCGCCGGCGGTGGCCTCGAAATCGAGACAGGCCTTGACGCCCAGCTCACGCCGGCGGTCGGCGATCCAGTGGTAGGCGGCGCGGGCCGCGGGCGTGTCCACGCGGTAGCGCCGGCCGTCCCAGAGCGTTGCGTCGAAAAACGCCGGCCAGATCCAGTGCCACCAGCCGAGCATCGCCGGCGAGGTCGTAAAGCCCATCTGCACGATCTTGCCGCGCTCGTCGCGGCGGGTGAGGCGGCGGGCATCGCCGGTCAGCTCGGCGATCGTCTGCGGCGGCCGGTCGGGGTCGAGCCCCGCCTCGCGCATCAGCCGGCGGTTGTAGTACAGGGCGATGGTATACGGCGTGCCGGGCAGCCCGTAGAGCCGGCCGTCGTAGCGGCCGATCTCCAGAAAGATCGGCTTGAAGGCCTCGAGGTCGATGCCGGCTTCACGGGTCAGCGCATCGAGCGGCATCAGCGCGCCCTGGTCGGCGAACTGCGGCACGAGGTAGTCGAACAGGCCGGCGAGGTCCGGCGGGTCGCCGCCGGCGGTGGCGATCAGCATGCGCTGCTCGATGCCGCTGACGGCGTTGTACTCGACCCAGATGTTCTGCTCGGCGCCGACGGTCTGGTTGAAGCGATCGACCAGCCGCTGCATGGCCCGGGCTTCGATGCCGGTCCACTTTTCCCAGTAGCGGATCACCGTGCGGCCCGGGGGGACGTTGACCGCGCCGCGCGGTCCGAAAACCAGCAGCCCCGCCGCCGGCAGGCCGAGCAGGACCAGCAACACCACGCCGCGCAGGTTCATGGGGCTTCCGTGTCTCGTGTAGTCATCCGCCGCAATTCGGGTCCGGGGGTACGTCCGGGCCGCTGGTTCGCAGGCATGCGATCCATGCCGACAGCTCCGCGAAGTCTACAGCGCCGCTGCCGTCGGGATCGAGACAGATGCAGCGCTCGGCCAGCGCGCCCGCGGTCGGGCAGCGCTGGAGCGCGGCGAAGTCGGTCAGGTCCACGTCCCCGTCGGCGTCGGCATCAGCCCACGGCGTGCCGCAGTCGCAGGCGTCGCCGATGCCGTCGCCGTCGGCGTCGTCCTGCATGCGGTTCCAGACGCCGGGGCAATTGTCGTAGGCATCGGCGATTCCGTCGCCGTCGGCGTCGGGCTGGAACGGTTGCCGCTGTTTGAAGAACAACGGATCGAGGCGCTCGACGAGCCCGAACATCAGGAACAGGTGATCGACCAGGGCGGCGTCGTAGGGAACCCAGTCCGGATCGACCGAGGAGACCCGCGTCAGGCCGTAACGGAACCGCGGATCGCTGGTCGGCCACTGGTCCTCGGCGAACTCCATCAGCGTGTCGAAGTCGCCGAAGCCCGCGACGGCCGCCGGCGAGAAGACGTTGTGATGGCTGTAGACGGCGTCCGCGAAATAGCCTTCCGGATCGACGCCGGCGGTGAGGCCGTAGCGGTAGTCGCGGCCCAGGTCGAACGCGCAGTAGAGCGCGTCGGCCGCCTGGTGACTGGCCAGCAGGGCCTCGAAATCGGCGCTGCCGGCGAAGTCGGCGCTGAAGAAATGCTGCTGCTGTACCCAGAAGGCCGGGACGTAGCCGTAGGGGTTGTCGGTCAGCATGGGAATGTCACGGTAGTAGATCAGCGGGGCCGTGGCCGGATCGAGCCACAGCGGCGCGACCGCCTGGGCGCGGGCGTTGTCGGCCTCGCGCAGCGCGAGGCTCACCACCAGGGCGTATTCGTTCCACGGATGTACCTCACCGGGCAGACCGCCGCCGGTGGGCGACATGCCCAGATAGACGCGCCCGTCGAGGCTGGGATGGATGGCGGCGTTGAAGTTCGTGGTGGCGAACAGCTCGTCGGCCAGCGCGGCGATGGTCGCGTTACCGGCGAAGTGGTTTGTCGCAAACAGCGCGCCCGAGACGAGCAGGGCCGAGCCGATCGTGCTGTAGGTGCTGTCCCAGCCGGGAGCGTAAGCGCCGGTGTCCACGTCCATGTAGTGGACCCAGTGGCCGTCGGCGCTGCGGTCGGGCGTGATGCCGGCGGTATGGCCGGCGTAGGCCGAGAGGATCGCCTCCACCTGCGCCTCGGCATCGGTGACGAGATTCAGCCGATCGGCGGCACACAAACCCAGCAGCGCGAAGCCCGCTGCGTCGGGCGTGGCTGGATGAAACGGCGTCGCGGAAGGCGAGTAGGGCAGCGCATCACGCACCAGGCCCGAGGGCGCCACCGCGTTTTGAACGTACCAGACGCAACGCTGGAGCTGCCCCGTCGCGACGGCGTCGGGGCTCTCGGGCAGGTCGCTGCGCGTCAGCAGCCAGCGGCTCCAGCGGATGCCCGACGGCGCCCCCGGCCCGACCTGCACACCCACCCCGGCGATGCGCAGATGATTCGTCTGTCCCGGTGCGAACACGCCGGGCGGGATCGTCACCGCCAGCACGCGCGGGCGGTCGATGTATTCGCTGGCCACGAGTTGCAGCGACCCGGTCGTTGGGCCGACGCGCACCTGCAGCTCGAACGACTGGTCGAAGTGCTGCCAGATGACCATGCGGAAACGGTAGAAAGCCACCTCCGGCGGCTCGCCGGGCAGATCGAAGGCGATGTCGATCGTGTCACCTTCCCAGCCCATCTCCGCCGGCCAGGGCGACGTACCGCCGATCGTGCCGGCGAAGCCGTCGTAATACTCCAGCGACCACGGGGGATCAGCGAAGTCGGTGACGTCGAAGATGGTTTCCCGGGCGGACGCGGGCGCTGCCCAGCCGGCCGCCCATCCGACGACGAGCCACAAGGCGCGGGACCGCTTGTGCCGCACGGGGCGGATCATGGCATAACCTCTTTGCTGCCAGCGGGTAATGAATTGCCGGGTTCGAGGCGGCCGGTCGCCGCCAGCTTCGCGTACCAACGCCCGCTGGCCTTGATTGTACGCGTCTGGCTCATCGGATCGCAACGCACGATCCCGAAACGCTTTGCGAACCCCTCGGCCCATTCGAGGTTGTCGAGCAGCGACCAGACGAAGTAGCCGCGCACGTCCACACCGGCGGCGATCGCGTCGGCAACAGCGGCGATGTGGTCACGCAGGTACGTGATGCGGTCGTCGTCCTGGATGAAACCGCTTGCATCCGGCCGATCGTCGAACGCCGCCCCGTTCTCGGTGATGTAGGTGGGCAATTGCCCGTACCGCGCGGCCAGCCAGCCCAGCAGGCGCGCGAGTCCGTCGGGACGGATCGGCCAACCCATGTCCGTCACCGGCACGTCGGGTTGGGGCAGCTTTTCCAGCTCCATCGGCCCCGCGCCGGCGGCGTGGCGGACGACGTCGGAGGTGTAGTAGTTGAGCGCGATGTAGTCCATCGAGCCGCGCAGCAGCCGGGCGTCGTCGTCGGTGAAAGCGGGCAGCAGGTCGCCCAGGCGCCGGCGCAACTCGGCGGGATAGTCGCCGAAGTGCGCCGGGTCGGCGAACCAGCCGGCGAAGTCGAGCATGGCGCGCTCGGCGGCGGCGTAGTCAGCCGGCGAATCCGTGGCCGGAAAGCCGTAGCTCGTGTTGAGCGCGAAGCTGATGGCGCCGTGGCCGTGACGCGAGGCGCGGTAACGCGCGACGGCATACGCGTGGGCGCGCAGCAGGTTGTGGGCGGCGCGGTAACCGAGTCGGCGGTCGCGGATGCCCGGGGCGTGGACGCCGTGGATGTAGCCCGCGTCGACCACGACCTGCGGTTCGTTGATCGTCAGCCACATGCCCACGCGGTCGCCGAGCCGCTCGAAGACCAGGCCGGCGTAGTCGGCGAAGATCTCCGGCAGGTCGTCACTGGCCCAGCCGCCGAGCTCGGTCTGAAGCGCCGCGGGCAGGTCCCAGTGATAGAGCGTGACGAGCGGTTCGATGTCGGCCTCGCGCAGCGCGTCTACCAGGCGGTCGTAGAAGTCCAGCCCGCGGTCGTTGCCCGGCCCGCGTCCACGCGGCTGCACGCGCGGCCAACTGACGCTGAAGCGGTAGGCTCGCAGGTTCAACGCACGCATGAGCCGGACATCCTCGCGCCAGCGGTGGTAGTGGTCGCAGGCGACATCGCCGGTTTCGCGGCGGGCGGTGTGGCCGGGCGTGGCGCAGAACACATCCCAGATGCTGGGGCCCTTGCCA
>CAYRXN010000044.1:0-10545 GCA_964428275.1 uncultured Planctomycetales bacterium | reverse complement strand
GGTGGAGGGTTGCTCGCGAGTTGAGGATCTGCCCCGTGAAATCGCGTTGGATAAAAGTCATCTCGATAAGCGCTTGCGCTCTGCTCGGCTTGCCGGGCACCGCGTACGGACAGGGGATGCAGCTTCAGGGGCTGGTGAGCCGCCCGTCCGTCAAGGCGGCCTCGGTTCGCCTGGGGGTAATCGGGGGGCGCTATACGCGCCAGTCTCGTGTCCGAGGACTGGCTGCCGGGTTGGTGGGTTCGCGGCAATCCCGACTCGCCGGCGGGTTTGGTTCGACGAATTTCTTCGGAGCTGCCCGCGGCTTCGCCAAGCTGCCTCCGGCTCCCGTGCCGCAGGCCTTCATGGCTCGGGCGGTCGGGATCAGGGTGCCTCCGCCGTCGGTGCCGAGCTGGGCCCTGGGCCGGAGCAGCAACGCGGCGCTGGCCGTGGCGTCGCGACTGACGCAATCCCAACGGCTCGATGCCCCCCTCTACGGTTTCGCGCCACGCGAAGTGGACATCACAGGTTTGCCCTACTATGCTCCCGCCCCACCGGCGGATTCGTTCCATGCGTTCTTCGGCCTTGCCCCGCGCAGCCCGCAACGGGTCAAGCCGACGGCGGCGCAGATGTTCGATCCGATCAAGGCGCTCGAGCAGGACAATACACGCTACATCGACGAGCGGCTGAAGAGTGCGCTGACGCTGTTGGCGCAGGCCACGCGCCCGGATGCGAAGAACCGCGAACAGTTGCTCAACCAGACCCAGCAGAGTCTGGTCGCCGTGGTTCGTCTGCGGCCGGATTCCCACGAGGCGCAGCTCCTGCTCGTGAACGTCGCGCTGATGCGGCAGCACACGCTTCAGGCACTGTGCTACCTGAAACAACTGGTGGCGAACCGGCCGACGATTTTCGTGGAAAAGCCCGATATCGCCCGGTACTTCGGCGACTATGCCCCGGCCGACACGACCACGACAGGCGGTGCCGGGGACGCGCGGCGCGGACGCTCGAGGCAGTTCGAGACGCTGATGCGCGAAAACCTGCGGATCGGCGACGACAGCCCCTCCATGCCGCAGATGTACGCCATCCAGGCCTACTGCGCATGGGCGCTCAACGATCGCGCCCGTCTCAGGCAGGCGCTGCAAAGAATCGAAACCGCGGGCTTCACCGGCCAGGCGAGGGAAAGCATGACGCGCGTTCGCTATGCCCTCGCCGCGGCCCTGCGGCAATGACGGCCGCGCATGACAAGCACGCCGCCGCGAACTGCAGGAGTTGAGCGAATCGGTGGGGGCCGGACCTGAGCGCCGCACGGCGACGATGTGGAGCACATGAACAAAGCCGAGAAACAAGCCTTCGAGATCAGTCGAGTGGCCTGGTGGGCGCGCGCTCACCGCCTGTTCGTTGCCACTTGCGGCCACATCGCGCTGTTTATCCTGAGTTGGCTCGTGGCCTTCGGGCTGGCGTACAACTTCAGCAAGCCCGACGTCTGGTTCAACGTCTTCTTCCTGCCCCTGTTGCCCGTCGTCGTCCTGATCAAGTGGGGCATCTTCGGTGTCATGGGGCTCTACCGCAGCTCGTGGCGCTACGTCAGCATGCGCGACGTCGTCCAGATGACGAAGGCCTCGTTTCTCAGTTTCATCTGGATCTTCGGAATCTACTACGGCATCGTAAACGCTGAATATGTCGCCCGCTTCCTGGGGTTTGCGGACTTCGTGTGGCAGCCCTTCGGCGGGCGCAATTTCCCCGATTCGGTGCTGATCCTCGACTTCGCCGGCACGATCGCGCTGATCAGCGGGGCGCGTTTCGCCGTGCGGCTCTACCACGAAGAGGTCCAGCCCGTGCAGGAGGGGGCCGCCCCCAAGCTCCTCATTCTTGGAGCGGGCGATGCCGGCGAGAACGTCGTCCGCGAGATCCTGCGCCAGCCGGTTCTGCAATACCGCGTCGAGGGCTTCCTCGACGACGACCCGACCAAGTGGGGCGCCAGCATCCACGGCGTCGAGGTGCTCGGCCCGATCGACAAGATCAAGGAAGTCTGCGACGAACTCTCGATCGACGAGATCCTGATCTCGATGCCCTCGGCCAGCCGCAAACAGGTGCGGCGCGTCGTCGATCTGTGCCAGGGCACCAACCTGCGCTTCAAGACGCTGCCGGCGATGGCGGACCTGATCACCGGCCGGGCCACCTACACCCAGATCCGCGACGTGGATATCAACGACCTGCTCGGCCGTCCGCCGGTCGAGCTCGACACCGGCGAGATCGCGAAGTTCATCGACGGCCGCGTGGTCATGGTCACCGGGGCGGGCGGCTCGATCGGTTCGGAAATGTGCCGGCAGATCGCCCGGTTCAACCCCAAGCGGCTCCTGCTCATCGAGCAGGCCGAGCAGCACCTGTTCGAGATCGACCGCGAGCTGCGGGCCAAGTTCCCGGACATCTGTGTCGTGCCGTACATTGCTGACATCAGCGACAAGGAACGCGTCGAGCACGTCTTCGACCGCGAGCGTCCCACCGCCGTCTTTCACGCGGCCGCCCACAAGCACGTGCCCATGATGGAGCTCAACCCCGGCGAAGCCGTCAAGAACAACGTCCACGGAACGCGGACCGTCGCCGACGCCGCCGCCAAGTACGGCTGCGAGAAGTTCGTCATGATCTCGACCGACAAGGCCGTGAACCCCACGAGCATCATGGGGGGGTCGAAGCGCGTCGCCGAGATGTATATCCAGGCGCTCAACGAACGCGTCGATACGCAGTTCGTCACCGTGCGGTTCGGCAACGTGCTCGGCAGCAGCGGCAGCGTCGTGCCGATCTTCAAGGAGCAGATCGCCCGCGGCGGGCCGGTCACCGTCACGCACCCGGACATGGTGCGGTTCTTCATGACCATCCCGGAAGCGTCGCAACTGGTCTTGCAGGCGGCGTCGATGGGGCGCGGCGGTGAAATCTTCGTGCTCGACATGGGAGAGCCGGTCAAGATCGTCGATCTGGCCCGCGACCTCATTACGCTCTCGGGTTTCCGCGTCGGCGAAGACATCGAGATCGTCTTCACCGGCGTCCGCCCCGGCGAAAAGCTCTACGAGGAGCTCTCCATCGAGGGCGAGGACGTTTCCCGCACCGCGCACCCCAAGATCGGCATCTGGCAGAAGCGTCCGGAAGACTGGGATCAACTGGTCCCGGCGATCGAACGGTTGCTGGCGGACGCCGACGAGCTCGACCGCGTCACCGCCCGCCGGCGGATCCACGAACTCGTGCCCGAGTTCTACGTCAAACCGCCCGAACCGTCCGCCCTCGACGAG
Organism: uncultured Planctomycetales bacterium; assembly: GCA_964428275.1. GTDB lineage: Bacteria > Planctomycetota > Phycisphaerae > UBA1845 > Fen-1342 > JALSRY01. The sequence goes on along the minus strand of CAYRXN010000044.1, from coordinate 7,285 downwards.
GCCGAGGCACCGGCCTCAACCGCCGGCGGCAAGGCTGCCGCCACCACCAGCGCCGACGAAGCGGCCTGACCCCGCTCAGATGCAGGTTCCGCACGCGGAAACCTCCCTGCGCCTCCGCGCAGAAAGACACGCCGCCCGGCGGTACCGGCTCACAGCCGGAAAGCCAGCGGGCGGCGTCTTGTCTCTTCAGCGGTTGTGTGTTGCGTCTCTCCAGTCCGCTACGGCTGAAACAGCAGCGTGCGTGCCTGGTCGCTGGCCAGCGTGTTGAGCGGCTTGCGCAGCGCCTTGATCGCGGCGGCGGGCAAGTCCCGCTCGTTGATTCGCAGGTCGCGTTTGACGACCAGCGTGTGATCGCCGCCGCCGACGGTCTGCTCGACGAAGCCCCAGGTGCCTGCGGTCCGGGGCAGGGCGTGCGGCCGGGCGACGGCCTTCCACGACTCCGGCCACGATACGACCAGATCGATCCGCTCTTCGAACGCGCCGACGAGCCGGGCGGCGGTGTGCCGCCGTGAGCGCGTGTGCGGGATCGGCACGTCGCCCAACGCGGGGCTGGTCCGCCCGAGCGTGAAGCGCCGGAGATCGTGCTGCTTGTCGAGCGGCCCGCCGGCGATCTTCACCTCGGCCTCGAACGCGCCGTCGGCCAGACGCTGGATCGTGAAGTCCTCGACCTTGGCGCCGGGGATCAGCCGGCCGGCGAGCGTGCCGAGACGCTTGCGCTGGCGAGATCGGCCGTCCAGTTCGGTCGGCGCGGCGAACAGCCCGCTGGTGCGTACGACGAGCTTGCCGGTGTATCGGCCGTCGGTCGTGATCGTGACCTTCCCGGCCAGCGTGCAGCGGCTTTCCCCCGGCCTCAGCCACGCGGGCAGTTCGATCCGTCCGAGCTTTCCGTGGTCGTCGAACAGGACGGTGTGTCCGGCCCAGTGCCGGTCGCGGCCGATGCGTCCCCGGTGCGGCTCCCACAACTGCGGTCCGGTGTCGCCGTCGAGGACGAGCACGTGCGCCGCCACGAGCGCGTCCTGTGGCGTTCGCGGATCCCACACTTCGTCGTTGACGAGCAGTGCGGGCCGCGCAGCGACGCCCGCGGCCCGAGCCAGCGCCAGCAGGCTGGCGGCCGCTTCGGCGGGCAGGCCGTAGCAATCCGCCAACACCGCGGAGGCCTTCCGCGGCTGCGCGGGACGCCAGGCCACGTCGAACGACACGAAGTTGAACGTATCGGCCAGGTGCTTTTGCAAAGCCGCCAGTTTCTCGGCATCCGTGATGCAATCCTGCGTCCACTCGGAGGCCAGCCTGGCAACCAGCGGCGACTCGTCCGCAGCCGTGTCGATCGTGGCGAGACGCTGCTGAACCCACGAGCGCTCATCGCCGGCGGTGGTGAACGCGAGGCGGACGCCACGCGCCGGCCAGGGCAGCATTTGCGGCTCGGGCGTCTCGCCGGGCAGGTTGGCGAAAATCCAGCGGTGCGTGCTGCTGCCGTCGGTACGCTGCTCGAAGCTGTAGAGATAGTCTTTTTCCGGCAAGCCGCTCACGATCGGCGACAAGCTGCGCCCGGCCGGGAGCGTCACGGTGATCGTGCGGGCCCGGACGGGGTAGCGATCGTCGATGCGCAGGTTCGCGGCCAGAGCTGGCCGAACGCCGGCGCGGGTCGTGATGCGGTATTCGACTTCGAGCACGCAGCCCGGCTCGATTCCCGGCATCACCATCACGCGTTGGCGCAGGTTCGCGAACGCCGGCCAACCGCCGGCGGCGTCGGGCGCGACCTCGACGGCGGAGTAGTCGGGCAGCTTCACGTAGCTGCCGTCGGCCAGGCGGGTGCGCGCCACCAGCACTTCGAGCTCGTCGGTATCCGTGTTGTACGTGATGCGCGGGTCGCCGAACGCGCGGAACGTGCGGTCGGAGTTGAGTCGCACGTGCTTCTTCTCGTGGTAGACGATCGAGCCGTCGGCCTTGAGCGTCCAGTCCTGCTCCCAGAGTTCGTACACGGCGTCGGGGCGATCGGCGGCGGCCGCGACCCGCTTGCGTCCGGCGGCGTCTTGCGCCGCGGCGGCGGGAACCAGCGCCAGCCATGCCAGCAGGGGGCCCCAGCACACGCCGGCCGCGGCCCGTGAGATATGGAGGGCCCGGGCGTCGCACCCGCAATGGCCCGTCCGATCGTCGGTTCGGTTGCGCTTAGCGTCGTACACTTCCGGCCTCCAGCTTGCAAACGACCAGGGCATCGGTCAGTTCGTCGTAGGTGTCCATGACTTCCTTGAAGTTGGCGTATTCGTCCGCGGGAATGAGCCAGTGCTTGATCGCCAGCTCGCACGTGTAGTGAATCTTCCCGGGGCCGGATTCGATCGCGAAGTGCAGCGACGCCGACGGCCCGTCGATCTGCACCGCCTCGGGCAGTTTCTCCGGCGTCCATCCGGCCGGCAGCCGCAGCGTTTCCTCGATCCGGGCCAACCGGGTCGCCAGCAGCCGGATGCCGAACTTGCGCTGCTCGAGCGACGTCTTGCCGTCGAGGTCGGACAGCGTGCGATCGCCGAGGATGGTCTGGAGCCCGGGCAGACGGAACACCCGCACGTTCGCGTCGCCGAGCGCGTAGCCGTCGGCGGCGAAGTCGAGCTCGATGTTCATCGGCTTCGAGAAATCGACCGGATCGGTAAAGTGTACGCGACCGACTTCCGCGTTCGGAGCCACCCGCCGCACGGAGCGATCGAAGAACGTCGTCCGCTGGCCGGGCGGCAGGCCCGCCAGCGTTCGCCGCAGGCGTCCTTCGGGAGCGCCGCACGAGGTGAAACGCAGCGCGCCGGCGAGGCGGTTGTCCGGGCTGATCGTGGTCGTGACGGTCCAGCCTGCGAGGTTGTCCTCGGGCGGGAAGTAGGGCGACTGCCTGAGCGGCTCGCCCTCGGGCGTGCCGTAGACCACGTGCTGGAGCGGTTCGAGCGTGGACCAGTTGTCGCGGCTCTTGGGCATCCAGGTGGGGTCGAGCAGGATCAGCTTGCCGTCCTTGGTGCGGATGCACGTCACGCAGTGGTTGAACTGGTCGGCCGGAATCTCGTCGACGCGCTGGCGGGCCATCGTCATGACCGTGTAGGCCTCGAAGCCGGCCACACGCAGCATTCCGCAGAGCATGCCGGCCTTGTCCTTGCACACGCCGCAGCGGTCGCGGAAGGTCTCCTTGATGTCGTGGATCGTGTACCCCTCGGCCATGCCGCGGGTCGTGCCGGCGTAGCGGATGTTCTCGGCGACCCAGTGGTTGAGCGCGGTGTACTTCTCCTCGTCGGTCTTGCAATCCTTGATGATCTCGGCCACTTTCCTGCGGATCGCGTCGTCGGGCTCGAGCTGCGGCTCGCTGACCGAATGGAGCCACCGGCCCTTGGTCGGCCAGTCGGGCACCGTGGCCAGCAGCAGCTTGCAGAAGACGTTGGGGGCCGGCTCCATCGACGGCTCGCTGGGGTGCGGCTCGATGTCCTTCTTGACGAACGTGTAGACGAGCTGGTCGCCGTCGAGCTTGAGCGACGTTTCGAGCTCGCCGTTGTAGACCGCGAACTGGAGCGGCTTTCCGGCGGAGATGCGCACGCTGTAGCGTTTTTCGATCACCGGCAGGCTCGACCAGAAATGCACCTCGTCGTGCCAGTGGCCCGGCAGCGGCGGCCGCAGCGGCTGGCCCAGCGCGTTGCGCGGCGACTCGTCGCCGGCCAGATAAGCGACGTTGAAGCCGGTCAGCCGCGAGATCGTCTCGTAGGCGTCGCCGACCGCCAGGCGCGGCAGCGTGACGACGAACTGCTTGCCGCCCCAGTAGATCAGGTGCGAGGGGCGTGGCTGGTCGGCGCGGGTTTCCAGGGGGACTTCTTCGACGTGGCCGTCGGCGCGGTAGACCCGAATCGCGAGCAGCTCGAGGTTGTTGGTCAGCGGGTCGTACTCGAAGCGCTGCACCGCGTGCGCCCGGATGGCCGAATCGCGCAGGACCTTGACGATCTTGCGCCGGGTGGCGACGCCGATGCCGCTGTCCTTGACCTCGACGTCGGTTTGGTCGAGCACGACGACGGCGTTGGCGTCGTACTTGTCGGGCCCACCGGCGCGGGCCAGTCGGGCCTTGGCGTCCGCCACGGTGTCGTCGGCCCGCGCGATCGTCGGCGATAGTGCCGCCAACGCGAGCAGACACGGGATTCCCCACAGCGCTGGGCGTCGTAGCATGGCCTGATTCTCCTTGCGATGGGATCTACGCACGTTGGCCCGCGGCGGCTCGCTGGGCCGCGGGACGGGAATGCGAAAGTATATCATTCCGCGCGCATGGGGCCAAACGGCCCCGAAGGACCCGCGCCTCTCTGCGCGGTCATGCGCATCCGATCCGGCTGAGCAGCCCGTGACGCCGGCCTTCAGCCGGCCGGGAGAGCGACCGCCGGATTCATCCGGCTCAGTACGCAGTCGGCCGGGGGGGGCGGGAACGTATGCGAAAGTGCGGCGGGATAAAATGTCTTTCTTTGCGATCGGACCGGGAGATACAATAGAAGTCAGTTCGCGGATTCGTCGCTTCCTGAACGCATGAGGATCATCCCATGAATGCCGTGATGCGCTTCAATTCGATACGCCGCCGTGGGCCGGTTGTGGCAGCGATGGTGGTTGGTTTGGTCTGGATGCCAGCGGTGACCTGGGGGCAGGTGACGCAGAAGGCTGCGTTCCTGGCCAACAACGGCAACCTCGAAGGCAGCGTGACGTCGTATACGTTCAACGCCGACGGCTCGCCGACGTTCGTTGACAAGGTAGTAACCGGCGAGCGGGAAAGTATTTACGATTACGAGCCGGGCTGCAACGCCTACTGCCTCTCGATTTCGCCAAGCGGCCGCTACCTCGCCGTCGGACACGCCAGCAGCGACGATCCCATCCAGCAGATCACGATCCTGGAGGTCGCCGCCGACGCGACACTTTCGGTCGTGCTCGAATACCCCGCACCCGATACGCCCATGGACATCGAATGGATCAACGACCGCTACCTGGCGGCGCTGCGCACCGAGATGGGCATCACCAACCAGGTGATCGTGTACGACTTCGACCCCGCCGGCCCGACGCTCGCCGAGATCGACCGCGGCGACTGCAACACGTTCACGACCTCGCTCGCGATCCACCCCTCGCGGAAGTATCTCTACGCCGGCGACTCGATCGCCAACGCCGTCTACGTCTTCGCGATCAATACGGATGGAACGCTTACGGCCCTGCCAACGACCTACACCGGCACCACGTACCCGCTGAGCGTGGTCGTCAGCCCCGACGGCAGCAAGCTCTACGCCTTCGGCGGCATCAGTTCCGGCGGACACGCCGTGATCGGCTACCACATCCAGGCCGACGGTTCGCTCGTCGCGATGGCGGGCAGCCCGTTCTATTCGCCGGGAAGCTCACCCAAGGACGGCACCTTTTCGGCCGACGGCACCATCCTCTACGTCGGCCACGGCACCGACGCCACCGTTCGCTCGTTCCAAATCGACGCCCAGACCGGGGAACTCACCTACACGGGGCACACGTTCGACGTGGGCATCCAGGGCTCGCTGGGAGATCTGCGCGTGCTGAACGGATACCTGCTCGTCTCCGACAACTACTACGACGAAACCGGACTCTATTCGTTCGATGCGCTCCCCGACGGGAGCATGGCGCAGAACGGCCCGATCGTGAACTCGCAGGGAACCGGGCCGCGCGAGATCGCGACCTGGCCGCCGAACCTCGGCTGCCCGGACGACTTCGATGCCGACGGGACCGTCGGCCTCTCCGACCTGGCGCTGATGCTCGCCTCCTACGGGCTGTGCGAGGGGAGTGCAGGCTGCTTCCCGCCGGCGGACCTCGACTTCGACGACTGCGTGGACCTCTCCGACCTGGCGATTCTGCTGGCCGATTATGGGCAAGGGTGCCCGTAGCGGCTGGTTGTCAAAGGCGGGCGGCTACCCGTCTGCCGCGTCCGCGCGGCGCGGCGCGAAGAGCATGGCGACGTAACAGTAGACGAGGCTCAGCACCGTCAGCACCGCCAGAAAGAGCGAGAAGTTGCGGGCAAACGGCTGGCCTTCGGCGAAAATACGGACCGGGTAGCCGGCCCAGCGGAACGAGGTCATCTCGAACGTGCCCACCAACACCAGGGCCGCAGCCGGGGCGATCCAGCGCCGCTGGCTCACCGCCAGCGCGAGCAGGAACGGGATGCAATAGTAGATGTAGCGCTCGTGCACGCCGGTGGGCAGCGCGAAGGCCGCCAGCAGTACGATCGCGGCGCACGCCACCCACGAAGCGGGCGCCCACCGCCCGCGCCAGCCGCCGACTGCCCACGCCAGCACGATCGCCAGCACCAGCAGCAGTTTGCCCAGCACGGCCTTGCGCAGGCCCAGCACGGTCCGGTCCACGTTCCAGGCGGTCTTCATATCGTCGGGCGTTTGCGGGCGTCCCTGGGCGAGCAGGTCGAACCACCAGATGTTGAACGCCGAGAGCGTCGTGCGCTCGTACGCCGGCTTGCCGATCGTCTCGACATAGCTGCGCTGGAACCAGCGCCACGCGCCGTCGGGGTTCGATCCGCTGCGCGCGTCGGCGATCATGAACGGGGCGGCGATCACCGCGACGGTCACGACGGCCGCCACCGCGGTCTTCCACAGCTGCAGCACGCCGCGCCAGGAGCCGCCGGGGCCGAAGCGCAGCGCGGCAAACACATACAGGAGCACCGGCCCCAGCAGAATCGCCTGGGGTTTGGTCATCAGCGCCGCGCCGTAGATGATCCCGGCCAGCACGAGCCGCCGACGGATCAGCTGCACCAGCGTCCAGACCAGCAGGCAGGCGATCCACGAATCGGCCTGGTTCCAGAACGCCGAGTCGAGCAGGATCGGCGGGGCGAGGTAGGTGATGCCGAAAGCCAGCGCCTGCCGGAGCTTGTGCTGCCCGCCGGCAAGCTGGCCGACCAGCGCCGCCACACCCCACGCAAGAAGTATGTCGAATACGAGTCCGGGAAACGCATCGGCCAGACGCGAGGCGTGCGTGTTGAGCACGCGCGAGCGGACGGGACCGCGCAGCCCGTAGTACTGCGCAAACCGCGGCGGTGGCCGGAGCGTGACCACGTCGTGGTCCAGCGCGTGCCAGATGGCCCCCTGCACCCAGAACAGGTACGCGCTCAGCGGCGGGTAGTTGCACGGGTGAGCGTTGATGCGGATCGTGTGGCGTGGGGCCCCGGTGGTGGGATCGCGCACGACCTGTCCGGTTCGTCGATCCCGCGCGACGGCGACCAGCGGTTGGCCGCGCGGCAGGTCGTAGATGTGCCACACGCCGTGCCTCACCGCGAAGG
>CAYRXN010000043.1:0-6649 GCA_964428275.1 uncultured Planctomycetales bacterium | reverse complement strand
GGATTTCCCGGAAACCCACCCATTTTTCGCACAAACGTCCGATACAAACGCACTCTCCCCGGCGTCAGAAGGGCTGCGCGGAATCCCCCTTTGACCTGGACCGGTTCCGGGGGAAAGATGAAATAGCGGAGCGCGTGCCGGAGGAGCAGCCGGGAGCGAGCACGCCGCCTGCTGGGAGGCCACTTCCGCCCGACACCACGTTCGCGGTTGTTTCGGGCAATCGAAGGCAGGCAGCCAGGCCGGGAAGCGCAGGGACCATCACCGCCTCGCGGTGCCACCCGCAACTCCGGCGGAGAAAGGAGCATGCCGCGCCGGTCGGCCGACCGGTCCGGTAACGCGATACCTGCTGTTGTCTCGGGGCGACACCAAGCTTCACGAGCTACAGGAGGAGTGGGGCCGGCGACCCGCGAGCGATCGCGGCGGCGCCGGCCCGGTTCTTGCGCCGGCGCACAGCCACAACGCCCCCCCCTCCCCCGCGACCGGCCAGACGACCGTCGGCATGCGTTACGGATCGACCCCGCAACCGTACTTGGCGAGCAAGGCCGCCAGGTCGCCGAGGTCGATGCAGCCGGAACCGTCGAAATCGGCGTCGGGCAGATAGTCGGGTTCACCCGCGCACGTTCCGTAGGCACCGAGCAGGATCGCCAGGTCCGCAAGATCGACATCCCAATCGCCATCGAGATCGTTGGACTGGCAGGCAAGGTAGCCGATGGCCCAGCTTCGGGCACACGCAAGCACGTCCTCGCAGGGTGCGAAATCGAGCATGTTCAGGTTGTCGACCAACGTCAGTCCGAGCGCATCGGCCGGCGCGTAGAGCGAAAAGGTGTTGAAACCCACCGAGGAGAAAAGCGCGCCGGGACCGGTGCCTTCACCCAGGCTCGGCGAACCCGGTGCGAGTGAGAAGATGATCTGATCTTCGCCGGCGGTGAATACGTTGTCGCCGTTTTCGAAAATGAGCAGCGCGTCGATGTCGTCGCCGGGCAACAAACCAATCGCGCCCGGCGGCACGTAGAGAAACTGGCCGGTGGTCGAGTTCGGATCGATATCGACGTAGATATCGGCGGGGCTCCCCGTGCCGGGAAGCGTCGCGAGCGAAGGGCTGCCGTCGCGCAGCGAGAAGAACACCACCACGTCGCGCGTCTTGTCATTGGCGATGAGCCCGCCGCCGCCGGATTGCGTTCCCGATCCGCCGTTGACGTCGGATTGGGTCATCGCCGTGTTGGGATCCGCGGGGGAAACGTCTTCCGGGCTGATGTTGAAATCGACACCACCGGCGTCACCACCGTTGATCACCAGCGTGTTGTTGTTGGACAGCGAACCGGTGATGAGACCATTGGGAGGCGGGATGGGGCCGCCACGATTGAACAGCAGCAGCGACATGAACGCGTCGCTCGCGGCCTGACCGCGCATGGCCTGGTCCTGGACGTTGAAGGGCAATCCCATCGCGGCGAGGGTCGCATCCGCAGGCTCCCGGCCGCCGGCCATCCGATCGACGGAAAAGATGATGACGAACGTGGCCTCAGGTGGATAACCGATCGGCCCGACAGTCACCGCGCCGAGCACGTCCGCATCATCCTGAAGACCGAGGTTGGCGCGTGAGAACATCACGGCCAACCCACCGGCATCGGAGTTTTCAATCACGTCGCCGGGCACGAACAGGTCCTGCGTGACTTCCGGAGAATTCGGGTCGAGCGAGAACAGGGGCGGTGAGAGCGGATTCACTGCAGTTGGTCCCCATCCCGCCCCGAGCTGGACCACCAGAAGAACACACCCACACAACAACACCAAACGCGACATGCTTCGCCTCCCTCACGGATGCGCGATGCCCCCCCGTGCGCACAGCGCCTCCCGTATCAGCATAAACGACCCAGCGCCCATTCTAGCCGACAAATCCCGCCGAATTTCACCTGCTTGCGCCTTTTTCCGACAAACGGCCCGGCTACTTCCGATATTTCACCGAGCAACCGAACGGCTTGGTCTTCGCCAGAGGCACTTTCCTGCCGGCCAGCAGCGCGTCGAGCGCCTCGGCAACGTAGTTGCGCTTGCCCCGATCGTCGATCGCGCCCGCATAGACGAGCTTCCCCTTCTCGATGATGAACATGTGCGGTGTCGTCCTGGCGCCATAGGCCCGCCCCACCGTGCCGTCCCGGTCGATCAGGATCGGGTAGGAGATTGCCTGCTTCCTGATGAACGCCTGGCGCTTCTGGTCGGTCTGGTAATGCGTGCTGTCTACACCGAGCCAGACGACGCCCTTGTCCTTGTACTTCTCCGCGAGTTTCTTCATCGTCGGAACGTAGCGCCGCGAGACCGGACAGTCGCGATTCCACCACTCGAGCACGACGATCTTGTCCTTGAGCCCGCTCAGCTTGTAGGTCTTTCCGTCGGTCGCCTTGAGGGCGAAGTCCGGCGCCTCCATGCCGATCCGGGCAGCGACCCTGGGCGCAGCTTTCTTCGCGGCGTGCGCCCCGGCCGCCTGCCCCCGCTGTTCCTGTGCCGCGGCTCCGGACGCCGCCGCCAGCCATACGACCACCACCGCGATGGGACACAATCGAGCCATGACCAACCTCCTCATCTCCCCTGCGCCACGCGTATCGGCCCGCTGTCTGACCAGCGTATTGGCGCGGGTTGCGATCGTAAAGAACAATCACGTCGCGGCCGCCGGTTTGCCAGGCCCCGCCGCGCGGCGATACCATGTCCCGCCGACCCGCACAGCGAAGACCACGACCCGAGGAATGCGATGGCAGAGATCGTTCGAACCCGTTTCGCCCCCTCCCCCACCGGCTATCTGCACATCGGCGGGGCCCGCACCGCGCTGTTCAACTTTCTGCTGGCGCGCCGGCTCGGCGGGCGATTCGTCCTGCGCATCGAAGACACCGACCAGACCCGCAACATCGCCGGGGCCGAGCGAAAACTCCTCGACGATCTGCGCTGGCTCGGACTGACCTGGGACGAAGGCCCCGAGGTCGGCGGCGAGTTCGGCCCCTACTACCAGAGCCAGCGGCTCGAACGCTACCAGGCCTGCGCCAGGCGCCTGCTCGACGATGGACAAGCCTACTACGCCTTCGAGACCCGCGAAGAACTCGATGCGCTGCGCAAGGCCGCCCAGGGCAGCGGCAAGGGCTTTCGCTATCCCCGTCCCGCGACGTTTCCCTCCGAGGCCGACGCCCGGCGCGCCCGCGCAGAGGGCCGGCCGGTGGTCATTCGCTTCAAGATGCCCGGCAGCGACTTCACGGTGCCCGACCGGATCCTGGGCGATGTCACGATCGGCGCCGACGAGCTCGACGACTTCGTCATCGTCAAGAGCGACGGCTGGCCGACGTACCACTTCGCGGTCGTCGTGGACGACGCCGACATGCGCATTACGCATGTCCTGCGCGGCCAGGAACACCTCATGAACACGCCGAACCACATCGCCCTGCAACAGGCGCTGGGACTGCCGACGCCCGCCTACGCCCACCTGCCCATCATCCTCAACATGGACGGATCGAAGATGAGCAAGCGGGAAAAGGACAAGGTCGTGCGCGCGGCGCTGCGGGCGGCGATCGACGCCGGTCGACTCGACGAGCCCCGGGCCATGCAGATCGCCGGCTGCGACGACGCCGAAACGTTCGCGGCGTGGCGCAGGAAAAAGACCCAGCTTCCGGCCGACGCGCTCGGACGACTCGCCCGGGAACTCGGAATCGACCTGCCGGAAATCGACATCCACGACTTCCGCGCCAGCGGCTATCTTCCCGAAGTGCTGGTGAACTTCATCGCGCTGCTGGGGTGGTCCGCCGGCGATGACCGCGAGAAGTACACGCTCGAAGCGCTGTGCCAGGCGTTCTCGCTCGAACGGATCGGCAAGACCAACGCCCGCTTCGACCGCGACAAGCTGCTGGCGTTCAACACCGATGGGCTGGCCCGTGCCACGCCCGAGCGGCTGCTGGCGGCGCTGCGCGACTACCTGGCCGCCAACCCCGAGTCACCGCTGGCCCCACTCGACGATGCCACGCTGACGCGGCTGCTCGAGCTCTGCGCCGGCGTGCGGACGCTGCGCCAGCTCGAACAGAAGTGCGCCGCGATGTTCGTGCCCGACGACGCGCTGCGCTACGACGAGGCGGCGGTCAGGAAGTTCCTGCTCAAAAGCGACGCGGCCGGGGCCGGCGTGCTCCGGGCGATGCGTGACCTGCTGGCGGCGGCGCCCGAATGGGACGGTCCCGCGCTGGAGAAACTGATTCGCGGCTACGCCGAGACGCACGGGCTGGGGCTGGGCAAGGTGGCCCAGCCAATCCGCATCGCCGTCACGGGCACGACCATCAGCCCGTCGATCTTCGAGACGATCGCCCTGCTGGGGCGGGAGAAGACGCTGGCGCGCATCGACCGCCTGTTGGCCCGGATCGGGCCGGGCGGGGTGTAAGCGAGGCCCGTGGCAACCCCCGTCCTCCGAAAACCGGCCGCCCTCGGCTGGTCTTCGAGTCGGGACGGGCAAAAAAAGTGATAAGGTAAACAGCGTGGCCCAGCGCGGCCTTCGGCCGCCCGCCACGAGACCGAGGAACCAGGGGACGTGGGGACCAAGGCGACGAGGCAAGGAACCGAGTGAGACGCCCCTGCGGCCCGGTCCCCGCCCGGCACGATCCAGCGCCGGGACCTGGCGAACACCGGCCCAGCGAAAGCGTTGCGTTTCATGCGGGGCTGCTGCCGGGCAGCGCCCCGTCCCGGGCCACGCCCGCCGGACGCGCCGCGGCAGCGCCGCTGTCGCGGATTCGTCTGCGCCGTTTTACAATACGCGCTGATTCCACCAAGGAGACCTCGCCCATGCAAACGACGCTCGAGAAAACGCTCGCCGGCGAGTTGCAGCAGCTCGTCGAAACCAGGCAGTACAAAAGCGCCAACGAAATCCAGGCGCCCCAGGGACCACGCACGGTCATGGACGGACGCCCGGTGATCAATCTGTCGTCGAACAACTACCTCGCGCTCGCCAACCACCCGAAGGTCATCGCCGCGGGCAAGGAGGCGCTCGACAAGTTCGGCCTGGGCACCGCGTCGGTACGCTTCATCTGCGGCACGATGACCTGCCACATCGAGCTCGAACGCAAGATCGCCGAGTTCATCGGCTGCGAGGCCGCGACCACGTTCATCAGTTGCTGGGACGCCAACGTCGGCCTGATCCCCACGCTCGCACCGACCAAGGAAGACGCGATCTTCTCCGACGCGCTCAACCACGCTTCGATCATCGACGCGATCCGGCTCAGCAAGGCCCAGCGTTTCATCTTCCAGCACGGCCACCTCGACGAGCTCGAGGAGATGCTCAAGACCGCCAAGGCCCGCAACAAGCTGATCGTCACCGACGGCGTCTTCAGCATGGAAGGCGACATCGCCGACCTGCCGCGTCTGAAGGAGCTGGCCAACCGCTACGACGCCCAGCTCGTCGTCGACGAGTCCCACGCCACCGGCGTGCTCGGCGAAACCGGCCGCGGCACCGCCGAACACTTCGGCGTGATCGGCGAGGGAACCATCCAGACCTCGACGCTCGGCAAGGCGCTCGGCGGCGCGTGCGGCGGCTACGTGGCCGCGTCGAAGACCGTGTGCGACTACCTCGTGCAGAAATCACGGCCGCAGCTGTTCTCCAACGCGCTGCCGCCGGCGGTCTGCTACGGCTCGATGGCCGCGATCGACGTGCTGATGAGCGAAGGGGCCACGCTGCTCGAACGGCTGCGCTCGAATGTGGCGCATTTCCGCGACGGCGTCCGCGAGCTGGGACTCAAGACCATCGACGGCATCACGCCGATCGTGCCGGTCATCGTCGGCGAGACGCCGACCGCGATCGCGATGCAAAAGGCGCTGCTGGCCGAAGGCGTGTTCGTGAGCGGTTTCGGCTATCCGGTCGTGCCGAAGGGGGAAGCCCGATTGCGTTGCCAGATTTCCGCCGGCCACACGCGGGAAGACCTCGACGAGTGCCTGGCGGCGTTGAAAAAGGTCGCCGAACAGTTCCCCGAATCGCGGGCGTGACGGCGGGAAGAACGTAACGAACGGACAACGCGGCGGGGGCACCGGGGACGGCACAGCACGACGGGTGGACACCCCCGTCGATGGGCCGGATACAAGACCGACGTTCTCAGCACAAGGCGGTATCGCCCACGCAACGATTGCTGCCTGGACGGTGCCGGCCGGTGTCCAGCGCCCTGCACGACACGGGAGATACACGCATGGACGTGCTCGAAGCGATTCGTCTGCGTCGAAGTGTGCGGGCTTACGACACCCGCCCGATCTCCGCGGAGGTGCTCGACCGCATGAAGACCGCCCTGCGGTCAGCGCCCTCGGCCTGCAACTACCAGCCCTGGCGGTTCGTCTTCGTGACCGACCCGCAGTTGCGCCGGCAGGTGGCCGAGGCGTCGCACGATCAGCTCTGGATGGCCGACGCGCCGGTCACGGTCGTCGGCTGCGGCCTCCCGGCGGAGGCCTACAAGCACATGGGCGGGTCGGGCAACAGCGTCGATATCGACGTGACGATCGCGCTCGACCACCTCACGCTGGCGGCCGTCGCCGAGGGGCTCGGCACCTGCTGGATCGGCGCGTTCGACGAGGCCGCGGTCAAGCGGCTGCTGGCCGTCCCGCACAACGCCAAGGTCGTCGCGCTGACGCCGCTGGGCTACCCCGCGACGGACAACCT
>CAYRXN010000042.1:0-9431 GCA_964428275.1 uncultured Planctomycetales bacterium | reverse complement strand
ACGCTACCACTTCATCACCGGCAACGTGCTCGGCGGCGACTACTACGTCGCCCGCACCGGCTACACCGGCGAAGACGGCGTCGAGATCATCCTGCCCGCCCACCTGGCCCACACCGCCGTTCACATGCTGACCAGCCAGTCGGCCCAGCGCGGCCGCCCGGTCAAGCCGGCGGGGCTGGGCGCACGGGACACGCTGCGGACCGAAGCCGGCATGCCGCTCTACGGCCACGAGCTCAGCGAGGACTGGGACTCGATCACCGCGGGCCAGGGCTGGTGCGTCCACTTCGACAAGAACTTCATCGGCAGGGAGGCCCTGGAGAAGATCAAGGCCGAGGGGCCCAGGCTGAAACTCGCCGGCTTCGAGGTCGCCAGCAAGCGGACGCCGCGTCCCCACGCGCCGATCCTCCGCCACGGCGAGCACGTCGGCCAGGTCACCAGCGGGGTCAGCAGCCCGACGCTCGGCAAGGTCATCGCGATGGGCTTCGTCCCCCCCGCGCTGGCCGAAGTCGGAACCGAAGTGCAGATGGACATCGGCCGCACGCGGCTCGATGCGAAGGTGGTGCCGCTGCCGTTCTACAAGCGGCCCAAGACGTGAGCGGGCAGACCGGCGAAGGGGGAACAAGATCGAAAGGGTGGCGCGGCCCGCGGGTCGCCCGGGCCCCGGCGGTCGGTGCACCGGTGACAAGCCCATGCCGAGCCGATATCGTCGCCCGCGCAGCGGATCGCGCTGCTCGAGACAGACGATCGCGTTCGGGAGACACTGGAAGCGGTCCCGAGACTTCCCCCCCGAGGTGGAAGGGCTCGGCGAGGCGTATAATCGCCGGGGCAGCGCCCCGCTCCCGACCCCGCCCCGCCCGGGACGGGGGATCACGGGATGGCTTGCACATGACGTTGCCACTTGATCACGCCGTCACGCCGTGACGCAGTTGTGATGGTTCGATTCTTTTCGGGAGGCGTCTGACATGCCCAGCGGCCGAAAACTCTGGCAGCCCACGCAGCAACAGATCCAACGCACCCAGATGTACGCTTTCCTCCACCGCATTGCGCAACGCTTCGGCATCGAACCGGAGTGGGAGGCGCTGCGGCGGTGGTCGATCGACGACTATGGCACCTTCTGGGCCGAATTGCTCGATTTCGTCGGCGTCGAGCCGTCGGCCCCGGCCCGCGCCCCGGTCGAAGGCCGGGGCATGCTCGGCACGAAGTGGTTCCCCGGCCTGACGCTCAACTATGCCCGCCACCTGCTGCGCTTCGACGACGACCACGACGCGATCCTGTTCGAAAACGAAACCGGCGGTTCGGCCCACTGGAGTCGCCGCCAGTTGCGCGCCGCCGTCGCGCGCTGCGCCGCCGCCCTGCGTGCCGAAGGGGTCCGCAAGGGCGACCGCGTCGGCGGCTACATGCCCAACGTGCCCGAGACGATCGTCGCCATGCTCGCCGCCGCCAGCCTCGGCGCGATCTGGTCCTCCTGTTCGCCGGACTTCGGCGTCGGGGCCGTGATGGATCGGTTCGGACAGATCGAGCCGACGGTCATGTTCACCGTCGATGGCTACACCTACGGCGGCAAGCGTTTCGAGACGCTCGACCGCGTGGCCCAGTTGCAGCAGCGGCTGACCACGCTCAAACGCATCGTCGTGCTGCCCTACATCAGCGACGACCCGGACCTCGGCGGCGTGAAGGGGGCCGTCGCGTGGGACGACTACCTCGGTCCCGAGGACGCCCCGGCGCCCGAGCTGCGCTTTGAAGAGGTACCGTTCGACCATCCGCTGTTCATCATGTATTCGTCGGGCACCACCGGCGTACCCAAGTGTATCGTGCACGGTCACGGCGGGACGCTGCTCCAGCACATGAAAGAGCTCATGCTGCACTGCGACCTGCGCGGCGGCGAGCGCATCTTCTACTACACGACCTGCGGCTGGATGATGTGGAACTGGCTCGTCAGCGGGCTCGGCACCGGCGCCGCGCTGGTGCTCTACGAGGGCAACCCCGGCCACCCCACGATGAGCCGCCTGTGGGAGATGGCCGAGCGCACGCGTCTGAACATCTTCGGCACCAGCGCCAAGTACATCAGCGCGTGTCACAAGTCCGGCATCCGGCCCGGGGCCGAGTTCGACCTCTCCGCGCTGCGGGCGATCTGCTCGACCGGCTCGCCGCTGTCGGCCGAGTTGTTCGAGTGGACGTACGAAAGCGTCAAGCAGGACCTGATGCTCGCGTCGATCTGCGGCGGCACCGACATCATCTCGTGCTTCATCCTGGGCAACCCGATGCTGCCGGTCTACGCGGGCGAGATCCAGTGCCGCGGCCTGGGCATGGACGTGCACGCCTGGAACGACCGCGGCGAAGACCTCATCGGGCAAAAGGGCGAGCTGGTCTGCATCAAGCCGTTCCCCTCGCAGCCGGTCTGCTTCTGGAACGACCCCGACCAGAGCAAGTACCGCGCCGCCTACTTCGAACACTTCCCCGGCGTCTGGCGTCACGGCGACTTCATCGAGATCACCGAGCACGGCGGGATCGTCGTCTACGGCCGCTCGGACGCCACGCTCAATCCCGGCGGCGTGCGGATCGGGACCGCGGAGATCTACCGCATCGTCGAAGGCCTCGACGAGGTCACGGACAGCATCGTCGTCGGCAAGCGGACCGAAGACGAGGACGTGGTGATCGCCCTGTTCGTCGTACTGCGCGAGGGGCTCAAGCTCGACAAGGCGCTGCGCGACAGGATCAAGCAGGCCGTCGCCGCCGGGGCCAGCAAGCGCCACGTGCCGCGCATCATCAAACAGGTCAGCCAGATTCCGCGCACGATCAGCGGCAAGAAGGTCGAGCTGGCGGTCCAGCAGGTCATCCACGGCGAGGAAGTTCGCAACAAGGACGCGCTGGCCAACCCCGAGGCACTCGACGAGTTCGCAAACATCGTCTGATCGCGGCGTGCGGACGCGGGCCGACCGCACCTGCGCTCCATACCCGACCGGCCGTCGCGAGGTGATTCGTGGCCGAACTGCTCACGCTCGAAAGCCTGGCCGCCCTGCTTACGCTGACCGGGCTCGAAGTCATCCTGGGCATCGACAACATCGTGTTCATCGCGATCGTGACGTCCCGTCTCGATCCGGGCGTGCAGCCGCGCGCCCGGCGCGCCGGATTGCTGGCGGCGATGGCGATGCGTATCGCGCTGCTGCTGTGCATCTCATGGATCATGGGGCTGACGCGCCCGTTGTTCACGGTGATCGGTCGCGAGGTTTCGGGCAAGGACCTGGTGCTGCTGGCCGGCGGGCTGTTCCTGCTGGCCAAGGCCACGATGGAGATACACCACAAGCTCGAAACCGCCGACGCTCCGCCCCGCGAAACGCGCCCGCCGGCCGCATTCTGGGGCGCGGTCGGGCAGATCATGGCGCTCGATATCATCTTCTCGCTCGACTCGGTCGTCACCGCGGTGGGCATGACGCCGCACCTGCCGATCATGATCGCCGCCATCGTGGCGGCCGTGCTGGTGATGCTCGTGTTCGCCGAGACGGTCAGCGCGTTCATCAAACGCCATCCGACGCTCAAGATGCTCGCGCTGGCGTTTCTGCTGCTCATCGGCGCGATGCTGGTGCTCGAAGGCGCGGGCATCCATGTGCCGCGCGGCTACATCTACTTCGCGATGGCGTTCTCGCTGGGCGTCGAGTTCCTGAACATCCGAACCACCCGTCGCCGATCGGCGGCGGGCCGGCGCGTCAGTCCCCCGTCCTGAAAGGACGGGGCCCCCGCGGCTGGTCGTTTCGTCGCCCGCTCGCGCTGCCGCCTCGGTGCCTCGGTGCCGGCTCGCGGCCTTCGGTTGCGGCCGAAGGCCGCGCTGTGCTACAGTTCTGCATCACGACTACCAAACCGCGAGCCCATGAGGAGGTTGTTGCGATGCGCGTGCGCATGTTGGTGTTGATCGCCGTCGGGATGCTCTGCGCCGGTTCGGTCGCAAAGCAGCAGGAAGGACGCAAGCACGGCTGGACGCAGCTGTCCCTGTCCACCTGCCAGGTAGACAAGTTCCTCGCCGAGCGTCCCGAAAGCGACGGGCGGGGCGTCGTGATCGCGGTGCTCGACACCGGCGTCGAGCCCTCCATCCCCGGCCTGACCAAGACGCCCGACGGCCAGCCCAAGGTGATCGACCTCCAGGACTTCACCGGCGAGGGCGATATCGACCTGCACCGCGTGCGGCTCGACGAGCAGACCGGCAAGCTCGTCGATTACGACGACGACGGCAACCCGATCGAATACACGCTGCCGAAGCTGCCCGCGCCGCCGGCCGGCGAAACGCGGCTCTTCTGGCTCGGCACCTTCCCCGAGCACCGGTTCGTCAACTCCGACGTGCCCGACCTGAACGACAACGGCCAGACCGACGACGAGTGGACGGTCGTGGTGACGGCCTGCTCCGGCGACGGCGACGACCAGGCCATCTGCCTGGTCGATACGAACATGGACCGCGACCTGGCCGACGAGAAGCCGCTGAAGAACTACAGACTCCGCTACGACACGTTCACCATGCGGCGTGACAAGCCCGAGCGGGAGATCGAACCGGTCACGTTCGCCGTCAACATCTTCCTGCGCCGGCACAAGGCGGTGTTCTTCTGGGACGACGGCGCGCACGGTACGCACGTCGCCGGCATCGCCGCCGGCTACCGCATCAACGACCAGGACGGCTTCAACGGAATCGCGCCCGGCGCGAAGATCATCGGCCTGAAGATCGGCAAGAACTCGATCGGCGGCGTGAGCGTCACCGACAGCATCAAGGACGCGCTCGAATACGCCGGCCGCTACGCCCGCGAGCACGACGTTCCCGTGGTGTGCAACCTCTCCTACGGCGTCGAATCGGAAATCGAGGGGCACTCGGACATCGACGAGTGGGTGGACGACTTCCTGCGGGCCAACCCCTACCTGGTGTTCTGCACCTCGGCGGGCAACGAGGGTCCGGGGCTTTCCTCGGTCGGCACGCCCGCGGCGTCGTACCACGTCATGACCATCGGGGCCATGATGGCCGCCGACACCGGCCGCGACGTCGCCGGGTGGAAGCTCGACGACGCGGTCATCACGACGTTCTCGTCACGCGGCGGCGAGCTCGACAAGCCCGATATCGTGGTGCCGGGCTGGTCCACCTCGACCGTGCCGCGCTACATCCAGCGCGGGGACTTCTGGGCCGGCACGAGCATGGCCAGCCCGTATGCCACCGGCCTGTGTGCCCTGCTGATCAGCGACGCGCTGGCCCGTCATCCCGGCGTGAAGGTCCGCGCGTGGGACGTGCGGCGGGCGCTGTGTCTGAGCGCCCGGCCCGTGAAGGGAGCCACGGCGCTCGACCAGGGCTGGGGCGTGCCGGTGCTGCCCAAGGCGGCCGAGATTCTCGACGAGCTGCTGAAGCAGGCTGACGACGACCCGATCATCGGCTACAGGATCTCGACCACCTGCCCGAACGGCTACCGCGGCAAGGCCCGCGTGGCGTACTGGCGTTCGACCTGGTTCCCCGGCGACGAGCGGCAGACGTTCACGATCGCGCCGGTCTTTGCGCCGTCGCGCGACAAGTCGAGCCACACTTCGTTTACGCGCAAGTTCACGCTGCGCAGCAACGCCGACTGGATCAAGCTCACGCAGAAGTCCGTGTACCTGCGCGGCGAGCAGACCGCGCGGGTGTTCGTCGAGTACGACGCCGACAAGCTCGGCGAACCGGGGCTGCACGTCGGTACGGTCGATGCGCTCTGCGACGGCCGGGTCGCGTTTCGCCTGGTCAGCGCGATCATCGTGCCGTATCGCTTCTCGGAGGCCAACGGCTTTACCTGGAAGTTCGAGCACAGGACGGCCGACGGCTGGACGCCGACGCGCTACTTCTTCGCGGTCCCGCCGGGTGCCAGCGCGATGAAGCTGTCGCTGACGGCCCCCGACGACCAGAAGTCGCGCACGCGGTTCGAGTACGTTTTCGACCCCGCCGGACACGGCTACCGGCTCTACGGCGCCCGCCTCGACACCGAAGGCGGCCGCCGGCGGATCGTCCGCACGTTCACCGACCAGCTCATGCCGGGCGTGTGGGAAGTGCCGATCCTGGCGAATCGGCCCGACAAGCAGTGGCCCTACGACCTGACCGCCCGCTTCTACGGCCTGCGGGCCGATCCGTCCGGCCTCGACGGAACCTCGGGCGACCTGATCGTGACCAACCTGTTCGAGCGGCGAATCGTCGCCAGCGCCGACGGGCTCATCGAGGGGTTCCGCAAGCACAAGCAAGACAAGTTCAAGGGCCTCAAGGACACGCTGACCTATCCGATCAAGCTCGGCGAGGGCTGCAACCGCGTGCGCATCCACCTCGAGATGACGCCGGAGGATTTCGCGACCACGACCGACGTGGGCGTGATGATCAAGGACTCCTCGGGCGAGGCGGTCTACTCGTCGGCGTTCGAGTACCACATCCACGACGCGACGGTCTCGGCCTCGGGCAGCCTCAAGCTGGTCATCACGGGTGGGTTCGCGGTTTCCGACGACCAGCGCAAGACGCCGATCACGGTCGATATCGACCACCTGCTGGCCTCGCCCCTGGCGGTCAAGGTCACGCAGAACGGCGAATCGACGATCAACTTCGTCCCGAACACGCCGATCAAGCTGCATTACAAGGCGAAGGGGTCGCTCAAGAACAAGCCCAAGGGCACCCACCCGGTCGGTTACCTGCGCTTCCGCGAAAAGTACAGCGACGACGAAGTGCTGCGCGTGCCGATCGGCGCCGACGGGTAACGCCCTGCGGCGGGACACGCCGCCCCCGCGGCCGGCCCGGCAAGCGCTCGGAACAAGCGGCACGTACCGCCCTTCGCCGCCGGATTGTCCCGGCTGCAAGCGGCCGTCGCGGGTGTTCACCGGACGCCTGACGCCGCCCGGGCAACCGAGCGGCTCCCGTCGGGCGCGACCGTGCCGGCGCGATCATCGCGGCCGCACGCGACTCTGTGGCCCGATCCACCCCGGGGGGCTGCTATACTGGTGGAAACGAGTGTTTCCCGGGGGAAGGAGGAAGCGAACATGAAGCGCAGTCTGAAGATCGGAGTCACGTTGCTGGTGAGCGTGGCCGGGCTGGCGGCGCAGCCGGCACGGGGCCAGTGCGATCCCCAGGAGTTTCTCAAGGTGCTCGCCAGCGACGCCACCAGCGACCTGTCGTTCGGCCTCGGCATCGCCATCAACGGCGACCTGGCGGTGGTCGGCGCTCCGCAGGACGACACCATGGCCGAGGATGCCGGGGCGGCCTACCTATTTCGCTACGACGGCACCACCTGGGTCGAGGAGGCCAAGCTGGTCGCCGCCGACGGCGAAACCTACGACGCCTTCGGCACCGGCGTCGCGATCGACGGCGATGTCATCCTGATCGGCGCCTGGTGGGACAGCGACAACGGCAGCAGCGCCGGCGCCGCCTACGTCTTCCGCTACGACGGCACGAGCTGGAACCAGCAAGCCAAGCTCGTCGCCAGCGACCCCTTGCCCAACGCCTGGTTCGGCTATCGCGTCGATCTCAGCGGTGACGTGGCGATCATCAGCGCCTGGGGCGACGGCGGCGCGACCGTCTTCGCGGGGGCGGCGTACATCTTCCGCTACGACGGCACCACCTGGAACCAGGAGGCCAAACTGCTCTCGCCCGCCCCGAACGTCACCGATTACTTCGGCTACAACGTCGCGATCGAGGGCGACCTGGCCGCGGTCGGATCGCTGGGCGATGACGCCGGCGTGACCGACGGCGGCGCGGTCCACGTCTACCGCTACGACGGCAGCGCGTGGAATCACGAGGCCACGCTCGTCAGCGACGACATCGCCACCTACGACCAGATCGGTGTTTCGGTGCGCATCCTCGGCGATCGCATCTTCACCGGCGCCTACGGCGACGACGACACCTCCGGCGCCGTCTACGTGTTCGACTACGACGGCACGAGCTGGACGCAAACCGCCAAGATCATCGCGTCCGACCGGTTTCCGGGCGACGGCTTCGGCTGGTGGATCGACGCCGAGGGCGACCTGCTGCTGGTCAGCTCCGACACCGACGACGACAACGGCGACAGCTCCGGCTCGGCTTACCTCTATCGCGACGCGGACGGCACGTGGATCGAGGAAGCCAAGCTGCTGCCCTCCGACGGCGACGCGGGCGACAACTTCGCGTACGCGCTCGGCCTGAGCCACGGGTGGGCCCTGATCGGCGCCCCCGACAACCAGGACCTGGGCGAGATGACCGGCTCGGCCTATTTCTTCACGCTCGGCTGCGCGGTTGCCGGCGACATCGACGGCGACGGCGATGTCGATCTGGCCGACCTCGCCCTGCTGCTGGCCGCCTACAACACCTGCGCCGGCGATCCGAACTTCAACCCCGCCGCCGACCTCGACGGCGACGAGTGCGTGAACCTGAGCGACCTGGCGATCCTGCTGGCCAACTACGGCGGCTAGGCTCCGGCAAACGGCAGCCTCAGCGCACCGCGGTTCATGGGCCGGGCCCGCCGACCCGTCCGGGTCGGCGGGCCCGTGCCTGGCGCCGCCCGATAATGCACGACAGCCGTCTTGCCCGCTTTCAGCCGGGGGGATTATCAGATAAAAACTGCGTTGCACCGCTTGCACGCGAACGACGATGATGTATATTTAGATATAGATATCCGATTGTCCCGAGGGAGGCTCCGGACGTGTTTTCGCAAACGGTGGACTACGCGTTACGCGCGGTTCTCTGTTTGGCAACGCGCCCGAACCAGGCTCAGACCGCAGAGCAGATCGCACGCTGGGCGGCGGTTCCCGCCGGCTATCTGGCGAAAGTACTCCAGGTGCTCGGCAAAGCGGGCATCGTTCGGTCGCAACGGGGATTGGGCGGGGGCTTCACACTGGTCAAGTCCCCGGCCTCGCTCAACGTGCTCGATGTCGTGAACGCCGTCGATCCGATCCAGCGCATCGAATGCTGCCCCCTGGGGCGCTCGGAGCACTCGATCAAGCTCTGTCCGCTCCACCGGCGACTTGACGCGGCGCTCGCATTGATCGAGGATTCGTTTCGGAGTTGCACGATTGCCGATCTGATCGACGAATCTTCCGATAATGCTCCGCTCTGTCCCGACAATTCGAGCGGCGAATCGGAATCGAACAACGAGTCTTGACGCAGCAGACAAGTCAGCGGACGCGCGGATGTCCGCAAGACAATACGTAAAAGCGTTTGGCGGTTCGAACAACCTGGCGAGAAAACTCGATCGACAGGGAGTGCGTCTCCATGAGCAGCGACGAGCATGGCCGATCCGGTCGCTCCGGGGGGTGGGCCGGTTTCCTTATCGGACCGGCGTTTCTGGTTCTGGTGTACTGGTTTGTCGCGGGGCCGGACCTGGCCCAGATACCGGAAACCAAGGCCGTCACCATCCCGGCCTCGATGATCAGTACCGCGCCGCGGCGTGAAATCCTCCACGACCCGCCGACGATCCTCCTCAACGGCTTCG
>CAYRXN010000041.1:0-6311 GCA_964428275.1 uncultured Planctomycetales bacterium | reverse complement strand
GCGGGCCACAATCCGCCCCAGCGCCGTCTTTTTCCGCCACCATGTGCCCGGTGACTCGTTGCCGCGGCCGTGGCGCAAGAATGACTCGAGGTCACGCGCTTGCGGAATCGCTTCCGTCATCAGCAGACTGTCGAGCACGAGCGGCCCGAACCGCTGTTCCAGCACGACCAGTGGCCGGGCGGCCGGGATATCCCGGTTCAACAGCGCGTTGCCGATCCGCCAGCCACGCATCGACCGCGACGGCGGAAACAGCATCCGCAACCGGCGGCGCCAGTTGCGTGCCAACGGACGCTTGGCCACCACCTCGATCTGCCGCCCGCCCGGGTCCAACACGTCGCGGGCCACGAGCGCGGAGTGCGATCGCTTGCAGGCATCCAGCGTGAACCCACCGGTCCAGCGCCGCGGATCGACGAGCTGCGCTCGCCACCACTGCCGCGAAAGCACGAGGCCTGATGCGCGCGATCCGGGCGACCGGCGCTTGCTGCTGAGAAAAACGAACCCGCGCCACCCCCCCGCGAGTCGAATCCGGCTGAAATACCGGCTGTCGCGCAGCGCCCGCCGATCGCGGCGTTCCCAGAGCCGCTCGGCGTGACGTTCGGATTGGTCCGCCAGGGCCTGCACCATCTCCTCGAACCCCAGCCCGAGCCGCCGGCCACAGGGCGATACGCATTCGTATTCCTGGCGCCAGCGCAGGTAACGCCGGAGGAACCTCAGCCGATCGGTGACCGAGCTGTGCCGGCGAAACCACTGGTGGAGCTGCGTGAGGTTGCGGACCACCGCCACGTCGCTGAGCGCACGTCCCAGCCGCGCGCTCTGGAGATCGACGAACACCGTGCGGTATCGTCCCGGCGCGATGGGGTGTACGAGAATGTTCGCGGCGTGCATGTCACGGTGTTCGAACCCCGACTGATGGGCCAGCGCGATCATCTCCGCCAACAAGTCGATCAGGTATCGCTTGTCACGCCGACGCCGACGCGCGTCGTCGTCAGCCTCGAGCATCTCCCAGAACTCACTCAGCAGGTAGGCGGGCTCGACCCCCTCGGTGACCAGCAGCGAGCAGCGCCGCCCGCGCGCGTCAGAGATGACCGCGCGGGCGCACGGACGAACCGCCGGGATGCCCCACCGCAAGGCGTAGGCGCCCGCCTGCCACTCGATGTCGCCGGCGGCGCCCCTCCAGCGGCGCTTCCACCGCCCGAGCACGCCGTGCTGCTGGCAGACCTTCAGGTAGTAGACGCGGTCGGCCAACCGTTTTCGCCAAACCGACCGGATCGGATTGGCCTTGACCGGTTCCCACCCGCCGGACGCCGGATCGTCCCAGCATTGGGGCCCGGCCGCGCGGAGCACCCGGGCAAAATCGGCGTGACAGGTCCAGGCGACGCCGTCGATGGCCTCGCGAACCGGAGCAGATGCGTCCGGCGCCGAGACAACGGCCCCCTCGGCGCCGGCAGCCGGGCGCGCCGCAACACGCGCCGCGCTTTCGGAGCGAGCCGGTGCAAGATCGCGGGCCGGACTCGTGCTGTCGGGCGGAGCGGTCATCATTTCCTTGGCGTCCGTTCTATCGCGGGTACGGCGTCTCGAAACGCAGCCCCTCGGCGAGCACGGCTGCGGCGGCATCGGCCAGCGAAGCATGCTGCGGGTCCGCGAGGGCGTAGATCACGGCGACCTCGTCCGACTGCCGGGCCACCTCCCACAGCGACACGATCGCGCTGTGTCCACCGATCGCTTGCGGATTGCGGACGTAGGCGACATAGGCGCCGTTCTCGGCCCGCCGACGAACGGGGACCACGAAGCGTCCCAGTACCTGGGCCGCCTCGTTGGCCAGCAGGTTCGCGGGCGGCTGCCCGGGACGAAGCCAGCGACGGAATACGGCCAGCGCCCATCGAGGCGGGGTCTTGCCCGCATCCTGGATGCACATCCCCGGCCCGTCCACGAACTGTGGGCCGAGAATCTTCCATTCCTCCGGCGTCGGCACACGCAGCCCCACCCACGAAAGCGTCTGCTCCGCGCCCACGTACAGATTGGAGCCGTTGATCGCGATCGCCGCACAGATCACATCGAGCAAGTCGAGGTCGCCGGCGGTCGCTTCCCCCAGGGGCACGTACGTGACGGCGAGCTGCCCCCCCCAGGGCGTCGAGGCCCAACGGAACACGGACTGCTGCACCCAGCGTTTCCCGGGCTCCGTAACGATGAACTGCACGCCGTCCCAGCCCGCGATCGACCCGGGCGCGGCCGGCGACACGGCCATCGCCTCGAACAGCTTCTGGAGCTGGTGGAAATAGTCGTTGTAGGAGAACGTGACCTTGCGGTCCGCGGTCCAGACGTCGCGCCCCCAGACGCGCTTGCGAATGGCCTTGACGAACGTCCCCGGCTCGCGCGGGCTCGCCACCCATCCGGCCGGCGGACGGACCACCAGCGGCGTACCCTCGAGCGCCACCGGCTCGGCCAGCGCACGCGCGGCGCGCACCTGCGTCCACGCCAGCCCCACCGAGATGGCCAGCGCCCCGGCCACGATCAACAGCAGGACCACCCGTCGCGCCGGCCGCGTTCCCACGTGCATCTCATACATGCCGGTAGATCATACGCCGATCGCCGGTGGAGTTGAAACACCCGCGCGCTTTCGCGTCCCGCGTCATCCCGCTGCGCGGCCGGCATCCACCAGAAAAGAAGACGCCGAACCCCGCGGGGCCCGGCGTCTTCGACCGACGAAGTTTCCTTGCAGCGACAGCGCCCGGTCAGGTGCCGTAGCCGTAATTGCCCAGCAGGACGGCCAGGTCGATCAGGTCGATGCAGCCGTCGCTGCTCAGATCGGCCAGCGGGTTGTAATTGGCGTCGCCCTCACAGGTGCCGTAGGCCCCGAGCAGGATCGCGAGGTCTTCCAGGTCAACCTTGCCGTCGCCGTTGATGTCGCCTTCGACGGGCTGGGGGAGATCGATGACAGCCGCCTGGTAGACGTCGCGCGGCGCGGACGAGCCGGTTTCCTGGGCCCAGACCACGAAGCGAACGTTTTCCTTGTTGTCCCAGTCAACTCCGTCGATCACGAAGTCGATACTGTCCACCGACTTGGTATCACCTGCGGCGACGCTCACGGTGGCCTCGCTGTGGTCGCGCGCCGTGTTGCGATAGCGGTTGTCGGCGTAGTCGGGATAGTGGTCAAGCACTTGCAGAAAGTGGATGACCATCGTCTTGCCCGTTCCGCCCTCTTCGATGCCCACCGTCGCGGTAACGCGGTACGACTGTGCCCCGACCTTGTTCACTTCCAGGCCGATGGTCACGTCGGTCGGCACGCCGAGCCGCGTGTTCATCGCGCTCTGGTACCAGCTGTACATCTGGCTGTCGTTGGTGTAGGCCCCCACACGCGAGATCCGCCCATCGAACCAGGTCGTGGGCGTTCCGGTCACGCCATAGAAACTGTCGCGCTGGTTCGCGATGGGTACCGTATAGCTGTCACTGAGGTGATACTGAACCGAGATGATGCTGTCCGGATAGTCCGTCATCAGGTTGTTCAACGCCCGACCGGCGTAGGGACAGTAACCTCACCACGTCGCCGTGAAGTTTTCGGCCAGCACCATCCGATCGGCCGCCACCGCGTTCGGTGCGAACGCAAAGAGCGCCATCGTCAGCGCGACGGCAGCCGACGCGGCCAGCAGGCCTCGCCGCAAGGAACCTTTACCCGACATGCTCGTTACCTCCTGTTGGACGAAACAGAAACACAGAATCTCCCTGACGGCGATACCGCCGTCCCGCGGGATTGCTAGCTGATCGTGAACACCACGTGAGCCGGCCCGACAGCGCAGGCAGCGGCCTCTTTCCCCACCGTGGGTCTTATTCGATTACATCGACGCGCAAGTCGAAAGTCAACGAAAATCAGCAACGCCGGGGCCGCAAGCCGGTTATCAGACACGCGCCGCCACGGGCTTCCCGGCGACGATCCGCACAGCGCCGCAGCCGCGGCGAACTAGAAGTTCTTCACGTCGTCGCTCGTGCCGTAAATACCGTCAGCACCCGGCGTGATCAGGATGAACGAGTCCCGGCGAACGGGCGCCGCGGTCGGAGCCCGGCCGGAGCTGTTCGACGTGGCGTCATAGACCTCTTTGTTCAGGATGTAATTAACGAACGTGTCCGGCTCGGCAGCCTTGGTCGGGTCCGGGCTGGGTTGCGCATCGGGATCATACCCATTCGCAAAGACCTCGATCTTGTGCCCCAACCCGGTTTCGGACAGATCCCACGGCGGCAACGCACACGTGCCCGGCGCCGTGCACAAGCCGGTAAACAGCCAGTTGTCGGCGAATTCGTAGACGCCGCGCACGCTGCCGTAGCAGGTCCCGCCGCCACAGCCGATCCACGCCAGCGGCGCTTGTCCCTGGCGAGCCTTGAGCACCCGCGTGTTGGCGGCGTAGTACAAGACCGGGAAGCCAAAATCATCGAGCAGAACCGGCTGTTCGAACGTCTTTGCGTCCGTACCGGGCAGTGCGATGCCGGCATAGCCGGGCAGATCCTTGGGCATGGCGACGCGAACCTTGTCCGCTTCCAGGTAGGGACCAACTTTCTGGAACGGAGCCCCGTAGCCGTCTCCCGGCCAGTCCGGGTCGTTCGGGCGGGCATACCAACCCTTCTGTTCCCAGCCCGCCTGCGGGGGGTTGTCCGCCAGGTACTTGCGCGGGACGTTTCTCTTGGGCACATAGCCGTCGAGGTGCTTACCCATGAGGTAACGCACCAGCCATTGGGCCCCGACGATCTCCTGCGTCCCTTCCTCCGTGGGATCGTCACGCGCCGACGACTTCGGATACCCGTCGCTCGGGCATTCTTTCGGGTTTTCGTTGCGGAACATGTCCAGCCCGTCGCCGGCGGACTTGAGCATGGCCCGCGTGGCGGCCGACTTGGCCTGGGCACGCGCCTTGGACAGAGCCGGAATCAGCAGACCGATCAGCAGCGTGATAATCGCAATGACCGTAAGAAGCTCGACGAGGGTAAATGCGCCGGGTGCGCGCCGGCTCGCGCCCGAATGCTTCGTGCAACCTGTTGTCATGATCGTGTCCACCTTGTTGTGATGAGTCCGCATCGAAGAAATCACATCCCTGCACAGTCCCCTCGCCTATTCTGGCATTATTGTCAACCCCCACGACGATAGCAAGGACAATCCGGCCGGCCGCCGCGGCCTCGCCCCGCGAACGCACACTCGCATAACTTCCCCATACGCAGGCAGTTACAAGGGAACGCCCGCGAATGCAGACAGGGCCGCTCGCCGCCTGCGACGACTGGGGCCGGCAGCGCAGCAACCGCCCCGGTGGCAACGTGTAATCGCAGGCGGAGGCATATGGTCGGCCCGGCCCGGACATCCGGCCGGTTGACGGTACGATTTTTGTCATGATTCGAGGCCCACGAGCGTCTATTCTACACGGGATGACCCACGCCACCGTCGACGTCGAGATGGCGCAGGCCTTGGTTCGCGAGGCGCAGCGCGGCAGCCGTGGTGCCGCGGATCGCTTGATCCGTGCGCACGAGGGCTGGATGCGCGGGGTCATATACGGAGTCACCGGGCGGCGGGATCTGATCGACGACGTCGCTCAGCAGGTCTGGACGCGCGTCTGGCAACGAATCGGGTCGCTCAACGACCCCCGCCGACTTCGATCGTGGCTCTACACCGTGGCGCGCAACGTGGCCGTGGATGCCTCGCAGGAGCGGCGGGCGCGAAGAACGGTCGGGCTGGAAGCGGTTTCGGAGGATCTGGGCGACCTCCGGGCCGCCGGTCCCGTGCGTTCGACGACCGACGGCGAGACGCGCGAGCTCCTGCTTCAGGCGATCGAGTCGCTGCCTGCGCTCTATCGCGAGCCCTTTGTCCTGCGGCACCTGCAAGACTGGAGTTATGCGGAAATCGGTGAGGTGCTGGGATTGTCGCTGGACGCGGTGGAAACGCGGCTCGTGCGAGCCCGCCGTCTGTTGCGAGAAATGCTCAAAGATAAGGTGAGACCATGAAACGCCCGGCCGACGACCTGGAACGGCTGATCTCGCGCTGCCTCGACCACGAGGCCACGCCGCACGAGCGCCGGGAGCTCGAGGCCCGCCTGCGCGACGATCCACAGGCGGCCGAAGTCTATGAACAGACCCGCGCGATCGACCACGCGCTTCACCTCGCCCTGCGCGGCGTCGTGGCCGACGGAAGAAACCGACGTTTCCGCCGTCCCACGGGCCGGCGGGCACTGCACCTGGCCGGGCTGGCGGCTGCCGCGTGTGTCGGAATGCTGTTGTGGCTGGGTCCGCTGCCAGACTCACGTCCCGTCGCCAGCACGGGCAAGGCCCGGGCAGCCGCGACG
>CAYRXN010000040.1:0-13407 GCA_964428275.1 uncultured Planctomycetales bacterium | reverse complement strand
GGCGCCGTCACCTCGCCTCCCAATGCGACAGCCGCCAGCATGCCCAGGGCCAGCGCCCCAAACACACTTCCTCGCCATCTGTTTCGTGACATAGACTTCTCCTGAGAAATCCTTTTCGGTTGGCCGCGACTAACCTCCTGTCAGCCGTTCCACCGAACCGTAACCAGCAATTCCACCAAGATTACGCACCACGCGGGCGCGCAATCACACCGCGGCGTTTGGTACAATCTCCGTTCCAGAATCGGCAAACGACCGCAATGATCTGTAACATTATTCATACAAAGACGTTACACAAAGGCGCCACTGCACATGGGCTGCGGCAGCCCGATACGCAACTGACGAACCCCCGTCATATTCCCGAAACAACAACAACGCAACAGCATATCCTACAAAGAGTTAGGCAATGTGACGGCGGCAACCGGGCCGCGTATCTCCAGTGGCGAAACTCCGTCAGGCAGCAATCGTCCACCGCAACCCTAGCTGGACGGGCTGCGGGGCGTCTCGCCAGCGCCCACCTCGGACGATTCGCGGCCGAGGCGCGACAGTGCCGCCGTCATTCCGAAACCGATCACGGCCATCACGATCGCGAGCGTGGCGGCCCCTGCGTCGATCGGTGGCCTGTGTCCCCGTTTCCAGACCTCCGGGCGAGAGAGGTACTCGATAAGGGCCTCTTTGGTATCGAAGCGCCCGACTTCCGGGATCGACCACCGCTGCGCGTATGCGCGAATCTCTGCGAGCGAACGAGCCTCAAGTGCTTTGTGCCCAGCGGTTTGCGAAAACGGCCACAGCCCGAGCACCGACCCCAGCAGAATACCGAGCAAAGCACCGACGGTCACGCGATGGAACCGCTTGAGAAGGAGCTTGAGCAGGTTCGACAGCAGCACGATCCCCAGGACCGCCCCAACACCGACCGGAATGACGATCCGCAGTGCTTCCTTGAGCCGCGGAATATCGCGGCTTTGGGCGGCTTCCTTGAAGTCGTGGATTGCGCCGATAATGCGATCGTACTGATCGAGCACGAGCAGCATGTAGGAGCCCGAGATCCCCGGCAGGACCATCGTGGTCGCTCCGACGATCCCGGAAGTGAAATCCATCGCCATGTTGTGGGGAAAGCCGCGATCGCTCTTGAGCAGCAGGACGCCGAGCATGGCCGCGAGACCGACTGCGGTAGCGACGACGACGTCCGCGCCGATCGGCCTGACCGCGCGGTAGAGCAGCGGCGCGCCTCCGAGCGTCAGGCCGATGAAGAGTGCGAACATGGCCACCGTGTAGTGAAAAAGGAGATAGAGGATCACGCCAGCCAGCCCGACGATCGCCCCTGCCGCACAACCACCGACGATGCCGAGAAAGATGATTCGCCGCCAGGACAACCGCAAGGCGGTGACATCGGCCACCGCGCTGATGAATTCTTCGTAGAGCCCCATCGCCAGAATCATCGTTCCGCCGGAGACGCCCGGGATGAGGTTGGCGATTCCCATGAGGATGCCGGTCAGTGCGGATCGAATGGCCAGCAGCGGGTTCATGGGCGGAAAGGAAGGCGAGCGGTGGGCGCCTGGCGAGACGGAATCCGAGCCCGCGGAGGTCTGCGACTCCGTCGTCCGGCCGCCGTGCCGCATCGTATTGGAATCGGTGTCAGCACACATGGCGGGGACTGTACGCACGCCATCGGCTCCTGTCCACCGGCATGCGCATGCGCTCGTGAGCTGGATTCGCCAGGGTTGAGCCGCTGTCCGCCGGGAGCGTGCGCGATATACTCTGTCAGACTGTATTTATCGGTCCAGCGGAGCAAGTCGCGATGGGTGGACTCAAATCGTCGAACCGAACATGGCCGGCTTTCGCCCGTGATGTGATCGAGTGCGCCGTGCGCGGACGAGAGTGCGACACGGCCGTGGCCCCCGCAGACGCGCCGAAGGACTACGGCGGCGTATTCGTAACACTCAAGAAGTTCGGGCGGTTACGGGGATGCATGGGGATTCTCGATGGTTCGCGTCCGCTGCCCGAGGCCGTGCGGCACGCGGCGAGGACGGCGGCACTCGGCGACCCACGGTTTCAGCCGGTTGCCCCCGAAGAGCTCGGCGATTTGCAGATCGAAGTATCGGTCCTCTCCAGGCCCTGGCTGATGCGCTCGATCGACGAACTCGAAATCGGCCGACACGGGATCATCGTCGAGCGGGGCGCGCAGCGGGGACTTTTTCTGCCCCAGGTTGCGGTCGAGCATCATCTCGACAAAGAGGTGTTCCTGTCGCGCTGCTGCGCGGAAAAGGCCGGGCTGCCGGCCGATGCCTGGCGCGACCCGCAGACCCGGGTATGGCTCTTCACGGCCGACATCCACTCGGAGTGAGTTGTCAGTGGGGGGATTTTCCGCGTCCAAAGGGTGTAATCCGCGCCGCGGTCGCTAGAATCGCGGCTTGCGTGATGACTTGCTACATTCTTCGCTGGAGAGCAGGCGGATGGTGAGAGAACTCCGGTTGGTGGTGGCGTTGCTCGCGGTGGTGGCGGTGTGTCCGGCCCTGCGTGCCCAGGACAAACCCGCAAGACAGAACATCATCGAGCAGCTTCAGATCAAGAGCAGCCTGACCGACGACGAGAAGAAGCAGCTGCGCACGTGGATCGAGGCGCGCGTGCAGGCGATCGTCGCAGTCGAAGGCGGTGGCACGACCGCCGCCCGCGAGTTGCGGTCGGCTTATGCCAAGGGAACCAGCGAATTCAAGGACGCCTTCGCGCAGGCGTATTTCGACGCGGCGGGGGCGGCGTACAAGCGCGCCAAGGACATTCCCGCGGCGCAGCTGCTGGCAATTGCGAACACGCTCGACCAGGTCGATGCGTACAAGCTGCTCGTCGAGGCGCTGGGCAACAAGCGGGTACCGGTCCGAACCGCGGCGGCCATCGGACTTCGACAGTTGCGTCCCAAACTCGCCGTCGCCGGGGATCCGGCGTTCTCGCAGGTCATCCATGCCCTGGAAACCGCCGGAAAGCAGGAAACCTCCGCGATTACGCTGGGCATCGTGTACGAAGCGATGGACTACACCGCGGTGGGCCGGGGATCGCCAGACCGCAAAGTGATCGCAGCCGCACTGCTCGGCGTGCTCGACGCGCGCGGCAGGCAGTACCAGTCCGGCAACGTGTCCGCCGGAGCCGCCGACGGCCCCGGCCTGCGGCTCGCGGCCCGGTTGGTTGGCCAGTTCAGCGAAGAGGAGAAACTCAAACTCATCAAGGCCACCGCAGCCATGTTCGCCTACGGTGTCGAGCGCTACACGACCGAGCTGTACAAGATCGATGACAAGACCAGCAGCCCGGTTCGAATCGCGCTGCGAAATCGTTTCGAGCGGTTCATTCTCGATACGGAGAGCCTGCTGGAGAAACTGACCAGGCCTTCCGAGAAACCCGGTGTCGGCGCGGCGATGGAGGGCAGCACGCAGGACAACAAGCGCATCGCCATGACCAACGCCATGAAGAAGTGGGTCGAGCTGCTCAAGCAGCGGTATCAGATCAACCTCTCGACGGGTGGCGCCACCGAGGGGCAGCCCTAGCGGCAGCGGCGGGAAGTCACCCGGACGGCGGTCCCCAGCCACGGCGTGGCGAGGTCGCGGCTCGCCACGGCGTTGTTCGTTTTTCCGCGCTATCGCGCTACACGAAATACACGTCGAAGCGAAGCAACTTGCTGCGAATGCTCGTGTTCGGCTCGGGAGCCAGCGGCGGCAGATGGGGCGCCCGCTTGACCACGACACGCTGCCGGGCCACGCGGCGGGCTGTCTCCAGCAGGCGGGCAGCATCCGGATCGTCTCCCACCAACCGGCGCAGAACGTAGAGATCTTTCTTCGGGCGGGCGGCCTTCCCGCGGGGCGGAAACATCGGATCAAGATAAACGACGTCGGGCCGCCGATCGACGGACAGGTGCTCGAGAATCTCGGCAGCGTCGCCAACCCGCAGTGTAATGCGCGTCCGCCAGTCGCAATCATGCAGCCGGTCCAGGGCGTCGCGCAACATGGCCGCCAGCACCGGGCTGCGCTCGATCGCCAGCACCGGGCAACCGAGCTTCGCCAGCACGGCCGCGTCGCGTCCCCAACCCGCCGTCGCATCCACCACCGTCGGCGTGCGCTTCTGGAGTCCGACCGCGCGGGCCAGCGGCTGCCGGCGTGACGCGGCCGCCAATCGGCGGGCGCCGCCCCCTTCCGCACCAAGCCCCGCCCGAACGGCGCCCGGCGCTGCCCGCCCCGTTGCCTGCAATTCCAACCCCTGCGCGGTCACCAGCAGCAGCAGGTCACAGCCGGCGTCCTTCTCACCAACGATCGGAAGCCCCAGCTCGCGCGCCAGCAACCGCGCGTGGGCGTGCGCCGCGGCGTCATCGGACCGAACGCACACGCCCACGCGTGGCGGAGTCCAGCTGCCCGCCACAGGCGAGACATGGCTGTGCAACGCGTGGTGACGCAACATGGAACCGAGCACCTCGGACTCGACGGGCGCAGGCCGGAGACGCGTGTCCCCATCCCGGTACTGGATTCTGGCCCGCGCATGAGTGTACCAGCGCGGCGGCATTGCGGCCCCGATCGACTTCCCCGCCGAACGCGCTCCACGACACGCAATGACGCACAACGCCGCACCCGGTTGGAACGAGTGCGGCGTTGCGGTTCGATTCTCGTGGTTCGGAAAAGGCTGTGGCGGTCGCGCCGCTAGTCGTCGCTTTCGCCGGACTTTTCCTTGTCTTCCTGCATCGCGGCCTTGCGCGAGAGCTTGATGCGCCCCTGGTCGTCGATCGCGATGACCTTGACGCGCACCTCGTCGCCGACGCTCACGACGTCGCTGACCGAGCGGACGTAGCCTTCGTCGAGCTCGCTGATGTGGCAAAGCCCGTCCTGGCCTTCCTGGATCTCGATGAACGCGCCGAAGTCCTTGATGCTGGCGACCTTGCCGTCGTAGATCCGGCCGACCTGGATGTCCTCGGTCATCTTCTGCACGAGGTCGTAGGCCTTCTGGGCCTTCTCGGCGTCGGTGCAGGAGATGAATACGGTGCCGTCGTCCTCGATGTCGATCTGCGCGCCGGTATCGGCCTGGATCGCGCGGACCGAGCGGCCGCCGGGACCGATCAGCTTGCCGATCTTCTCCGGGGCGATCTGGATCATGAGCAGCCGCGGGGCGTACTTGCTGATCTCGGGCCGCGGCTTGTCGATCACCGACTCCATGATGTCGAGAATGTGGAAGCGGGCCTTCCTGGCGATCTGGAGCGCATCGCGCATCAGGTTGAACTTGAGCCCCTCGGCCTTGATGTCCAACTGAATGCCCGTGATCCCCTCGCGCGTGCCGGCGACCTTGAAGTCCATGTCGCCGAAGGCGTCTTCTTCGCCCAGGATGTCGGGAAAGAGCACGGCCTGGTCGTTCTCCTCGACCATGCCGATCGAAATGCCGGCGACCGGCGCCTTGATCGGCACACCGGCGTCCATCAGGGCCAGCGTGCCGCCGCAGACGGTCGCCATCGAGCTCGACCCGTTGGATTCGAGGATGTCGCTGACCAGGCGGATCGTGTAGGGGAAGTCGTCCGGACTGGGCAGGACGGCTTCGAGGCTGCGCTCGGCGAGCGCGCCGTGGCCGATCTCGCGCCGGCCGGGCGCGCCGATCCGCCGCACCTCACCCACGCAGAACGGCGGGAAGTTGTAGTGCAGCAGGAACTTCTTGCTGTACTCCTCGATCAGGTCGTCGATGATCTGCTCGTCGGAGGCCGTGCCGAGCGTGGTGGTGACCATCGCCTGCGTCTCGCCCCGGGAGAACAGCGCCGATCCGTGCACGCGCGGCAGCCAGCCGACCTCGGCCGTAATGGGGCGGATGTCTTCGAGCCCGCGGCCGTCGGGACGGATGTGTTCCTTGAGGATCCGCTGGCGCACCACCGCCCGTTCGACCTGCCGAACGGCCTCCTTCACCTGCCCCGGCGTGTGCTCGGGCTTGTCTGCGTCCTCGGGGCAGTAGTGCTCGATCATTTTGTCATAGACGGCCCTGACCGCGGCGTAACGCTCCTGCTTGCCGGCGATCTGCTTGGCGGCGACGAGCTCGTCCCAGCAGCGGGCCTTCACGTCGTCCAGAAACGCCGTGTCGGCTTCGGGGGCTTCCCAGGTGCACTCCTTGCCGGCGTGTTTCTTGAGCTCTTCGAGCATCTCGCAGATCGGGATCACGCCGTTCTTGTGGCCGAACTCGATGGCGTCGGCCACGACTTCCTCGGAGAGCTCGCGACAGCCGATCTCGATCATGTTGACCGAGTGGGGCGTGCCGGCCACGATCAGGTCGAGATCGGAGTATTCCATCTGCGACCGCGTGGGGTTGATGACCAGCTCGCCGTCGATGCGCCCGACGCGGACCGAAGCCACGGGGCCCTGGAAGGGCAGCGGCGAAATGGCCAGCGCCGAGGCGGCGGCGGTCATCGCCACGACGTCCGGGTCGTTCTGGTCGTCGGCGGCGAGCACGAGGCACTGAATCTGGACCTCATCCTTGAACGCCTTGGGAAACAGCGGACGCACGGGGCGGTCGATCATCCGCATGGTGAGGATTTCCTTGGCGGTGGGCCGCCCTTCGCGCTTGAAAAAGCCGCCGGGGAACTTGCCGGCGGCGGCCATTTTCTCGCGATAATCCACCTGGAGGGGGAAGAAATCGATCCCCTCGCGCGGGGGACCGGTCAGGGCCGTGCCGAGTACGACCGTTTCGCCGTACTGGACGATGGCCGCTCCGTGGGCCTGTCGGGCCACTTTTCCGGTTTCGATCGTCAGTTTGCTTGCGCCGATTTGCCGCTCAACCTTGAATGTCATCACGTTCCTCTAACCTGCCGCCTGCACAATCCCAACATTACACAACACATAGCCAACACAAATCCAACAACAGCGGCGCTGCCGCAACTTCCCCGCAGTCCCGCCTGTCCCGTCGCGACGAAAGCACGCG
Organism: uncultured Planctomycetales bacterium; assembly: GCA_964428275.1. GTDB lineage: Bacteria > Planctomycetota > Phycisphaerae > UBA1845 > Fen-1342 > JALSRY01. The sequence goes on along the minus strand of CAYRXN010000040.1, from coordinate 6,489 downwards.
GGGTGCTCTCGCGTCCGCAAACGGTGGGCGCTGGCGAGGGAATGGACAGGCCGGTCGCTCTCCGACGATCGGAGAGGTTACTTCCGCAATCCGAGTTTCTGGATCGTGGCGAGGTAGCGCTCGCGATCCGTCCGGGCAAGATACTTGAGCAGAGCCGAGCGTTTGCCGACCATCTTCAACAAACCACGCCGGGAGGAGTGATCCTTCTTGTGAAGCTTGAGGTGCTCGGTGAGGCCGACGATCCGCTCGGTAAGCAAGGCGATCTGAACCTCCGCCGACCCGGTATCCGAATCGTGCCGGCGATGCTGCCCCATGATTTCCGCTTTCTTGTCCACTGTCAGTGGCATGGCCCTATCCTCCATTCAACACACGGGTTAGGCCTCAGCCGGGCGCGCGAGCCAATCGACCACGCCGGCCGAAACCACCTGATCTCGAGGCAGAGTATACGTGGCCGCCGCTCCGTTGGCAACTTGTCCGCGACTCCCCGGCGCCATAAAGTGCCCGTTCGGGGCCGCACGCGCCCCCACGGGAGACGCCGCCATGATCTTCGGAGAAGAGGAATCCCAGCCCCAGCAGCCACGACCGCAGCAGGTCCGGCTCGACGCCTCGGGGATGGAAACGCTCTACGCCAACTCGTTCGCGATGGCCACCACGCCGGACGAAATCTCGCTGTACCTGGGTGTCAACACGCCGATGCCCGGCCTGAAGCAGCCGCTGGTCAAGATCTCGCACCGGCTGGTGATGATCCCCCAGAACGCCAAACGCCTCATGGTCGCGCTCGAGCAGACCATCAAGGCCTACGAAGATCGCTTCGGCCCGATCGAGCTGCCGCCCCAACAGGGCGGTCACGGACCGGGTTAGTGTCGTTTCTCACGGTTCGCGTGGTTTCTCACGCGGCTTGCATCTTGTCAGGAGTCGCGGGCCTTCGAGGCCCGCGCGGTGCCGGGAACGGTGACGACAGCTTGCTGCACGCATCACCACAAGGCGCTTCGATGCCAGGTGCCCGCACCGGCGGGCAGGGCGAGGTCCGGGGGCGGGTCCGACCCGACCGCCGCCCTCCTCCGGCCCCTCTCTGAAAGGGCGGAGAGTTGCGAACCGTCCCCCATCGAGGGGGGATCCCAGGGGGGGCAAATGAACTGGCCGGGCGGCGCGACCCTGCGGGTTGCTCGGCCAGGTTCACCGGGCGGGGGAGCGATCGGCCTGGCGAGCCGCCGAACCACGGGCTGACATATGCTGATTCGAACGCTGTTTTCGCGTGAACTGGTGGCCCTGGGGCTGCGGGCCCTGCGCGCCCACAAGCTGCGCTCGCTGCTGACCGCGCTGGGGATGATCTTCGGCGTCGGGGCGGTGGTGTGCATGCTCGCGATCGGCGAGGGGGCCTCCGCCGAACAGATGAAGAGCATCCGCCTGCTGGGCAGCGAGAACATCATCATTCGCAGCGTCGAGCCACCCCAGTCGGGACAGGCCACCGTCGCCCAGACCTTCGTGCGCCGCTACGGCATCAAGGCTGAAGATGTCGAGCGCATCGAAGAACTGCCCCACACGCGCAGCGTGGTGCGCATGCGCGACGTCGCCAGCGATATCACTTTCGGCGCGCGGCGGTTCGACGGCCACGTACTCGGCGTGACGGAGAACTACTTCGAGATCGTCCACATTCGGATAGCCCGCGGGCGGCCGTTGACCGCGACCGACGAGACCCGACACATGAAGGTCGCGGTGATCGGACACGACGTGGCCGAGCACCTCTTTCGGCACGAGGATCCGCTGGGCCAGACCGTCGTCGTGACCAGCCGTTCCACCGGGGCGGTTCCTTACCGGGTCGTCGGCGTACTGGGGAAGATGGCCACCGCCGGTTCGCCGGCCAAGGGCGTCGGCTCGCGCAACGTCAACCGCGATGTATACATCCCCCTGTCGGCGGCGGACCTGCGATACGGTGCACTCAAGGTCAAGCTGCGCAGCGGCTCGCGCGAGATCAAGGAAGTCCAGTTCAGCGACGTGTACGTCAACGTGGACGACCAGAAAAACGTGCTCGCGGTGTCGAAGATGGTGCAGCGCGTCTTCTCCCACGGCCACCCGCAGCAGGATTACGCCGTCATCGTCCCGCTCGAACTGCTGCTCCAGGCGCAGAAGACCAAGCGCATCTGGCAGATCGTGCTGGGAAGCATCGCCGGCATCTCGCTGCTGGTCGGCGGAATCGGCATCATGAACATCATGCTGGCGTCGGTCACCGAGCGGACACGCGAGATCGGCATCCGCCGGGCGCTGGGCGCCAAACGGGCCCACATTACCGCCCAGTTCCTGGTCGAAACCGTGATCCTGAGTGTCGGCGGTGGCATTATCGGAATCATCCTGGGGATCACGCTGGCACGCGTCGTGACGACGATGGTGGGCTGGGAAACGATCGTGCCCTGGTGGGGCGTCGTGCTGAGCTTTTTCGTATCCGCGATCACAGGTGTCTCGTTCGGACTCTACCCGGCCCGGGCGGCGGCGGCGCTCGACCCGATCGAGGCGCTAAGGTACGAGTAGCGACGAACTTGCGAGTGCCAGAATCGCGCAGAACACGCTTTTTGCAACCCCGCGCTTGACGAATTACTTGATCTTGTTCGCAACGTAGGTTATACTTTCCGACGGTTGAAGGCTCCCCATAGGTGCTGTCGTTCGACAAGTCGTACTGGAAGGCTCCCCCCAGACGTCGAACGCAGTTTCATCCGGACAATTGGTTTCGGCCCATAAGGTGCCGCGTGAAACGTTCGCGCGCGATGCGCGCGCGGCGGGGCTCCCGGTGTCGCTTGGGCGCGAGTTGCGAGGTCCACCGACCTCCGACAATGTCAGGGGAAACGCGATGTCGTCTTCACCGAAGGGGTCTACCGCAACGTCGTCGATTCGAAAGTTGCAGCCGCGTGCCAAGATGCCACCGGCCGCCGTGTTGCGTGGTTTCTCGCAAGCGGATATCGAGTTGCTCGAACGGCGTCTCTCCGAACCGATCGACTGCATGTTCAACGCGCTGTTTCAGCGACGCGATGCCGAAGATACGCTCATGGGACCGCTGCCGCCGGGCCCCGACACGCCAGGCGACCGTGTCGGAAACGATGACAGCGGTGCCGACCTGCTCTCGGCCCCGAACGGGCGCACGCTGACCAGCGAGCAGGAACAACACCTGTTTCTCAAACTCAACTATTGCCGCTTCCGGGCGATGCGCATCCTGCGCGAGTTCCGCGGCAAGGAGCTCACCGCCGAGGCCGCCCGCGAGCTGTTGCGCTGGGAACGCTGCACCCGCGAGACCCGCGCCGACATCGTCCGGCAAAACGTCGCGCTCGTGCTGGCGATGGCCAAACGAACGCGTCTGACCGGCGTGGATCACGCCGACCTGATCAGCGAAGGCAACCTCGCGCTGCTGCGGGCGGTGGACAAGTTCGACTGCGCTCGCGGATTCAAGTTCAGTACCTACGCCTGCCGGGCGATTCTCAAGGCGTTCTCGCGCGTCGCGACGCGCACCGCCCGCTACCGAAGCCACTTCCCGACCGAGTTCGACCCCACGCTCGAAAAGAGCCACCACGTGCAGTCGCTGCGTGAAAGCGTCGAGGAAGACTGCGTTGACGAGCTCAAGTCGATCCTCGGCAGCAACCTCGCGTGCCTCAACGATGTCGAAGTCCGGGTCATCCGGGCGAGGTTTGCGATCGAGAACCGGCCCAGCCAGACCGATGTGGCCAAGGGCAAGACGCTCGAACAGGTCGGCGCGATGATCGGCGTGACCAAGGAGCGTGTGCGCCAAATCCAGAACAAGGCGCTCGACAAGCTGCGCCGCGCACTGGAAAAGAACGTTCTGACTGTGTAACCCCGGTAAACCGACCTCCTCCTCCTGTACCGGGATCCCGAGCGGTGGTGGCAAAGCCTGGCTTTGCGACCGCCGCTCGTTTCTTGCGCTGGCCGCGGAACACGCTGTGCCAAACTCGCGCCCGCATCGCCGACCGCCAACCGACATGCCGCGTCGTCGCCGCGGAGCTACAATGCCACCGCCGGCGGGTACCGCTTCCGCCCGCGCCCGGCGGCCGTCGGGCGGAAAGCCCCCGCGCCTGGAGGATGCCCATGCCCGAAGACGTGCAGATTCCCCGACCGCGACTCGGCAAGAACGTGTACATCGCCCCCACCGCTTTCGTCGGCGGCGACGTCGTGCTCGGCGAGGGAACCACGGTCATGCACCACGTCACGATCCGCGGCGACGTGTCCGCGATTCGAATCGGCCGGCGGGTGAACGTGCAGGATGCCGTCGTGATCCACACCAAGACGGGCGTGCCGCTCGAGATCGCGGACGAGGTTTCGATCGGACATCGCGCGGTGGTGCACTGCCGGCGTGTGGGCGCGCGGGCGCTGATCGGAACCGGCGCGATCGTGCTCGACGACTGCGAGATCGGCGAGCAGGCCATCGTCGCGGCGGGGGCCGTCTTGCCGCCCGGTACGATCGTACCCGCCGGCAAGCTGGTGCTCGGCGTGCCCGGCCGCATCGCGCGCGACGTGAGCGATGCCGAACGCGCCTACGTGCGTTTCGTCGTCGAGAGCTACCGGAAGCTCAACAAAGTCCACGCCGCCGGGGGTGTCCCCAACTGGAACGAGCGGCACCAGGTATCCCGCCCTTCCCGGGTGGAGAGCTGACGGGTTCCGAACACCGCTTGCCCCGTCCTTTGGCGGGCCGAAACTCCCGACGCCGTTTCTCCCCCCTTCCGCTGTCCTCGACGATAGGCCACCCCGGCAATACACGCGCAGCGACGCCGAGGCGGCTCGTACCTCCCCGGCGGAGAACGGCGCGGCGGACGGGGTCAGTCGATCGGCGCGGCCCCGAAGACGCGCGCGGGGTCGATCTGCGTGCCGACGATTTCCCAGTTCAGTCCGTAGCCGGGGGTCCGCTCGGGTTTGCCACCCGGACGGCGGGGGTAGGCCCAGCGTGGGCGGCGCTGGCTCGACCAGTACCACAAGCGTTCGCGGCCGGCCTCGTCGTAGTCGCGCGCCCAGAAGATCACCGAATGGCCGCTGCCGTTTTTTCGCCAGAACTCGACAAAATCGCCACGGCGCAACAGCCGACGGGTCCGCACCGGCTCGCCCAGGCCGGACCACGGCAGTACCTCGGCCACCTGCCGCTCGCGGATCACCGCCCGCATCGGCGGCGGAAAGTACGTGAGCCCCGGAGCGTCCTCGGTGCCGTACCAGCCCTTCTGCAAGGCGGCGAACTTCTCCGGCGGCCAGCCTTCGAACCAGCGCCCGCGCGTCGGCGGGACCGGGTCGCCGAACTTGCGCCAGCAGTAGGCATCGAGAAGCGCCTCGAGCGTGGCGCCGCAACAGAACGTGCCCCGCGGGTTGGCGCGCAACACGACCCTGCCGTCATAGACGATATCGCGGCTGACGCCGTCGCCTTTCCACTCGTACCCGCCGCCGCGCCGCCTGGAGATGAGGCGAACGACGGCCTCGCGGAGCGTGCGGGGCGGCTCGTGGCTCGGCTCGATGCCCGCGCCGGGCAGGTAGAGACCGAGGTTGTTGGCGACCTGTCGAAGCGTACCGGGCGCGCCGCGCCCGACCGGTGTGTTGATGACGCGATGCACGCCCTCGCGGTCTTCGAGCACCAGCGTCGATGAGCCGCCGCCGTCGAGGTTGAGCGCGTCCCACGCGCCGAGCGACCGGAACAGGCAGGCCAGCTCGACGAGCGTGATTCCCTCGCTGACACCCTTCTGCCGCCCGTCGGCAACCACGATCCAGAGCGTGCGGCCGGCGCGATCGACGCCGACCGCCGTGCGGGGGTTCACGCCGCCGAACCTGGTGGACATGACCCGCTCGGACACGACGATGTGCCGGTCGTCCACGAGCATGCGGAATCCGGCCACGACGTTCCAGAGCTCGTCCTGCGGCAGCGGTGGCCCCTTGAGTGCGACGCGCCCGTCTGGGGAAACGTACAGCGCCCCAAAACGCTCGTCCGGCTCGGAGAACTTTTCACCCCGGACCGCCGCCAGGCCGACGATGTCCATCGGCTCGCCCATCCGCGGGCGAAACTGCTCGAAGGCGCTGGTGTTGATCGCGAGTTGGACGCCGCGCTGCATCGCGAAGTCGAGCGTCGTCGCGGAGCGGGTTTCACACGCGGGCTGCGAGGCCGCCGGCGAGGGGTCGGGTTGGGTAAACGCGAAGCGCACGCCCGGCGCGGTCAGATCGATCCGCGCGATCCAGACCCGCAGCGGCCGCGGCTCCGCGTAGACGCGATAGCGGATCTCGGCCGCCGGCGCGAACGCGACCACGCGCTTCTCGCTGCGGGGCGCGGCGACCCACGCCCGGGCCACGGCGACGGCGTCCGCCAGCGACGCGCGCGGCCGGGTCGTTGCGGTGGTCTGCGCTCGGGCGGCCCCCCCTTGCCCGAGAACCAGCGCCCACAGCACCGCGAACAGCGCCGACAGCTTGTGCGAGCCCCGGCGGCAAGTGGACGGGCGACGGGTTCTTCGCACGCAGACACGA